>NZ_CP020921.1:0-307500 GCF_003057965.1 Thermodesulfobium acidiphilum
TTGTTAAATATTTACGATAACCTATCTATGATAAAATAGATCTACAAATTTTAAAAGAGGTAAATGATAACGAGAGGGTTAGGTGACGTGAACAATATTTGGCAAGAAATTTTAGATGTAGTAGAAGAAAAGATGGGAAAACCTACAGTAGAAGCTTTCCTAAAACCTTCTAAGGCAATAATAAATAAAGAAGAAAAAAAACTAACACTAATACTACCTAATGAATTTATTAAAACTTATATCGAACAAAAATCTGGCAAATTAAAAAATATAATCGAAGACATTTTAGAAGGAGAAAATCTAAAATTACACTTAGAAGTAGATGAATCCATAGGAAATTTAAGTCAGGAAGAGTATTTAGAAGGAAATAATAAAATAGAGAGAAACGAACAGAAAGGCTTTTTATCAAAATATACATTTGAAACTTTTGTAGTTGGCCCAGGAAATAGGATGGCACACGCCGCCTCTCTTGCAGTAGCCGATAATCCCGGGAAAGCTTATAATCCCCTTTTTATTTATGGTGGTGCTGGATTAGGAAAAACACACCTCCTTCAAGCAATCGCTACAACAATAAGAACTAAAAAACCGAATTTATATATCTTATATATAACAAGTGAAAAATTTACCAACGAGTTTATAAATGCTATAAAAGACGATAAGATTAATTCATTTCAAGAACACTATAGAAATATAGATATACTACTAGTAGATGACATACAATTTATAGCTGGGAAAGAAAGAACACAAGAAGAATTCTTTCACACCTTTAACACTCTATATGAATCAGGAAAACAAATAGTTCTTTCATCAGATAGACCCCCAAAAGAGATCAAAACTTTAGAGGAAAGATTAAGAACAAGATTCGAAATGGGATTAATTGCAGATATACAACCCCCAGATTTAGAAACCAGAATCGCAATATTACAAAAAAAAGCTGAAATTGAAAATATAGATATAGAACCAGAAGCTTTAATATTAATTGCAGAAAAAGTCGCTTCAAACATTAGGGAATTAGAAGGAGTACTTACAAAGTCCATGGCACTTTGTTCAATTAACCAAGAATCGAAAGTAACTATAAAACACGCTCAAGAAGCTCTTAAAAATATAGAAGACAACAAATTAAATAACTTACCAACTATGGATGAAATTGCCATAGCAGTATCAAAAGTAATGCAAATTAAACTAGAGGATTTGAAAAGTAGGGGAAGAAAAAGTCATCAAGCAAATGCAAGACAAATTGCAATGTACTTATGTAGAGAAATGACAAAAAATTCACTTCCACAAATAGGTGAATATTTTGGCAGAGATCACTCCACAGTAATACATGCATATGAAAGAATAAAAGAAGACATTAGTAAAGACCAAACCCTAAAAAGAATAATTGAACAAATAAGATCTTTTTTAAAGTCAGTTTAAAAAAGCTTTACTTATCAACAAATGTTGATAACTTGTGGATAACTTGTTAATATTATGTGGATAAATGTTAATAAAAGGTTAATAACTTTAAAACTAATAAAAATTATCCACATATTAAATAATCAATAAACAAGTTTTCAACATCTAAATTCGCACTGTTATGCGAAAAAAATAAGTTATCAACATATCCACAAGAACTATTATTATTACTTAAAAAGGAGTTAAATAATGAGAGAAATTAAAGACAATGTTAATAACAAAGAAGATCAAAAAAAGATAAAACTTGAACTACAAACAAATGAATTAAACAAACTAATACAGGACCTTTCAAAAAATATAAAAAAGCATCCTGTAGAAATATTAAGAAACATCCAAATCTCAGCACAGGACAAACATATAATATTCAGATCAACCGACTTAGAAGTAGAAATAACCTATATTTTTAAAACAAACCAAGAAATAAAAATAGATCCCGTGCTCATAGAATCAAATGAATTAGCAAATCTAATCAAAAATTATCCAGATGAAAAAATAAACTTTGAATTCCAAAATGAAAAACTTATAATAGAAGGTGATGATTTATTAGCAACAATACCTCTAAAACAAGATCCAAACTTCCCAGACCCAATAGATATTTCAAAGGCACAACCAAAAGTTATTAACTTCAATATAATAAAACAGGCAATCGAAAAAGTTATAAATTCAAGCTCACAAAGCTCTGATTCAAAAATGAGCGGTGTAAACTTTAAAACAAAAGAAAAAATCCTTACTATAGCAGCCACAGATGGCTTTAGATTGGCAATATATAAAATAAATTTGGATGAGGAAATAGATATGAACTTTACAATATCAAAAAAATGTGCACAAGAGGTTATAAAATTTGATGCTACAATGCCTACGTCATATCAAACCCAAACTCATTGGGTTTTGTCTACACATCAAAAAATACTCTCAGTAAAGAAACTTAACT
The DNA here is from genome assembly GCF_003057965.1 of Thermodesulfobium acidiphilum. Lineage (NCBI taxonomy): Bacteria > Pseudomonadati > Thermodesulfobiota > Thermodesulfobiia > Thermodesulfobiales > Thermodesulfobiaceae > Thermodesulfobium > Thermodesulfobium acidiphilum. The sequence goes on from NZ_CP020921.1 coordinate 2,387, forward strand.
ACGAGTATCCAAATTACGAAAAAGCTATCCCAACTGATAATAAATACAAATTTTACGTAAATAAAGAAGATTTCATAAAAAAACTAATTTTTACTTCATCACAATCAGAAATAGTAAAAATATCTTTACAAAACAACACGTTAAACATTCAATCATCAGATTCAAGAATAAACACAAAAACTACAGTAAGACCCGTAGAGGAAATAAAAGACATAGAATTTCTTTTTAAATCATCATACCTAATTAACGGACTTAAAATATTTGACGAGGAAGAAATTTTGTTTACATATAAAGATGAAAACAAACCAATTACTATTGAAAACAATTTAAATACAACTTATATAACCCTACCTGCAAGACCAGAAAGATAAAAAATAAGAAATGATATTAGAAATACACCACTTTAGAAACTTTGAACACAATTTTTTCAATTTTAACAAAAAAAACCTAATTATAGGAAAAAACGCATCCGGAAAAACAAACCTCTTAGAAGCAATATATTTAACTCTTAGGGGGAAAACAAAAAATAACGTACCCAATCAAAATCTAATACAATTTTCAAAAAAAAACGCACTCATAAGAAATAGTGTTTACGGAAAAAGAATAGAAATCATAATTAATAACAAAAATAAAATAATAAAAGTAAACGACAAAAGGTTAAACTCAAATATTGAACTATGGCAATACTTTAAAGTCTTTTATATAAATCCATTCGACTCTTTACTCTTATCACAAGAACCAAGAAATAAAAGAAAATTTCTCGACGAAATTATACTTAATATAAATCCAGATAATGCTAAAATATATAAAGATCTTAAAATTTTAAACACACAAAAAAACTATATTTTAAAAAATAAAAAAGATAGAGAACTTATTAAAAGTTACGATATAAAATTAACACAATTATCAAAGAAAATATCAAATTTAAGAGAAGAAGTTTTAAATAATATAATTCTAAATACCAAAGATTTACTTAAAGAAGAAAGTATAGAAATAAATTACTATAAAAGTTTAGAATCAAAAGAAATGGAAAAGAAGGATATTATTGAAGCAAAAACCAAAAGAAATATAATAAACCCATCAAGAGATAATTTCTCAGTAAAAATCAAAAATATAAATTCAACTTTTTTATCTACAGGTGAAATAAAAAAGTTTTCACTAGCACTTCACCTTGCAAAGATAAATATTTTTAAAGAATACAATTGTATTTCACTATTTGACGAAATCAACTCTTTCCTAGACAAAACAAATTTAGATATCCTTTTAAAATGGATCCAGAAAATAAATGACTATGTTTTTATCACATCCACTTCTGAATTAGATCTAGAAAATTTTGACAAGATTTTTTTATAATTAAATACTATGGATAAAATAGGCTTACTAATCTTAAACCAAATACCAAAAAATTTAAAACAGTGTTTTATTATAGAAAAAAATTGGCATGAAATAGTAGGTTTAAAACTATCAAAAATATCTAAACCAATAAAATTAAGTCAAAAAACTCTTACTATTTCAACAACTCATCCTACAATAAGTAGAGAAATTTCGCTTTATTCGGATACAATTATAGATAGAATTAAAAAGAAGCTAGATATAGATATTAAGAATTTAAAATTCAAAACTTTAAGTTTCGAAACAAATAAGCAGGATAAAATAAAAAAAATAAACAATTTATTTAATATTGAAATAAATTATCCAAATTGTTTTATAGAAATAAAAGATGAAAATATTAGAAAAAAAATAATGAACATATATAAGATAATAAAAACAAAAGAAAACAAAAGTAACAAAGGAGATGAATAAATTCATGAAATATACTTCAAAAGACATCGTAGTTCTAGAAGGAATGGAAGCAGTAAGAAAAAGACCTGGAATGTATATTGGTTCAGTTGGAATTAAAGGACTTTTACACCTGGTATATGAAGTAGTAGATAACTCTGTAGATGAGTTTATGGCAGGATATTGTAAAAAAATATCTGTAACAATTCATAAATCAAATTATGTAACTGTCGAAGATGACGGTAGAGGCATACCAACAGATATACACGAACAAACAAATAAAAATGCTCTTGAATTAGTGTTAACTACACTTCATGCTGGAGGAAAATTTAACGATAAAGTTTATAAGGTATCTGGAGGATTGCATGGGGTTGGTATATCAGTAGTAAACGCTTTGTCAGAAAGGTTTATTGCGACTATATATAGGGATGGAAAAATATTTACACAGGAATTTTCACGAGGCAATCCAATATCAGAAATCAAAATTATAGGCGAAAGCGATAAACATGGAACTAAAATAAAGTTCTTACCAGATAAAGAAATCTTCAAAGACATAAATTGGGATGCCGACGAATTAAAAGCAAGATTTAAGGAAATTACATTTTTAAATCCAGGCCTAGAAATAATTTTCTTAGATGAAAGAATTAATGAAAAAGAAATTTTTTATGATGAAAGAGGTTTGTTGGGTTTTGTTGAATACCTAAATAAAAATTCAAAACCTCTATATTCCCCACCTATACTTATTCAGGGTGAATATGAAGAGGTTTACGTTGATATAGCACTTCAACACATTGATTCAACTTATGAAAATATAATTTGTTTTGCTAATAACATTGCCACAAAGGAAGGTGGTTCACACCTAACAGCATTTAAAAATTCTTTAACAAAATTAACTAACCAATATGCAAAAGAAAAAAAGATTCTTAAAGAAGATGAAAATTTTCAAGGAGAAGATATTAGAAGTGGATTAACAGCAGTAATTTCAGTAAAATTAAAGGAGCCTTTATTTGAAGGGCAAACAAAAACCAAACTTTCTTCTTTAGAAGCTAAAAACGCCGTCGAAAAGCTTATGGAAAAATTCATAATAGAATTAGAATCAAAACCAGAAGTAGCTAATATGATAATAAAGTCATCTTTAGCCGCAAAAGAAGCCAGAGAGGCTGCAAAAAAAGCTAGGGACATGGTAAGGAAAAAACATGACTTTACATCTAGTATTTCTTTACCCGGAAAACTTGCACTATGTTCTTCAAAAAAACCAGAAGAATGTGAACTGTTTATTGTAGAGGGCGACAGTGCAGGTGGATCTGCAAAACAAGGAAGAGATAGAAGATTTCAAGCTATTCTTCCGTTAAGAGGAAAAATATTAAACGTTGAAAAGGCTAATATAGACAAAATTTTAGCAAACCAGGAAATAAAAGCTCTTGCTGCTTCAATTGGTTTACCTTTTTATGAGGAAGACATACCTGTATCAGATTGGATAAAAAATCTTAGATTTCACAAAATTATAATTATGACCGATGCAGACGTTGACGGTTCGCACATAAGAACACTTCTTCTAACTCTTTTTTTTAGATATTTCAGACCATTAATCGAAATGGGGAAAGTATTTATAGCTCAACCACCCCTTTACATGATTAGAAAGGGGAAGGAGAGGATGTATGCTATGAACGATGAGGAACTAAATGACATACTTTCTAAGATAAAAAGCCCAGATTCAATTCAAAGATTTAAAGGATTAGGTGAAATGACTCCATCACAACTATGGGACGTTGCAATGAATCCTGAAAAAAGGACAATTTTAAGGGTTTATATAGATGACGCAAGCGAAGCTAATAGAATTTTTGAAATCCTTATGGGAGATAATGTAGAGTATAGAAAAGCGTTTATTGAAAGATATGCTCGGGAGGTAAAAAACTTAGATGTCTGAAATTATAAGGGTTGTAGAAGAAGAGGTAAAGGATTCATATTTAGACTATGCAATGAGCGTAATAATTGGTAGAGCAATACCCGATATAAGAGACGGCTTAAAACCCGTTCAAAGAAGAATCATTTATGCAATGAATGAAATGGGCATGACATACGATAAACCTCACAAAAAGTGCGCAAGGGTCGTTGGCGAGGTTTTAGGAAAATTTCATCCTCATGGAGATACAGCTGTATACGATGCACTTGTAAGGATGGCTCAGGATTTTACATATAGATATCCTTTAATTGATGGTCATGGTAACTTTGGATCTTTAGACGGAGATAATGCAGCGGCAATGAGATATACTGAAGCAAGACTTGCAAAAATTTCAAATACCCTTGTTTCAGAAATGAACTTTAACATTGTACCAATGCAGGATAACTTTGATGGTTCCCTAAAGGAACCAGAGGTATTACCCGCAAAATTTCCTCAACTATTAGCAAACGGTGCTTCAGGAATAGCTGTAGGTATGGCTACTTCTATTCCACCACATAATTTGGGAGAATTAATTGATGCGCTACTTTTAATTTTAAAAAACCCTCAAATTTCCGAAGAAGAGCTGTTAAAGGTTTTACCAGGGCCGGATTTCCCAACAGGAGGAATAGTAGTAGGAAAAAATGGGATCAAAGAATACTTTTTAACTGGTAAGGGGAAAGTTATTTTAAGAGGAAGATATAAAATAGAAACGGGTTTGAAATCAAATAAATTGGTTATAAGTGAAATCCCATATTCTGTAAATAAGGCTATTTTAGTTGAAAAAATAGATCAGCTTATAAAGGAAAAGAGATTGGATGGAGTTTCAGAAATAAGAGATGAATCAGGAAGAGAAGGAATAAGAATTGTCTTAGAACTTAAAAAAGGGGCAAGTTCAGAAAAAGTTATAAAAAAATTATACAAACACACTACAATGCAGATAACATTTGGCGTAATAATGCTTTCATTAGTAGCAGGTGTTCCAAAAGTATTACCTGTAAAGGATGTATTGTTACACTTTCTTAACTTTAGAAAGGATATTCAGAGAAAGAGATTAGAAAGGATTTTAGAAGATTTAAAAAAAAGATTAGTGCTCCTTAGTGCCCTATCAAAAGCATTAGAAAAGATTGATCAGGTTATAGAAATTATAAAAAAATCTCTTAATCCCACAGAAGCTAAAAAGAAACTTTGTGAATTCCTCCAAATTTCAGAAGAGGGCGCCCAAGGCATTCTCGATTTAAGATTACAAAGATTAACATCCTTAGAAAGGGAAAAAATTCTTAAAGACCTTGAAAAAACTCTATCGGAAATCAAGGAAACCGAGTTTGCACTAAACGATGAAGGAAGATTTTTAGAAATTTTGGAAAATGAACTTATTGAGATAAAATCCAATTTTGCTGATAAGAGAAAAACTGAAATTTCTTTAGATTTCGAAGAAGAAGATATCCTTGAAGAAGACATACCTGAGGGTGAAGTTATAGTTACAATAAGCAAATTGGGATTTATAAAAAGAATGAAAAAAGATGTTTTTGAAAGGCAAAACAAAGGCGGCAAAGGCATTGACGGCATTCAAAAGAGTAGTGCAATTCAAGATAGAATTCAAACATCTATAGTTTTGTCGAACAAAGATAGAATATTGTTCATATCATCAAAAGGTAGGGCCTATACACTTCTTGCATATAGCATTCCAGAATTTTCAAGAACTTCGAGAGGTACAGGTATAGCAAATATTTTGCCCCTTTCAGAGGATGAGAAAATAACCTTTATGGTCCAAATTAAGGAAGACGAAATAAAAAAGGACATAATACTAGCTACATCTATGGGATATTTAAAGAAAATTAAGCTTGAAAATATTATTTCTAAAAGAAGAAATGGTGTAATTGCAATTAAACTTAACGATTCAGAATCAGTCGTAGGGGCGTGTATGGTTTGTGAAGACAAATTTTTGCTTTATTCTAGTAACGGATTTGCCACTCTGGCAAATCTTAAGAATTTAAGGAATATGGGGAACAATTCACACGGTGTTATTGGTATGAGATTATCAAAAGATGACAAACTTTTAGGAATTGTACCTGATTCAAATTACTTCATAGTAATAGATAAGAACGGAAACGGTAAAAAAGTAAGTAGCGATAACTTTACCAGTCACAAAAGGGGAACAAAGGGGGTTAGGGTATCAAAGAATAAGCTTGCAACCATTTTAAATTACAAAGAGGGAATGGATCTGATTATATATACAGAAAAGGGCAAAGTTATTAGAATAGATATAGATTCAGTAAAACAACTATCCAGAAATGCGAAGGGAATAAAGCTTCAGAAATTAGACAAAACAGATAGTGTTTTGGATGCTGCTGTAGTTAGATCAAATGCTAATCTAATAGAAGATAATTTATGAACATTACTACAATTGGTTTAGAATTAAAATCATATATAAAGTTATCAGAGACAGAACTTGCGAGGATCTTAGAAACAGAAGTGGATACCTTAAGAAGTGCATCTTTGCATTTATTGGAAGCAGGTGGTAAGAGAATTAGGCCAACGCTAGTCTTTTTGAGCGCACTGTGTGTTAATCAAAATGTAGAAAAAGTTATAAAGTATGCTGCTGTTGTTGAAGGTATACACCTTGCCACGCTCATACACGATGACGTAATCGATGAATCCAATGTAAGAAGGGGGATGTTAAGTGTAAATGGAAAATACGGCTTTAAAGTAGCCATTCTTTCTGGAGATTTTATTCTTGCAAAGATAACTCACTTTCTTTCTTTGTTAGAAAATAAAGAACCTGTAAGACTCATGGCAGAAGTTATTATGCGTATGGCTGAAGGAGAAGTAATGCAACAAGAAGACCTTTTTAAAATTGTATCTATTGAGAGATATATTGTTAGGTGTACTAACAAAACTGCAAGACTTATTAGTTCTTCTGCCTTTCTTGGAAGTATTGACGTGCTTGATAAAAGGAATATCTTCGCTGAGTTTGGTTTAAATTTGGGCATAGCTTTCCAGATAATTGATGATATATTAGATTTTACTGGAGAGGTAAAAAAGTTAGGTAAGCTCCCGGGTTCAGATTTGAGATCTGGAGTAGTTACTTTACCAGTTTTGCTCCTTTCTAAAAAGAGAAGAGAAGTTGAGATCTTGTTAGAGAAAAAGTTGGAAGATGGAATAAATAAAGTTATCGAGATGGTCAAAAATGATAATGTTTTGAAAGAAAGCGTTAATTTAGCAAGGCATTATTCAAATAGAGCAATTGAATGTTTAAAAGAATTAGGAGTTAATAATATTTATACAAAAGTCCTTATGGATTATGTAAAAATGCTTGAAGAGAGAGTATCATAATTGCCCGAAGAGATAATAGAAAGAATTAGTAATTTAAAGGAGTTTTATAAATCTGGAACTAAAATTGATATTTTTTTAGTACTTAGATCTGTGGATAAAGAAGAACTCGATGGGCCTTATAGCTCTTTAATTTCTTACCTGGACAATGATGAAGTGTTATGGATAGAAACTCCAATGAACAAAGGATTTCCTCTTATCCTAGCCCCACAGGATTTAGTCCTGGTAAACGTTAAAAAGGGGAAACTAATTTATCAATTTCAAAGTTTGATTTTAGAAAGAAGAAAGGAACCCAATACAAACCTCTTTTTGTTTGCGCTAAAAGCTGCGAAAGAAGTTAAAAAAATTGAAAGAAGAAATTTCTTTAGATTGCCTGTGATTTTAGATATAACTTTAAAGATCAAAAAGAACATCCAAGACAAAGATTTTATTATTTTTAAAGGTAAGACAAAAGACCTTTCTGGAGGGGGAGTAAGGGTAGCAGTTAAGTCAAGCGACTACAAAGAGATAATGAAATTAATAAAAGAAGATTATATAATCTTTATCGAGTTTGAAATTGACAAAAGAAAAAAGATAAACCAAAAAATAAAATTTGTTAATTCTTATACTGATGAGGAATCAAAAATAGGCTTTATTTCGTTTTATTTTGATAATATATATCGGGGGATTCAAGACTCTATAATTAGATTTCTTTTTGCTAAACAAAGAGAGATGAAACAAAAGGGTATAGAGTTTGATGAGTAATTTTAAAATTAAGAAGTTATTTGGTAAACTAAATATTTAGTATTTAGTAAAGGCTTTGAAAGGATAAGGTGGGTTATTTGATTCCATTTTTATTTTTTGAGAGTAAAGGATGATAGACGAGAAGGCTCTCTGGATAAAGTATAGAAACAATTCAACCCAGGAAAATAGGAACCTTCTTGCCCTTAACTATCTGCCGTTAGTAAAAAGAATTGCTGCAAAAATATATACAAGTATACAAGGTAAAGTAGAATTTGAAGAACTTTTAAACTATGGAATTTTAGGGCTGCTTACTTCAATTGAAAGATTTGAAGAATCTCGAAACCTCAAATTTGAAACCTTTGCTACGCATAGAATTAGAGGGGCAATTCTTGACGGTTTAAGACAAATTGACCCGTTAAAAAGAGGAACGCGTTCTAAAGTAAAGAAAATAGATAAAGCTATCAGTGATTTAAAAGTATTGCTTGGTAAGGACCCAAATGACAAAGAGGTTGCTAATTATTTAAATATAACCCAGGAAGAGTTGCTAAGTTGGTATACTGAAATAGATGCACTTTCAACTTTTCAAGGAGATTTTTCCAATTCAGAAAATTCTTATATTGATCTATCAATGGCTATTGAAACGCTTAGCGAAAGAGAAAAGCAAGTTGTAGATCTATACTATTATGAAGACTTATCTTTGGATGAGATTGCAAAAATCTTAAATATATCGATTTCAAGAGTATCTCAAATTCACGGTAAAGCTTTAATAAAGTTAAAATCCCAACTAGAGGGGGACAAATGAACATAGATCTAGGTCTTTCTGTTGACAAAATGCTCGCTACAATATGTATTAGGCCTCAAGAGGGGGAAAGTTTGCCAAGCGCTGAGGAATTAAAACAATATCTCACAAAGGGTGGAATAAATTTCGGTATAGACGAAGAGGCTCTGAAACAAGCTATAAACAATCCTGGGTCTATCGTTACAATTGCTAGAGGTGAAAACCCAACTGATCCCATAGATGGCAAAGTTGAATACAAATTTCCTTTGAAAGCTGAAATAAAACCAAAGGAAGACAAAAGCGGAAATGTGGATTACTTTGATTTAGGATTTATCTTTAACGTAAAAGAAGGAGATCTTCTTGCTATAAAAACTCCTCCAGTAGAAGGAAAACCTGGTCATGACGTTACAGGGAAAGTTTTGATGCCAAAAAAACCCTTTAATCCAAAATTTGTAGCTGGAAAGGGAGCGAAATTGTCTGAAGATGGGCTTTCAATATTTGCAGAAGTTGCGGGTACACCAAGACTTATTGAGGGGAAAGTAGTAGTTTTACAAACTCTTGATATAGACAAGGATATAGATTTTGCAACAGGTAATATTGTTTTCAAAGGTTCTGTTAATATAAGAGGTAGCGTACTGTCAGGCTTTTCTGTTGAAGCAGACGGAGATGTAGTAGTATCTGGAATAGTTGAAGAAGCTGTTATTAAATCAAAGGGAAACGTAATAGTTAGATCAGGATTTGAAGGTGGGACAAAAGGCTTTATTCAGGCTGGCAAGTCTGTTAATATAAGGTTTATTCATAATGGCAAGGTTTTTGCAGGTGAAGATGTTTTAATAGAGTCAGAAGCCTTTTTTTCTAAAATTACAGCGGGTGGCAAAGTTCTTATGCAGGGCAGGAATTCTCAAATATCTGGTGGTAGTGTGGAAGCTGGCATCGAGATTAGAGCAAAAGTTATTGGTTCTTATAAACACACAAAAACTCTGGTAAGCGCAGGAGTAGTACCTGGCTTAAGAGAAAAACTTGAGAGTATTGTAAATAGAATAAAGTCTATTGAGGCGCAAATTAAGAAAGCAAAAGAATTAGAAGAGAAGTTTCTTTACTTAAAGAAAAGACAAAAAGATAAGTTTCTTCGATCACAAGCCGAAGCACTTGAAAATGTTCAAAAAACATTAGAAAATTATGTAAATCAAATTGAATCTTTGCAAAAAGTTAAAGATGAAATAATTAAAACCAAAGAAGAGAGAAAGGGCGGAAGGATAATTTCGGAAATAATATATCCGGGCGTTATTGTAACAATTGCGGATATATCTCAAGAGATTAAAGAAGAAATAAGAGGTGCTAATATCAGAATTGAAGATGGAGAATTAAAGTTTTACTGATGAAGTGGTTAATGATTATAGGCTTTTTAATAGTTGCTATATTGGGAACGGTTGCAGGACTTTATTTTAGTGGCACAGTAAAATTTCCTTTTTTGCCATCTCAAAGGTCCGAAAAAGCCCAACCCAGTCCTGAAGTTATGCAAAATCCAAGTCCTGAACAATCAACCACCTTACCACAAAATCAACCTAAAGCAGATCAATCGCAAAATATTAATAACACTAGCTCTTCAATGACACAAAATCAAAAGAATATTATTCAATCAGCCGCAGAAAAGTTTAAACAACAGGAAACGCTAAAATTGCAAAGGGAGGCAAAGATACTTTCAAATATGGACCCCTCAGATGCTGCTAAAATAATAAACAACATGGACGATTCCCAGGCAGCAAAAATTTTAAGCAATATGAATAACAAAGAAGTTTCAGACATACTTTCTGAGCTAACATCAATCGATCCAAAAAAGGCAACAAAACTTTTAAATATGATGGGAGCATCTGCTGGTGGCTAAAAAAAAGAAAAATTCAAATGAAGGCCATGGAGCTGGTCATGATAGCGCAGGTGGCATGAGATGGCTCCTAACTTATTCAGATATGATAACTCTTCTAATGGCTTTTTTTATCTTGCTATTTTCTATGGCTACAATAAACGCTTCTAAATTTGCTGCAACCGCACAGGCCCTAAGAGAAGCATTTGGAGGATATACTATTCTTGATAGAGGGTCTTCTGTCATAGGAGAACCTGGTTCTACCACACAAAGTGCTCCTGTAGTTCCCGATTCTGCCTTGAAGGCACAGGAAGCTTCGTTAAAAATAGCTGAAATTTTAAGGCAATCTTTAAATCCCAATCAGTTTTCGGTTATTCAAACTGAAAGAGGATATTTGGTCTCTATTTTAACCGATAAGATTCTATTTGATTCCGGAAAGGCAAATCTTAAACCTGATGCTTTTCCCCTTTTAAAAAAAATTGCAGCAGTCTTAAAAAAGATTGATAACGAAGTATATATTGAAGGACATACTGATAACGTTCCTATACACACGGTAGAATTTCCTTCAAACTGGGAGCTTTCTGCTGCAAGGGCCGCTTCGGTGGCAAAATATTTTATAGAACAGGGGATATCTCCTTCTAGGTTAGTTATAGCAGGTTATGCCGATACCAGACCTGTAGCCTCGAATGATACCCCTCAAGGTAGACAAAAAAATAGAAGAATTGATATCCTTATAACAAAGAAATAAAAAATTAACACAGGAGGAAGAGATGAAATTGTTTCAAAATAAAAAGATGTTGATTATCTTAGTAACTCTTGTGATTTTGGGTGGAGGGATTGGTTTTTATATAGCAAATATGTTAATGCCAAAACCAGCCCCAAAGGAAAAACATGAACCAATATTTTTTACCTATCCTTTACAAGAGTTTGTAGTTAATACCAAAGATGGGAGATTTTTAAAGGCAAGCATCGTCCTTGAACTAAACGAAGAAATACCCATTAAGAGTGAGGCAGCAGCAGCAGAAGGTAAAAAAGTTGTTTTGGAACCAAAGGCTAAACCAATTTTGGATGCCTTAACTCCAGAATTAAGAAATGCTGCTATAATTATATTGTCGAGTCAGACATATCAGGACTTAATCACTTCACAAGGCAAAGAAAGATTAAGGCAGATGTTATTTCAAAAATTTAACCAAATTGTAGGTCGTGATATCGTAAAAGATGTTTACTTTACTAACCTTGTTATGCAATAATATTTTACCTTAAAACTTATGATAGGGGGCAGTTATGGCAAAGATATTAATCACTGATGATGCTACTTTCATGAGAAAAATGTTAAAGGATATTTTAACAAAAAATGGGCATGAAGTAGTTGGAGAAGGTACGAATGGCTTAGAGGCTCTGGAAAAGTATAAAGAGTTAAAGCCAGATTTAACATTACTGGACATTACTATGCCAGAAAGGGATGGTCTTTGGGCGCTTAAAGAAATTAAGGCTTTTGACCCAAATGCCAAAATTATCATGGTTTCTGCAATGGGCCAGCAGGCTATAGTAATTGAAGCTATACAGGCAGGAGCTAGGGACTTTGTCGTTAAACCATTTCAACCTGACAGGGTATTGGAGGCTGTAAGGAAGGCGCTTTCCTAAATTGAAAATACGCCTTATTAGTATCTTTTTCTTAATTTTTTTGTTAGTATTATCCTTTAATTCGTGTTCCTTTGCTATTCAAAAAGATATTAAAGGTCCACTTCCTTCCTTTTTTCAGAAAGACGAATCTTCTTATATAAAATTTGAAGATAAAAATCCAAATGACGTATACGTTTTAAATGCTAGAATCAACCAAACAGGAAATTCGTCTGCAGAAGACAATAAAGTATATAATAAAACTCCTTCTACAGGATCAGAAACTGTTAAAAATTTAACTTTAAGTTCGAATTCTACATCAAAAGAACTTCAAAATGACAACTTGCTTTATGTTAATCAATCGCCAAAAGCTTCAGTAAACAGCGACATCGATAATAAAACATCTCAAAGTAATCTAGACCCTAAAACTCCAGTAACTACAGCAGCTAAAAATAATAATTCAGCTTCGAATGACTCTTCTTTACTGTTAACAAATACTTCAGAAAGGCTTCAACCAGGTTCAGAAAGTCCCAACATAATGGGTTATCTTATAAGGTTTTTTGCTTTTTTAGTCTTATTAGTTCTTGTTCCACTATTAATTATTAGAAAACTTAGGGGCAAGCTTAAAGTAGATTATTCGATACCCAAATCTTTAAATGGATTTGTTCGCATTGTAGATAGGGTATCACTTTCATACTCTGAACTATTTATAATTGAAGTTATGGATAAATATCTTCTTCTCTCTTTATCAAAAGACGGTGAAATTAGACTCTTAAAAGAATTTGATACCTTAGGCATAATTCCTGAAAAAGAAAATTATGATAAGAAACTGGTAAAAAGTAGCTTTTTAGATATATTAAGAAAGTTTAGACAAGAAGTAAAGCAATTAAATAAAAACTGACAGTGAAGAAGAGCTTAGTATTTTTCTTTTTTATTGCTTTATTAATAATATTTAACTTTAATAATGTTTCTAATGCTGCTCCAAATATAAATATTGACTTAGGTGCTGGTTCACCAAATGATATAGCAAATTCTCTTAAAGTTTTATTTGTTTTAACTGTTCTTGCCTTCGCCCCTTTGCTTCTTTTGATGACTACATCCTTTTTAAGGTTGGTAATAGTATTCGGTTTCTTAAGAAATGCTCTGGGGATTCAGCAAATAATTCCCGGACAGATTTTAATCGGTCTGTCTTTATTTCTAACGCTATTTATTATGACGCCGATAATTCAAAAAATTGAACAAGATGCTTATACTCCTTATCAAAAAGGACAGATTACTTTTCAGGACGCAATTGAAAAGGGTTATATTCCTCTTAGGGACTTTATGCTTCATAATACCAGAAAAAGCGATCTCTCATTAATGATTGAACTTTCTCAAACTCCAAGACCAAACTCTGTAAACGAGATTGCTCCAACGATTGTTATTAGCGCCTTTGTCTTAAGCGAATTAAAAACCTCATTTATAATCGGTATAGTAATATATTTACCCTTTGTTATAATTGATCTTGCAGTTGCAAGCATCTTGATGTCTATGGGTATGATGATGATCCCGCCTGTAATGATTTCTTTGCCTTTAAAGATACTTTTGTTTGTACTGGCAGATGGCTGGTCTCTTTTAGTTAAAAGTTTAATTGCAAGTTTCAAAATTTAGGAGGAATAAACTTTGAAAATAAAACTGTTTATTGTTGAAGACTCCCTAGTAATAAGATCAATTCTTAAGAGAATGTTCCAGGATGAAAGCGATATAGAGGTTATAGGAGAGGCCAGTAAGGTCAAAGATGCTATAGAAGGAATAAGTTCTCTTAATCCAGACGTAGTAACTCTTGACGTCATCTTACCAGATGGTTCTGGGCTTGACGTTCTAAAAAAATTTTCTAATAGCGGGATCCCATTCATTATGCTTAGCTCTTCTACTACAGAAGGTGCTCAGGTTACCGTAGATGCGCTTAACTATGGGGCCTTCGATTACGTGCCGAAGATTAATCCTCCATTGGGCCTAATAAACGTTAGGGAGGAATTGTTAAAAAAAATTAAGGCAGCGTATCTTGCAAAGGGGAAAATAAGGGTAAAACCATGTTTAGAGTGTTTACCATTTAAAAAGCCAGTTGTTAAGGTAGAAAAAAGAATTGCAAACAAAGCTGTTGCAATAATTGCTTCTACTGGTGCTCCACCACAGATTAGAAAAATTGTATCAGAATTAGATTCTAATTTTGATGCATCTTTAATAATTGTTCAACATATGCCTATTGGTTTTACAAAGGTTTTTGCGGAAAGCTTAAATACAGTTTGTCCCTTTCCTATAAGTGAAGCTGAAGAAGGGCAATCTCTTTTTGTAAACGCTGGAATTGTAGCAAAAGGTGGTTTCCACTTAAGAATAAAGAGCGATAAATCAATATATTTAGACGGTAAAACAGAGGCATATTTTGGTCTAAGACCTGCAGGGGATATGACACTCGAAACTCTTGCACCAGTGTTTAGAGAAAAACTCCTGGTTATTATAATGACGGGAATGGGTTCTGATGGCACAAATGGAGCAAAAATTGTAAAAAGTTTTGGTGGAAAGGTCTATGTTGAAGACGAGGCTTCTTGTGTAGTTTTTGGAATGCCTGGTTCGGTTATTCGAGCTAACTTGCATGATAAAGTTGTAAGTTTATCTGAGATACCTAATGCTATAATGGAATTTGTTGGAAATTAAAGGGATTTGCTAGGAGCTGGTAATGGACGAACAAAAAGATTATAAGGAATTTACTGAAGAAATATTTAAATTAACTAATATTCCTTTGCATTTGTATAGAGAAAATCAAGTGAGAAGAAGAGTAACTCTCTGGATGAGTTTTCTAGGTTTAAAGAGTTTTAAAGAATATTTAAACTACCTTAAATCATATCCTGGAGCACTTGAAGAATTTAAGAAAAAGTTTACCATAAATGTTTCTGAATTCTTCAGAAATCCTGAACTTTTTGATGAGTTAAAAAAATATATACCAGAACTAGCAAAAAAAACTGATATTTTAAGAGTATACAGTGCTGGTTGTTCTGTCGGTGCAGAGGCTTATACTGTTGGAATAATACTTAATGAATATTTTAATGATATAAAGTATCATATTTGGGGCTTAGATATTGATGAAGAGGCTCTTGAAAAGGCAAAAGCAGGAATCTATACTAAAGATTTTTTTAAAAGCGCTAAATTAGAACTAATTGAGAAATATTTTACTAAATTGTCAGGAGACAGATATCAGATTAAAGATGAAATAAAAGCTCATACTACCTTTTTAAAGGGAGACCTTATTCTAGGTGAACCGCCAAGATTGGATTTTGATATTGTACTTTGTAGAAATGTGGTAATATATTTTGATGAAGAGGCGAAAGATAAAGTTTACGCTAATCTTAGCAAATGCCTTAAAATAGGGGGAATTCTTTTTGTAGGAGCTACTGAACGGGTTTTTGATGCAAGAAGATTTTCCCTGGAATATGTCTCGTCATTTATATATAGAAAGGTTTGAGGAGGTTCCATGGGATACGAAAAGCTTGAGGCTGATCACCTGGATGCTTTAAAGGAATTGGGTAACATTGGTGCGGGGAATGCTGTTACTGCTCTTTCAACTTTTTTAAATACTGAGATAAACATGGAAGTTGTTGAAGCAAAACTTGCTACTTTCAATGAGGCTGCTAACATATTTGATAGTCCGGAGAAGGAAGTGGCTGGAGTATATCTTGCGATTTCTGGAGATTTGAAGGGACATGTTCTTTATCTTTGGCCAGTTCAAAGCGCAAAGGCTATAGCAGGTATGCTTATGGGAATGAGTCCTGATGAACTTGAATTTGATGAAATGACAATGTCAGCAATTTCTGAAATAGGTAACATCATGTCCGGTTCATACATAACAGCCCTTTCATCCTTTACTGGAATGACCTTTGAATTAAGTCCTCCTGCTGTTGCAATTGATATGAACAGTGCACTTTTAGACGGAATAATATCCTTAACTGCTGTAGGTGACAAGGTCTTAATTATACAAACCAGCATGATTGCCTATGGAATTAGAATTGCTGGCGTTTTGGTAGTATTATTCGAACCTGATTCTTTATTAAAACTTTTAGAATCAATTGGGATGGGCGTTTGATATGGCTGAATACTTTTGTGGAATGGGAGAATGGGCTGTTGGCCAAGCGGGCGATATCCTTTGTGCAAGAGGTCTCGGTTCGTGTATTGGACTTGTTCTTATTGATAATAAAAAGCGTATAGCAGCTATGGCCCATGTTATGCTTCCATCTTCTAATGGAAGAAGTGATATGCCTACTAAATATGCAGATTCCGCAGTAACCTTTCTTTTAGAACAGTTAAGAAAAAATGGTTCTAGTATGGATATCAGCTCAAAGATGGCAGGCGGGGCAAAGATGTTTAACGTATCGGAATCATCACTTCTCGATATAGGAAGAAGAAATGCTGAAGCCTTAGAAAATTCTCTAAGAGAAGCAGGAATTATACTTGTTTCCAAAGATGTAGGAGGAAGTTTTGCCAGGACGGTTACTTTTGATGTTATGAAAAGAAGGTTTCTAGTTAAGACAATAGGGCGAGGTGAGGTTGAGATCTAATGAGTCAGGGGCTTGCTTTAGATCTTTCAAGAAATGCAATGCTAATTCTTCTTTTGATAACAGCTCCGGTTTTGCTTGTGGCATTATTTATTGGTCTTTTTTTGGGGATATTTCAAGCTGCAACACAGCTTCAAGATATCACTATATCGTTTGTCCCTAAACTTTTGGCTGTTATTATAGTTATGTTTTTGTTAGGGCCATTTACTTTAAACGTTTTGACAAGCTATATAATTCGACTATATCAAAGCATTCCTGATATTATAAAATGATTGATATATCCCTTTTTTGGGATATGCTAATCCGATCTTTAATGCCAATACTTAGATTTTCTGGCTTTTTTGCTGTTGCTCCGTTTTTTAGCACTCAAGTCATACCAACAAGAATTAAGATTTTAATAATTTTAATTTTTTCTATGCTTATTACTATGAACATAAAGATAAACGTTCCTGATAATCCAATAGTTTTTGTTTTTTCCTCGGTATTTGAGGTTTTAATAGGAATTTTTATGGGGTTTATCTTTTATCTTTTTTTATGGATCCTCGAATTTGCAGGGGGCTTTTTTGATATGCAATCAGGAATGGGTATGGCTGCATTCTACGATCCCCAAATGGGTTCTGAGACATCCGTTTATGGCAATTTTTTTACTTTACTGGGCCTTTTAATATTTTTAATTGGAAATTTTCACTACATTCTTTTAAAAATTTTTGTTGAAAGCTATTATGTATTACCTGTTGGCCAATTTATAAAATCTGGACCCTCTTATAACCTTTTAATGAGCGTTTTGATATGGACGATGACAGCGGGTCTGGAGATGGCTTTGCCAGTTGTCTTAATTTTGTTTCTTATAGACCTGAGTCTGGGAATAATGGCTAGAACTGCTCCACAGCTGAACGTCTTATTACTTGGTTTACCTTTAAAGATTCTAATAACCAGCGTTGTAATAATAATATTTTTGGGATTTGCAGTGCCATTTATAAATCAATGTTTCAATTATATGAATAACGTTTCTATGGGGTTAATCAATGCCCTTCGATGAAGGAGACAGGACAGAACCCGCTACAGAAAGAAGAAGACGAGAGGCTAGAAAAATGGGGCAGGTGGCAAAATCACAGGAGTTATCCAGTATTCTAGTATTCTTTGGAAGCTACATTGTTTTACAATTTTTTTTAGTCATAGGTTTTAATAGCTGGTTCAATGTATGGAAAGGTTTTTTTTCCTTTGACAACTTTGATTTAAACTTATATTATCACAATTTTATAGTGGCTTTTTTGCTTCTTACAGTTCCGCCAATAATAGGCGCTCTCTTTATGGCACTTTTTTCAAACATATTGCAGGTTGGTTTTGTAATAACCCCACAGGTCTTAATGCCAAAATTTTCCAATCTTGATATAACAAAATATTTTAAAAGGTTATTATCTTTTAGAGGCTTTGTTGACCAGGTTTTAAAACCTACAATTAAGATACTGATTCTTGCATATATTCTAATTTCTTCTTTGTTGGAAGTTTCCCCAGAAATTTTGAATCTCAGTTTCATAGATATTCATAAAGGATTTCAAATTGTAATAAAGATTGTCTCATCAATTCTCGTAAAAACTATGGTGGTGTTGTTTTTCTTTGCTTTAATTGACTATCTTTTTCAAAGATGGCAATATGAAAAGAGTATTAGAATGAGCAAACAGGAACTAAAAGAGGAATTTAAAAATACAGAAGGAGATCCTCTTATAAAAGCAAGAATAAAGAGATTACAAGGTGAAATGGCTAGAAGAAGAATGATGCAAGAAGTGCCCAAAGCTGATGTTATTATAACCAACCCTACTCACGTAGCAGTTGCCATATTCTACGATCCAGAAAAGTTTAAGGCTCCAAAAGTAGTAGCCAAGGGAATGGGAATAATAGCTGAAAGGATTATTCAAATTGCTAAAGAAAATAATGTTCCATTAGCGAGAAATGAAACTCTTGCAAGAGCTTTATTTAAAGAAGTAGAAATTAATTTCGAAATTCCCGAAAAATTTTATAAAGCTGTTGCAGGCATTTTGGCTACTGTTTACAAGAAAAGAAAGAAGGTGATTTAATTTAAAAAAAGAGTTGTAGCTCTAAAATACGATAAATCAAAAGGACCCCCAAGGGTCATAGCTAAGGGACAGGATGAACTTGCTGAAAGGATTATAAATATAGCAAGAAGTCATAATGTTCCCGAAATAAAGGACCCAAAACTCCTTGCAGATCTATACAAAGTTAACGTTGGTGACGATATACCAGTAGGACTATATGAGGCAGTTGCAAAAATAATTGCCCGAATATATCTTTTGAAGGGCAAAAAGGGCGTTGACCAATGAGTCATACACCTTTTAATTTGATGATATACTTAAAATATCAATAATCGAGGTGAGAGAAGAAATGATTAGCTCTGTTGATATGCAGGGAGTGCTTATGCAAATAACTGAGTCAGGGAGGGCACAACTTTCCAACCCCGGCTCAAGAGCTGATGCTTTGCAACAGTCAATGGCTATTCAATTCCAAAAGATCCTTGAAGAGAATAGAAATAAAGTGAAGAAAACAGAGGAAATCGAAAAGGCTTCCTCAGTAAAAAAGGTTTCTCACAGACAGACTAAAGGGGAAGAAGGTAAAAATAAAAAGGGCTTAAATGTGGTGATTTAAAGATGGAGTTGTTGATTTTGTTATTTCAAATAGTTGTATTGGGTGTATCTATTTTCTTTCTTTATACTCGGGAAATAAAGCTGAGAAATTTATATTCGAAGCTACCATCCGAAAGCGAAATTTTAGAACTTGAAAGTGAGATGAGAGAAATACTTTATGAGCTAAAAGACTCTCTTAGTATCGTAAAAAAACAAGGAATAAGCAATAAACTTAAAGCAGAAGAAAACAAAAGAGTTGATTTTGAAGCTGATATTGAAAACAGTTCTCCCAAACCCCTTGACCAAAATGGTGTTTATTACAGCGTGATAGAGCTTTTTTATAAAGGCTTGTCAGAAATTGAAATTTCTAGGAAACTTAATCTTCCCAAAGGAAAGGTAGATCTTATTTTGAACTTAGAAAAACTTAAAAAAGACTTTAAAGGGGGTATTTAAGCTTGGGAAAAGACAATTTAACAAGCGATGTTTATGAGATTCAACTTGTAGTTTTTAAATTAGCAAATGAATTTTATGGTATTGAAATTTCGTCAGTTCAAGAGATAATTAAGATTCAAGATATTACAAGAGTGCCAAAAGCGCCTGATTTTGTAGAAGGGGTTATAAATCTAAGAGGTAAAATTGTACCTATTGTTGATCTTAGAAAAAGATTTGAACTGGGTCAAACAGAGCGCACCAAGGATACTAGAGTGATAGTCGTAGAAACTTCAGGCAATATAGTGGGTTTTATTGTCGATCTGGTAACTGAAATTCTAAGATTTTCTTCTGACTCTCTTGAACCCCCTCCGCCGATTTTTTCAGGAATTGATGCAGAATACATAAAAGGGGTTGCAAAGGTTGACGAAAGATTAATTGTTCTACTAGACATAAATTTGATTTTTAAGGGGGAAGAAGAAGAAGGGTTAAAGATGCTAGAGGCAGGCAAGTAGGAGGAAGTTATGGATATTGATGTAAACGAGTATAGATCGGTATTTTTAGAAGAAACAAGGGAACTTATAGATCAATTTGAAAAGTCTCTTTTGGAGCTAGAAAAGGATCCAAATAACTCAGGTGCTATACAATCTCTTTTTAGAGCTGCTCATACAATAAAGGGATCTTCAGCATCTCTTGGCTTTGACTCTCTTGCTAAGTTCACTCATAGTCTTGAAAGCCTGATGGATATGGTGAGAAATTCAAAAATCGCTTTGAATCAAAATATTATAAACATACTCTTTAAAGGCTTAGATTATATACAAGAAGCGGTAGATGATATAGAAGAAGGTCACAATGGAGATATAGATTATACTGATCTTATAGAAATGATAGAAAAAGCTAAGACTTCTTCAATAGAGCTAAGCGTTTCAAAGACCTCTTCTAAAGTAGAAAAAGATATTACACGTTCCTTAGAAGAGTTAAATGATATTGAAACTGGTATTATCAATGAAGCTTTTATAAGAGGACTTAACGTTTTTGTTATAAAGTTTTCTCTTTCCCAGGGATGCCAGATGAAATACCCTAGAGCGTATATGGTTCTAAAGTCTCTTGAACAACTGGGAGAAATATTTAAGACTGTGCCATCTGTAACTGATATAGAGCAGGAAAAGTTTGATTTGGATCTCGTCTACTATATAGTTACTAAGTCAAGCGAAGAAGAAGTGAAAAATGTTGTACAAAGCATTGCAGAAGTTGAGATGGTTGAAGTAATGCCGTATGAATCTACTAGAACAGAACATATACAAAAAGCAGTCCAGGGGGGTATAGAAAAGGATGAAAAAAGCGAAATAAAAGTTAAAGCTGATTTTAAAAAGAGTCAGACTATTAGAATTAGCGTAGAAAGGCTTGATAATCTAATGAATCTTGTAGGAGAGTTAGTTATAGATAGGACCAGGCTTATTAAAATCAGTGAGGATGTTGAAGAGGCTCTCTCTGGTTCAGAATCGGTGACTTCTCTTGCTGAAGTGACCACGCATATGGGTAGGACAATTAATCTACTTCAAGATGAAATACTAAGGACTAGAATGCTTCCTGTGTCGCACATATTTGAAAGGTTCCCTAGATTAGTTAGGGATTTGTCACATCAATTAAATAAGCAAATAGACTTTATAGTTTCTGGAGAGGAGACAGAACTTGACAAGTCAATAATAGACGAAATTGGTGAACCGCTTGTTCATCTTATCAGAAATTCTTTGGATCACGGTATTGAACTGCCAGAAGAAAGAAAAGCTAAAGGAAAACCAGAGAAGGGTAGGTTAAAACTCTCGGCTAAACAAGAAGAGGGTTATGTTGTTATCCAGATTGAAGATGATGGAAGGGGTTTAGATCCAGATAAGATTAGAGAAAAAGCAAAAAAAAGAGATATAGTGTCTCCCAACATATTGGATCAAATGGATGATCAGGCTTTATTCGAACTTCTCTTTCTTCCTGGCTTTTCTACAGCGGACAAGGTTTCTGAAGTCTCTGGTAGAGGAGTTGGCCTTGATGTAGTAAAGTCTGTAGTTGAAAGGTTAAATGGATCTGTATCTCTTAGCAGCAAGCTTGGCGAGTACACAAGGTTCACTTTGAAATTCCCTCTTACACTTGCTATTATACAGGCTTTGCTCGTTAAAGTTGGGAAAGAAGTTTATGCCCTACCATTGAATGTTGTTTTGGAAACGAGATTTTTAGAGGAGGAAGAGGTTAAATCCATACAATCGCAACAAGTAACCCTGTTCAGAGGAGAAGTTTTGCCGGTTTTAAGGCTTGCTGATATATTTGAAACTCCAGGTAAAGAAAATTTTCAAGACAATTTTCTTGTTGTTGTTTCTACCTCTGACAAAAATGTTGTTCTGTCTGTTAGTGATCTTATTGGAAATTCAGAAGTCGTTATAAAGCCCTTGGGTTACATAGTGAACAGAGTAAAGGGCTTTTTTGGTGCTACTATATTAGGAGATGGAAGAGTTGCCTTAATTGTAGATACCGTTTCTTTGATGAGCGCTGTTAAAGAGAAAAATTTCATAAAGGTGGGCTAAAGATGATAGATCTTTCTCAAAAAGCACAGGAAAACATGAAACAGATCTTAGATAGAGTATCCGATATACCCCCCTTGCCAAACATAGTAATAGAAGCTTTAAATGTGATAAAGGACCCGAAGTCAACGGCTGTCAGTTTGGCAAACGTTATAAGTCAGGATCAGGCGCTCACTGCAAGAGTTTTAAGACTTTCAAATGCTGCTTATTTTGGTTATGCTAGAAGAATAAAAACTGTTACTGAAGCGATTGTGATATTGGGATTTGGAGTTGTTGAAAACATCCTTTATGCAGCAGCGCTTCACGCACATTTATCCAAAGAAGTTGAGGGATATGAACTTCAAAAGGGAGCGCTTTGGGAGCACTCTATGTCGGTTGCAATTGGCGCAAAAACTCTTGCAAAGTTAGTTAAATACCCCAAGCCAGAAGAACCATTTACGGCTGGCATACTTCATGATATAGGGAAAACCATAATAGGCAAATTTGTTCAAAAAGAGTTTCAGACAATAAATGAACTGGTAGATGAAGGTAAATCGTTTCAGGAGGCTGAAATTTCTGTTCTTGGTTTTGATCATGCCTATCTTGGAGGTAAAGTTGCAGAAAAATGGAATTTACCTACAATGTTAATTGAAGCTATTTCTCACCATCACAGCCCTATGGATGCTAAGGAATACCTTGATATTGTTTGTATAGTACATATTGCAGATGCAGTTGCTTTAATGAGTGGTCAGGGTATTGGCGCTGACGGGCTTTTATATAGATTAGAACCAAAAGCTATGGAAGTTTTAAATATTAAAGAAGAGCATCTTGAAAACATTTACACTCAGGTGGTTCAGGCTTTTATCGATCACAAACAGCTTTTGGAGTTAGACTAATGATTATTAATGATCCCGTTTTTAAAATATTAGGGTTTGGCCTTTCAGGAGCATATAAGAGAAATGAAGTTCTTGCTCAAAATATAGCAAATGCCGATACGCCCAATTATAAGTCTTATGACATCAATTTTATGTCTGAACTAAAGAAAGCTCTAGAAGAAGATCGTGATAGTCTTCCCTTAAAGAGAACAAATCCACTTCATATGTCAAATATTCCTAATCTTAGCGAAGATTTTAAAGTAGAAAAAAGAAATGAAGGCACATATATCAATGGCAATGACGTAGATCCAGAAAGAGAAAACGCAATGCTTCTGGACAACGCCCTTTATTATGAATCTCTATTGGGAAGTCTTTCTAAAGAATTTACAATATGGATGAACGTGGTATCAGATGGTAAAAAGTAATTGTAAAGACTTTGTTAGTTATATAAATTAGCTTTAAAATATCGATGGAGGTTAGAATGAAAAGGGTGGTTCAGAAACAGGGGCTTGATATTTCAGGTTTGATATCTAGCTCTGGCTCTTTTAAAGAGGAGTATAGGACTGACTTTAAAAAGGTTTTAAGGGAAACTGAAAATTCAAAAAGTAAAAAGAATTTATCTAATGGCTCTTCTTCGAAATTTAGCGGTTTGATCTCATCTTCTGGTGCTGTGTTCTCATCAGAAATTAGTCCTACTTTATCCAACGTTGAGGATACTAACGCAAGCTTTAATAAAACTAAACTAAAAGAGGTCGCTTCAAGTGATTGGGAAAAGGAACTTCCAGAAATAGCTAATGAATATGGCATCAAGCCAAGCTTGTTAAAGGCAATAGTTTTAGCTGAATCTAACGGTAATCCAAATGCAGTTTCTCCTGATGGGGCAATGGGATTGGGACAACTTATGCCGTCTACTGCAAGAGGCTTAGGGGTTGAAAACCCATTTGATCCGATAGAGAATCTAAGGGGGACGGCTAAATATCTTTCCAGTTTATTAAAAACTTTTAAAAGCATAGACTTAGCGCTTGCAGCGTATAACGCTGGACCAGGTTCTGTTGAAAAATTTAACGGAGTACCTCCATATGCTGAAACCATAAACTATATCAGACGTGTTAAGAGTTTAATGGTTTCGGTTTCAGTTTAGACGCATTTAGGATAAAGTTTGAAGTTTATTACAAATTGTAACCTAAGGAGTATAAGGTGTAGGCTCTTAATAGTAATTGTAGTATCCTTTTTGATTCCATTTCTATTTTTTTTGTGTACTCTTTTTATCCAATACCAGGATGTGAAAAGTGATATTTCAAATGCCCTTGACTCTGTAACCGAAAGGTATAAAAGCACATTAGAGAACTTTATTTCAAGCGAATTCTATAAGCTTGAAATAATTTCTTCTATTGATAGTATAAAGAACGAATCTTTTGATTCAGAAACAGTGTTAAAGAATCTAAAGGGTTTATTTCCGGAAGCTCAAAATATTGCATATGCTAATATGTTTGGTCAAATTATATACTCTTCAAACAGCATAAAAGATGTTTCTGTAGCAGATAGAAGCTATTTTATAGATGCTATGAAAGGAGAGAAAGCGCTCTCAGGACTTCTTCTATTAAGGATAAGTAATAAAAAGGCAATAACGTTTGCTGTGCCGGTTTTTTCAGAAAAAAATTTTATAAGAGGTGTGATAATTGCAACAATTCCGCTTGAGACCTTATATAAGCTGATAAATCCTATAAATAGTTCACTAATCGGTAATGGTTATAATATTAGATTTGCTTTACTAGATCAGAACTCAAATGTTCTTGTTTCTTCCCCTGGGAATTCTTATCAATTTACAAGAAATGATTACAAGAGCTTTTTATTAAATCCTATTAATTTTTTATCGCTTATATTTTTTGACAGGTGGCTTGGCAGTGAAGTAAGATTGGCAGGTACTGGATGGTCTATTTATTGTGCCATATCCTCTTTTTCTTTCTTAAGCATTATAAAATTAACATTTTTTGGAGTACTATTTAGCTTGTTTGTACTTCTAATGTTACTATTGTTTAGTTATTTTTTTGTTTATAAAGAAGTATCAAAACCCCTTAAAGTCCTTGAAAAAGTTTTTAATGATACAAAAAAGGACGTCAGAGAGATAGATTCTATAGATTCAGAAAAGTTTACTTTAGAGTTTAAGCAACTTTTTAATAATATTGTAAACATCTGGACACAATTAGATAAAAAGGATAAAGAGCTAGAAGCTGTTAATAAGGAATTAAGATCTGCAGAAAGAAGATATAGGGCCTTAGTTGACAACTCGCTTACTGGAATATTTATGCTTGCGCCTGACTTTACCTTTAGATATGCAAACGTACAATTTGCAAGTATTTTTGGCTACTCTATTGCAGAACTTTTGGTAAAATCTCTACTTGATCTGTTTACTCAGGATGGGCAAGAGGCAATAAAGTCTGCTGTTACTGATGAAGGTACAATTAAGGGCAATCGTTTTCATTCTATAATTACAGGCCTTCATAAAAACGGCAACTTAATATATTTAGAAATACTTTTGACATATTTACTTGATGATGACGGTATTTATCTTTTTGGCACAGCGGCAGATGTTTCTGACAAAGTTGAATATCAGAGAAATCTTGAATTTTTAAGTTATAGAGACTCTCTTACAGGAATATACAATAGAAGATTTTTTGAAGAGGAGTTAGCTAAGCTTAGTATTTCAAGACTAAGAAGAAAAGTTGCAATAGTTGTGGTTGATATTGACTGCTTAAAATGGGCAAACGATAGGATAGGGCACGCAGAAGGAGATAACCTAATAATTCGTACAGCTCGTTTATTAGAAAGTATTTTTAAAGAACTTGGAGAAGTGTGTAGAATTGGTGGAGATGAATTTGCGGTAATTTGTATTGATTATAGAAACGACGATTTAAACAAAGCCATAGATAGGCTAAAAAAAGTTTCCGGCTTAACTGAAGGCGAACATGTGCCTTTATATCTCTCTTTTGGCGTGGCATTTGGACACGTGCCTGGAGATGATATGCAAGAGATCTTTAGAAAAGCTGACGATGCGATGTATTTGGACAAGGGTTCACATCACGAAGCTGTATATAATGTGTTAAAAACATATGTAAAGGAACGAGACATAGAATCTTAGTCCTTTGGTAGGCAAAAGGATAAGGGTACGGCTATAAGAGGTATTATAGCTATCGCATAAAACGCAGAAATTAGCCCAAAACTGTCTGCTAATACTCCTAATAAAGGTGCAATTATACCTCCCACGCTAACAGCAAGTCCTATTGTTATCCCCGATGCTAAACCCATGCTATTTGGAAGATATTTTTGACCAAGAACTACCATTGGACTAAACGCCATATATACTGCAAAGCCTATAGGCAATAGAAATATCATTGCCAAAACCTGATTGTTTATAAAAGGAAAAGCAAGAAGGGCTGGTAAAAGTAAAATAAAGCCAGATCTTACGATATTGACGTATCCTAATCTATCAGCTAAATTGCCACCCAAAATTGTTCCAATTGTCCCCATTAAAAAGAAAATAGTTAATGCAATGCTTCCTTCGGTTTGTGAAGCGTGATAATGATGTATCCAAAAGAGAGGAATAAATGTATTTAATCCGAAGAATATACCAGACCTACAAAAGACTATCATCGTTAATATAAAAAATGCTTTAATCTGATTTTTTGTATTTTTTGCCCAAAGAGTTTTAGTTTCTTTTGGGCTTTGGAGTATTTTATCAAAAAATGGGATGTGAGGTAGAAGTATAATTGCCATAAATAGGCTTAAGAAAAATAAAATAATAGTAGCATGAAACCCAAAATTTAGTATTGATACAGTAGCAATAATTGGTCCAAATGCATATCCGCCATTGCCACCAAGCGCAAATAGTGAAAGCCCGCTTGCCTTTTTTTGACCTGCCAGCTTGTTCGCTAAGAGAGCGCCCTCAGGGTGAAACATTGCCACGCCAAGACCACTTATAGAGATAATAAAAAACAATATTAAGTAATTTGGTATATAACTTGAAAGGCCGATGCCAAATCCCGCCAAAAAAATTCCAAGTATCATCATCCATGCCTTTGCATGCTTGTCTGCCATTACTCCAAAAATTGGTTGAACTACAGAAGACAAAAAATTAGCAGCGAAAATAAGTCCTGCAGCAGCTGCATAGTTCAGACCGTGATACGATATCATGAATGGCAATAAAGCGGGAAGAGCGCCCTGATTTAGATCGGTGAAGAGGTGACCCATTGTTAGCAAGAAAAGGTATCTATAGTTCATTTAAAACCTCCATGATAACAACTGGTTTTTTATATACTACTGTATTATATAACTTATTTCTAAAACTTTTTATATGTTAAATTTTTTATTTAACCTCAGTATTAAAAAATTTGTTATACTAAAAAAATCTTTAGTGTAACTGCGTTATGAAATTTGAGAACGTGAATTGAAAGGGGATACTTATGGAGAACAGCGCTAATGAAAAAATTGTATTTGAAAATGGAGCAATTTATGAAGGGACTACTTTAAATAATGAACCTCATGGTAAAGGCAAATTAGTTTATGTTGATGGCACAATCTACGAAGGAGATTTTGTTCAGGGCAAAAGACATGGGAGAGGTAGAATAATATGGCTTACTGGCGATGAATATGATGGTGAATGGGCGAATGATAGGATAAATGGCTACGGCATCTTTACTTTTCACGATGGGAGACAATATGTTGGAGAATGGAAGGATGATAAAGAGAACGGCTATGGAAGGCTTAGCTTCCCTGATGGGCGCTACTATGAAGGGGATTGGGTAGAAGGCAAAAAGCAGGGAAAGGGAGAATTTTCATGGCCTGATGGAACTTTCTATATAGGCGAATTTTATCATGACCACTTTAATGGTCAGGGTATATTTTGTCAGGCTGACGGCACGAGATTTGCAGGAACGTTTAATATGAACAGGACTGAGGGTAGAGCTGTGGTTACCTATTCGGATGGTTCCTGGTATGCAGGTGGCTATTTTAATGGTAAAAGACATGGATTCGGCGTGCTGGTTTTACCAGATATGACAAGATATGTGGGGGAGTGGAAAGAAGATTTAAAACATGGCGAGGGCAAACTTGTCACTCCTGATGGAGGGATTGAAAGTGGTGTCTGGGAAGAGGACGAGTTAGTAGAAAAATAATTCTTCAAATTTAATTTTACAATTATATAAAATTTTTATAACTTAATAATATTTATTAATTTATATTTTAATCTTTTATATATAAAGTTATTGGTATAATAATTCATAATCTAAGCTAGTATTATAGGATTTACCCAAAGGAGGGTAAACTTTGAAGATTGCTGTAGCTGGTAAAGGCGGGGTAGGGAAGACTACTGTTTGTGCGTGGTTTGCTGATTATCTCTCTCGGCAGGGAAAAGATGTGCTCTTGATAGATGCCGATTCAAATGCGACACTTGGTCTTGCTTTAGGGTTTTCTGAAGGTCAATTGCCAATTCCTATATCAGAAGAGTTAGAGTTGATTAATTCCAGAGTGGGGAGCGGTATTATAAATCTAAATCCAAAAGTAGAGGATATCCCTGAAAGATACTGTGTTACAAAAGACAATATTAAGTTATTGATACTTGGTGGAATAAAGGCAGCAGGTAGTGGATGTTCTTGTAGTGCTAATGCTTTTCTCAAAGCCCTTCTCGCGCACATATTGCTCGAGAGAGACGAAATAATTTTGGTAGATCTGGAGGGGGGGATCGAACATTTAGGTAGAGGTACAGTAGAGGGTATGGATGCTTTAATAGTTGTTAGTGAACCAACATTTATAAGTTTTAAGACAGCAAAAAGTATATCTTTAATGGCATCTGAACTTGGATTAACAAAAAAATTTCTTATCTTTAATAAAGTATCTCAGGTCAATCTTAAGTTTGATGCTTTTGATTACTTTGATAGAGTAAATTATATAGATTTTCTTCCAGATCTTGTAAGAGTCAGCGTTTCCAATTCGTGTATCTTAGATATTGAGCAAAGAAAATATTGCGATACTGTTTTTTCTGATATATTTAAATTTTTGAATAAGGAGGACCAAAATGGCAAGAAGCCAGGAAGAGATCGAAGAGTTAAGTATCTGTAAAGATGCTCAGATTATGATCGAAAAGGCCGAAAAGGACGGCGTTGTTACTGTTTGGGATAGGTTTAAAGCTCAGCAACCACAGTGTACATTTTGTAAGCAGGGCCTTTCATGTAGAAATTGCTCTATGGGGCCCTGTAGAATAGTACCTGGTAAAGCAAGAAGTCTTGGCGTATGTGGTGCTAATGCAGATACAATTGTGGCGAGAAATTTTGGCAGGGGCGTTGCAGCTGGCGCTGCGGCTCACTCTGATCATGGAAGGGATCTACTCGAAACCCTTGATGCGGTTGCAAACTCAGAAACGCAAAGCTATGAGATTAGAGATGTAGATAAGCTTCTAAGGATAGCCAAGGAATTAGGCATTAATACGGAGGGGAAAGAGACTCTGCAAGTAGCAAAGGATCTATCCAGCACACTTTTTGATGAGTTTGGTATAAAGAAGGGTAATATTGGGTTTACTATGAGGGTGCCAGAGGTAAGGAGAAAGCTTTGGGAATCCCTGACTATATCGCCAAGAGGCGTTGATCGTGAAGTGGTAGAAATGATGCACAGAACTCATATGGGAGTAGATCAAGATCCTGTAAGTTTGCTCTTACATGCGGCAAGAGTATCGCTGTCTGATGGTTGGGGCGGTTCAATGGTTGCAACAGAGCTATCTGATATCCTTTTTGGCACCCCTAAGCCTGTAGAGTCAAAAGTTAACCTGGGAGTTCTTAAAGAAGACGAAATCAATATACTCGTTCATGGGCACAGCCCTATAGTTTCAGAGGCAGTCTTAACTGCAGTTAGGGATAAAAATAACATTGAGAGGGCAAGGGCTGCAGGCGCAAAGGGTATAAATCTGGCAGGTCTTTGCTGCACTGGCAACGAGCTTTTAATGAGACAGGGTATACCGATGGCTGGAAATCACCTTATGACAGAGTTGGCTATCGCTACAGGCGTCGTAGAATTAGTCATAGTAGATTATCAGTGTATAATGCCAGGCCTGATACCCGCTATGAATTGTTATCATACCAAAATGGTTACTACCTCTCCAAAGGCGAAATTTCCAGGAGCTGAGCATGTAGAGTTTAGCGTAAAGAACGCTCGAACGCAGGCGCAAAAGCTCGTTGAAATGGCAATTGAGCTCTATAAGAAGAGGGATAAAAACAGAGTCTTAATTCCTGTTGAACCTGTTTCAATGATGAGCGGTTTTTCAAACGAGGCAATATTGGAGGCTTTAGGCGGTTCCCTTGCTCCACTTCTTGATGCTATAAAGTCAGGGAAAATAAGAGGAGTTGCAGGGCTTGTTGGATGTAATAATCCGAGAAGGAAACACGATTATTGTCACGTAACTCTTACAAAGGAATTAATAAAAAATGATATTCTGGTTTTAGGAACGGGCTGTTCTGCTGTAGCTATGGGAAAAGCAGGACTTTATATGCCTGAAGCAGCATCACTTGCTGGTACTGGTTTGAGCTCAGTCTGTAAGGCTCTTAATATACCTCCTGCACTTCATGTGGGAAGCTGCGTAGACAATTCAAGAATATTGCACCTTTGCGGTTTGGTGGCAAAAGAGCTTGGCGTCGATATCTCTGATCTTCCCGTGGCAGGATCAGCGCCTGAGTGGTATTCGGAAAAGGCACTCTCTATTGGGCTTTATTTTGTAGCAAGCGGTGTTTATACTGTCTTAGGAGTGACTCCAAACATTACTGGAAGCAAACTCGTCACGGATCTGGCACTTAATGGCTTGACTAACGTAGTCGGTGCCTGTTTTGCAGTGGATACTGATCCGCATAAGATGGCAGAACTGATGATTAATCACATAAACAAGAAGAGAAAGAAGCTTAATCTTCCTGTATAAATTTTATAAATTATAAAAAGGCCACTTTAGTGGCTTTTTTATAAGTCTAATAATTAAGTTTATAAATAAACTATCCTATTTAAGGAGATTAATTATGGGAAAAATATTGTCTATAAATGTTAGCAAGAAAAAGGGCGATATTAAAAAACCAGTTAATGAAGTTTTATTGGTAAAAAATTTTGGGATTAAAGGCGATGCACATTTTGGCTTTGGTCACAGACAAGTTAGCCTTTTAAGCATATTTAGTCTAGATAGAGCTAGAGAAAAAAATAAGGACTTGAATTTTGGAGATTTTGCAGAAAATTTTACTGTTGATATAGATCTAAGCACACTTACAATAGGAACAAAATTGAAATTGGGCAATTCTATAATATCTATTAGTCAAATTGGAAAAGAGTGCCACACAAAGTGTGCAATCTATAATAGAATAGGTGACTGCATAATGCCAAAGGAGGGTTATTTTGCATCGGTAGAAGAGGGAGGTATAGTAAGAGTTGGTGATACAATTGAAATATTGTTAAATTAAGATAATCTAGAGGCAAGTAATGCTTGACGTTGCAATTAATAACTGTTTTATACCAGACTTTGAAAGAAATATATTTATTAAAGCCTCTGTTGGCATAAGAGAAAATCTAATTTCATATAACACTCTTAATCATTATGGCTTAAATATTTACTCTCAAGTCAAAGAGGGAAGTTTCGCCAACCTTGTTTTATTTAAGGATTTTAAAGAATTTGAGATTTGTAAGGTAATAGTTAACGGTAAAATAATAGACAATTTTAATACAAAGCAAAAAAGATTTTCAAAAGCATTTCTTAACTCCTTAGAGGGGGGGCTTGTATACTTTGATGGAGAATATTTTACACAAGTAGTATTGCCTCTTGCTGGTATATTATCAAACTTAGATGAAGACAATTTAATTTCTGAATTGGGCAGGTTGAACGCTATTGTTAAAAAAAATGGCTGTAAGCTAAGCGAGATCTGTTTGGCACGCTAAGCTTTATGGCGCTTGAAGTAATTGATCATGTAAAGCTCACTGTCAATGGGCTTTTTAATGCCGATAAGTTTGAGCTTATTTAACCCTTTCCCAATAAACCCTTGCGTTTTCTAAAAAGAAGTCAACCTTATTTACCCTGGTAAGAGCGCTCAGGTGGCTCTTTATAACAGTTACTGCAATCCAATACTGAGCAAGAGAATTGTCTATTTCAAGTGATGATAAGACGTCTGATATTATCTCTTCAGTTGAGCAGGGAGATTCCAAAAGCTTTAGGATAAGGTCATCTATCTCGTTAATCTTCTCTATATGATATTCTATCTCTTCTGTTGCCTCCCTTTTAGACAGGATCTTGCCATGACCTGGAACAAGGTAATCAAATTCAATGCTGCCGATTCTCTTAAGAGACTGTTTTACTAGTAAAGGGTCGATGGAATATGGCAATGGAAATGTTTTCCACAGTTCCTTTGTGTATAGCGCATCGCCTGTGAAAAAAATTTTATCGGATGTAAGATAGCCCACCTGAGATATAGAATGGCCTGGCAGGGGGACTACTGTAATTCCTGGATAAAAAAAGTTCTCGCTGTATATATCGACTTTGCATGGAATGCCTTTCATAAGAGAGCTGACCATTGCATCGGGAGGTATGGCCCAGCTAAAAGTTGCCCTTACGTTTATTTCCGGATTTTCTACGAAGATACACTCTTCTTTGGGGGCCACTACCTTTGTTCCTTTTCCTCTAAATAAAAAGGCCATTCTGAAGTGATCTGCGTGTCCATGAGTTAAAAGCAAATATTGTGGGTTTATCTTTTTGTGATTGTGCATCTCCCATGGAGTATCTATCATGCAGTTTTCATAAAATCCACAGTTTACAGGACCCCGTATGTATGATGTCTTTCCTTTAATCGTTTCTATAAGAAATTTCTCATCCATTTTTTTATTATATCAAATATGGAAGATCCTAACTCTTCTTGTCAGATAAGGTTATTGAGACCTTTAGCGCAAAAAGAGTCAGCATCCTGGTCGGGACCATGTGAAAACGGTTTAACGAATGGCGAAGGAATCTTTATTATTTATGACAAAAATGGAAACGAATTTTATAAGTATTCTGGGTTTATAAAAAACGGTGTGCGAGAAGGGTATGCAACAATTGAGACTCCAAACTATAAAACTATAAATATGAAGGAAATTTAAAAGACTGCGTTTTTGACGGCTTTGGCAAGGTCGAATATTTGAACAAAAATTCAAACGTTGTTTTATATGAAGGTGAGTTTAAAAGAGGCTTTTACAACGGAAAGGGTTCGATAAAATATAAAGATGGCAGCGTTTATACGGGCGAGTTTAAAATGGTTTAAGAGATGGCTATGGAACCTTTAGGAACTCTAAGGGTAAAATTATTTATGAGGGTTTTTGGAAAGAGAACGTGTTTTTAGGCAAATAAAAGTTTGCAATATTGACTTTGCACAGAAATATTTTTGGTTGCTTAAAAGTTATGAGTGCTCAATTTCAAAGTTTATCTTTTTTATAACGTCTTTGTAAAAATCATTGGGTGTAACGCTAAATACCTCAGTAAAGGCTCTGCTCCAGGATACGTTTTCGTGCATAAGTCTATATGCTTCTTGAATTTTCGAAAAATTATCCACTGCTAAGTGAAGAACCATAAGAGTGGCAAGAGAGTATACAGGAACTTTTTTGACATGCAATCTCTCCAGGTAATTTCATTTAAAGTTTCTGGGTTTGGCAAAGAGTTATTGGTTAACTTTACGTACACGTTCAGTCTTGCAAGCGGGCCTTGAAACGCTATCTCTTTTGAAATAACACCAGCTTTTACTTGGGCAATGTACCTGAATGCTTCTGCGGTTCCCTCTTCAAACCATATTGGCACATTTGTTTGTTTTCCATACTGTCTGAATCTGGTGAAAGATCTCGTGCGGAAGGCCCCGAATGCTTCTACTTTATACTTGCCAAGCCTATCAGAGCTTCTGATTATAACGATAGGCTCTTTTGTGGAGCTTTCCCCTCCTGTTATGCTTGCTTCCTTTTCTGCTAAGGCCTCTGAATAATGAAAGTACTCAATTAAAGCATTTTTATAGTCTTCTTTACCACTTGTTAAGACAACATTTATTCTGTCGTTCAATACTAGCCATAATCCTTGATAATCTCGCTGGTGATATTAAGTGCTGAATTTATATTATCAATTTATTTATAATTGACTCCAGATCTTATTATCAAATGGAAAATATCAGCTCTTGCTATTCCATTAAGAGGAGTAAATAATAGAAAAATAAAGAAGAGTATTGCAAAAAAATATGTCTTTTCATATTCTCTCCTTAAATAAAGAATTTGGTGTATGCATATTATATACCTAAAGATTTAATAACTTAATAAATCAAGTGTATAAATTTGGTTTTAAATTTCTATACCTTTTTGCTATATAATACGTAATACTAATTTTCAAGGGAGGTTTTGGTGTTGGACAGAAGTCAATTGGATGATATGTTAAAAAGAACATTGAGTAGAAGGTATTTCAACGTCATTTTACCATTGTTTATTGCTTCTGTATTGGCGTTTCTAGATCGTCTCAATTTGAGTTACGCTGCACTAACTATGAATAAGGCTTTAGGTTTTTCACCTGAGGTTTTCGGCTTTGGTGCGGGTATTCTGTTTTGGGGATATATAATTTTTGAAGTTCCTGGTGCAATATTTGCAGCAAAGTGGAGCGCGTCAAAATGGATTGTAAGAATTCTTATCACCTGGAGTATAGCTACGACTTTGATGATGTTTGTTAGGACTCCGATTGAATTTTATATTATTAGGTTTTTAATAGGGGCTGCTGAAGCAAGCTTTTATCCAGTGTGTTATGCCATCTTTTTTCCAAGGTGGTTTGCGCCAAATGAAAGAGCCAGAGCAATTTCTATTATGCTCACCTCTCTACTGGTTGCAAGTATTATTGGATCTCCATTAGCGGGCATTATAATTGGGACATCAATGTTTAATTTAGTTGGATGGCAGCTTTTATTTCTTGTAGAGGGTTGCTTGTCGCTTCTTCTTGGTATAGTTTTATGGTTTTGGCTCAAAGATTGGCCTAAAGATGTAAGTTGGTTAACAGATGAAGAAAAACTTCTATTTTCTGATCTTTATCAGCATGAAATAACCGCTAAAAACAAGGTAAGAAAATACACATTGTGGGAAGGTCTCAAAGATCCTGAGGTTCTAAAGCTTGGTTTTATATATTTCATGTGGATAGTAGGCTTTTGGGGTTTTGGATTTTGGTTGCCCACTGTTTTGAAATCGGTTTCAGGCTTATCTAACGCAAATGTTAGTTTTTTGGTTACAATACCAATGGTGCTTTCTCTAATAGGATTTTTAATTGTTGGAAATTCGTCTTCTAAAAGTGGTGAAAAGAGATATCATGTAGCACTGCCGCTATTTGTAGGAGCTATAGGTTTAGCTGGTATAGCACTAACTACTGATCCAATTTTAAACTTTGTTTTTATTAACCTTGCTGCAATAGGCGTATATAGTGGAATGGGAGTTTGGTGGTCTGTTCCTACTACCTTTTTGTCAGAAACTGCAGCTGCAGGTGCAATTGGTTTGATTAATTCTATTGGAAATATAGGAGGATGGGTAGGTCCATTTTTAATTGGAATTATAAAAAGTTATACAGGATCGTATACACTGGCATATTTGTTTTTAGCTTTGTGTTTAATTGTATCTGGAATATTAATTTTTACTCTGTCAAAAAAACGTCCAACTGACTACCTTTAAATCTTAAAAATATCTGTTTTTGCCTCTTGACATTTAATGCTTAGATAATATAATATTCTGTTGTTAGTATTCATCTTAAGTGAGTGCTAACAATTGTTAAAAACTTATGGAGGTGATTCTATGAATCTTAAACCATTGGGCGATCGCATAATTGTAGAGCCTGTGGAAGCTGAAGAGAAAACTTTATCGGGTATTGTATTGCCAGACACTGCAAAAGAAAAACCACAAGAAGGAATCGTAGTAGCGGTTGGGCCAGGAAGGATTCTTGACAATGGAACGAGGGTTCCGCTGGAGGTAAAAGTAGGAGACAGAGTTGTGTTTGCCAAGTATGGTGGTACAGAGATTAAGATTAACTCAAAGGATTATCTAATCCTTTCAGAACGCGATATATATGCTATTAAAGGATAATCAGGAGGTGAATTTATGGCTGCTAAAATGATAGCATTTGATGAAGAGGCAAGGAGAGCTCTTGAAAAGGGCGTAAACGCTGTTGCTGATGCTGTAAAGGTGACTTTAGGACCAAAAGGAAGAAATGTGGTATTGGAAAAAAAGTGGGGATCGCCTACCATTACTAATGATGGTGTAACCATTGCCAAGGAAATTGAATTAGAAGATCCATATGAAAATATGGGAGCCCAGCTTTTGAAAGAAGTTGCTTCTAAGACTAATGATATAGCGGGTGATGGAACAACAACTGCGACTGTTCTAGCCCAGGCTATGGTTCAGGAAGGCCTTAAGATGGTTGCAGCAGGTGCTTCTCCTCTTTCAATTAAGAGAGGCATAGAAAAAGCTGTAGAAGTAGTAATACAAGAGATTAAAAAAATGAGCTTACCCGTTGAGACAAAAGAGGCTATTGCACAGGTGGCGACCATTTCGGCCAACGATAGGTTTATTGGTGAAAAGGTTGCTGAAGCGATGGACAAGGTTGGAAAAGATGGCGTAATAACTGTAGAAGAGTCAAAGGGTATTGAAACCAGCGTTGATATAGTTGAGGGTATGGAGTTTGATAAAGGTTATGTTTCCCCATATC
Organism: Thermodesulfobium acidiphilum; assembly: GCF_003057965.1. NCBI lineage: Bacteria > Pseudomonadati > Thermodesulfobiota > Thermodesulfobiia > Thermodesulfobiales > Thermodesulfobiaceae > Thermodesulfobium > Thermodesulfobium acidiphilum. Next base: position 39,245 of record NZ_CP020921.1, read on the forward strand.
TGGTTACCGATCCTGAAAGAATGGAAGCAGAGCTTGATGAACCATATATCTTAATTACCGATAAAAAGATAAGTGTCTTAAAAGATATCTTGCCCATTCTTGAAGAGATAGCTAGAAATGGCAAACCAATGCTTATTATTGCCGAGGATTTAGAAGGTGAAGCACTTGCAACGATCGTTGTGAACAAGCTTAGAAAAACCCTGAATGTGGTTGCTGTAAAGGCACCTGGTTTTGGAGACAGAAGAAAGGCTATGCTTCAGGATATAGCGATACTCACTGGCGGAGATGTGATATCAGAAGATGTAGGTTTGAAACTTGAAAATACCAAGATTGAGAACCTTGGAAGAGCTGAAAAGGTAAAGGTTACAAAGGAAAAGACTACAATAATTAATGGTAAAGGTTCCGTTGAGGCTATTAAAGGAAGAATAGCTCAGATTAAAAAAGAAATTGAGCAGACAGATTCCAATTATGACAGAGAAAAACTCCAAGAGCGTTTGGCTAAGCTTTCAGGAGGAGTAGCTGTAATCAAAGTAGGAGCTGCTACAGAAACCGAGCTTAAGGAAAAGAAACATCGTATGGAAGACGCTCTTTCAGCTACTCGTGCTGCAGTCGAAGAAGGCATTGTTCCTGGCGGCGGCGCAACCCTGATACACGCTTTGAAAGCTCTTGACAACTTGCAGTTTGATGGTGAGGAAAAAGTAGGGCTTGACATCGTAAAGAAAGCGCTTCAGGTTCCTTGCAAGCAAATAGCTTCAAATGCTGGTTTTGAGGGTTCAGTTGTTGTAGCAAGACTGAAGGAAGAGAAGCCGGGCATTGGATTTGATGCTTCCAACGGAACTTATGTGGATATGGTTAAGAGTGGTATTGTGGATCCTGCAAAGGTAACGCGTTCAGCAGTTCAGAATGCTGCGTCAATTGCAGGTATGATACTTACTACAAATACTCTTGTTGCTGATAAACCCAAGAAAGAATCGGCTCCAGCAGCCCCTGGCGGAATGGGCGGAATGGGCGGAATGGGAGACTTCTAAAAGTTGTTTGGATAGTATCTTTAATAGTGTGCCCCTCCAGTGATGGAGGGGTTTTTATTTTATTTGTAAAATTTAATAACTTGTAATTGAGTTATAATGATAATAAAAAAATTTTTTTACTTTTGATATATAATATTATTATAAAAGTAATTTATCCTAGAAATAGTTATTATTACATTATATTTTGCTTTAAAGGGGGCAAGTAGATGAAAAAGTTCTTTAAATTTTTTTTAGATCTATCTTTAAGAAAGAAATTAGGGTTTTCTGTTTTTGTAAGTTTTCTTGTTTTTGGCCTATTTCTGTCGGGTGGGGGCCTGTTGCAGCTAAGAAATGCTTTCAATATCTCTGCAAACTATGACGTAAAGACCCTTTATGACGGTGCAAGCATGCTTCTTGATAGCGACATTTTAGCAGCAAAGCAGATGGCTATATTACTTTCAAAAGAACCAGACGTAGTTTCTGCGATAAAGTCAAACAATATGGCACAACTTCAAACTATTTTGGTTAATTATGTAAAGGATCATCCAGGATTTTTTGTTACGGTTGTGAACACTCAGGGACAGGTTTTGATGAGAGGGCACGATCCTGAAAGGAGACTTGATATATTAAAAGAGGCAGTTGAAGTAGATAAGGCTCTTAAGGGAGAGGTGGTAGCAGGAATTTCCAAAGGCAATGTTAGTGGTCTTTCTATTAGAGCGGGTGCCCCTATAAAAGACGAAACGGGTAGGATCATTGGTGCAGTTTCGACAGGTATGATGATATCCGGATCTACCTCCATCGTGGATCAAATTAAAGAAAAGATGGGCGCAGAAGCGACGTTTTTTGATAATGACACGCGAGTAAGCACTACTCTCACAAAACAAGATGGATCTAGGGCTATTGGAACAAAGATGGACAATCCAAAGGTCATAGATACAGTTTTAAAGGAAGGTAAACCCTTAGAGATTAGGAATACTTTATTTGGCAAACCTTACTATTCGTATTATGCTCCATTGAAAGACGTAGACGGTAAAATAATAGGGATGTTTTTTGTAGCAAAAAGTGCTGAATTTTATAATTCTCAATTGTTTAACTTCACTTTAATTCAATTTGGCCTTAATTTGCTCGCAATAATAATTGGTATGGTTCTTCTTTTGTTTGCCTTGGAAATATTCTTGATGAAGCCTATATATAAGACTGTTGACGGAATAGAGAGAATAGCAAGAGGGGATATTAGTACTAAAATGCAGCGAGTATACGAAGACGAAATGGGAACTATTGCAAAATCCATTGAAAAAATGAGGCAGAGCCTTGTAAGCATCATTTCTAACATTAACTCTTCATCAGATGAAATTTTAAAGATCTCTGAACAACTCTTAAAAGTGTCGGATTCTGTATCATCTGCAGCAAAGGAGGCATCCAGGACTTCTGAAGGAACCGCAAAGGGCGTAGAGAACCTGTCTAATATTGCACAGAAGTTGACAAATAGCGCTCAGGTACTCATGAGGGGTATTACTGCAATTGCAAAGGGAGCAGAAGAGCAAGCTACAAACGCCTCTTCAATTGCGGAAAGCGTTGCAAACATTGCAAAGAATACTGATACCTTTCAGAAGGCTTCGTTAGGGGTTAATAACCTTGCTAACACTGTTGATAAAAAAGCTAAAAACGGTCACGAGATACTTACAAAGAGAGAAGAATTGGCAGAGAGGATTGCAAAAGCAGTTGACGATTTGTCCAAAAATATTGGTATTCTCGATCAAAGATCTGATGATATTGGAAAAATTGTTGACTTAATTTCAAATATAGCTGATCAGACAAATCTCTTGGCTTTAAACGCTGCTATTGAGGCAGCAAGAGCTGGAGATGCAGGAAGGGGGTTTGCTGTTGTTGCTGATGAAGTTAGAAAACTTGCAGAAGAGTCTCAGAAAGCAGCAAACGAAATAGCTAACTTGATTAACGAAACTAGAAGAGAAACTAAAGCTGCATCAGCTTCTATGACAGAGGCGCTCTCAGAAGTAGATGCTGGGAGGTCTCTGTCTTCAGAGGTTATGGAATCCTTTAATTTGATTACTGTCAACATTGCAGGACTTTTGAAGCAGATAACAAGAGCTAGAGAGAGCGCAAATGAGGTTATAAATGGCATAAAAAATATTGAGGCGAATGTCAGTAATCTTGCTGCTCTTTCAGAAGAGTATTCAGCTAGTGCTAATGAGATGAACGATGCTGCCCTGGAAGTTCAAAAAGAAGTTGAAAACGTTGCTGCAATTGCAGAAGAGAGTGCTGCATCTACAGAAGAAATCTGTGCCACCACTCAGGAGCAAACTGGAATGATGGAACAACTTAAGGTGATTTCGGCTTCTCTTAAGGAAAAAGTAGAAGGACTTGATAAAGAAGTAGATAAGTTTAAACTCTAAAGTTAAGAAAAAATTAAAACACTTTTAGAAGGGGCTTTTCAAGAAGCCCTTTCTAAATTTAAAAGATATGATTTAATTATAAGGAATTCGCTGTTTTTACCAAAAAACCCACCCATATCCTTTTTTGAAACAACTCTATGACAGGGGACAATAATAGGAAGTACATTTTTTCGACAGGTACTTCCCACTGCTCTTGCGGCAGAAGGCATTTTGATTTCAATTGCAATATCAGAATATGTTTTAACATCTGCGTATTCTATGCATAATATTCTATCCCAAATTAATTTTTGAAATTCAGTGCCCAAAAGTTTAAATTTAATATTGAATTTTTTTCTTTTTCCGTTTAAATATTCAGCTAATTGTGTTATCTCGTCATTTAAAATTAAATCATTTCTTACTGGTCTAAACTTTTCAAAAAAATATAAAAAACTAGTATCATTTAGAAAAACCCTTGTAATAAATTCGTCTTCTTTTATTAGATATATATTTGAATATTTGTATGGCAGGCAAGAAAAGCAAATCATTTGAGAAGTTTTATCAGTTTAATTTTGAAGCCAACCCTTTTGTCTGATTTTATTTTTGCTATAAACAAAACAGAGCTATCAGTTTTGTACATGAAATTTGCCCCCGATATAAAGGCAGCACCAGTGTTGTCTTCTATTACAGTATCTGATTTTGTGGTTAGAGCGCCCCAAATATCGCTTGTATTTGTTGGCCTTGCCCATCCAAGAAATCTAGCTTTTAGCCTGACAAATTTATTTGCAAATTTTTCTGGATTGTCATGTATATCTTTTATTGTTACCAAAGGTATGTCATCTGCTGGTGATATATAGACATCGTACGTAATGGGTTTTGAACTTTCTTTATTTGACTTAACAACTATCTTTGTGTTTGAGATCACGTCAGAAATTGTTTTGAAATAGTAGATTTTACTGGCAGACAAATTTTCTTCCCTTGTTAATTCTATGAGATTTTTATCGTAATCTATCGAAAAATTACTACTATCTTGTTCATTGATTCTAATTTCAAAGTATTCTCCTGGCAAAACAAGATTTATTTCCCCTTGCTTGAGTAAAAAATCGTTTTGAGATATGTTGCTGAAACTAAATTCTGCGTATGAAGTTCTTGTAAAAGCTAACAACGTTAAAATTAAAAAAATAAATACAAACCTTTTCATAAATCCTCTCCTTAACGTTATACTTAAGTAATTTTAAATTCTTTAGGTGCTGTCTCTTTCCAATTTGTATTACTGTAAATTATAACCTCAAGATCTGTTAATTTCTTGACATTTTTTTCAAAGCTAAACATTGAATCGTGACCTGGGACGAAGTTGACTGCTATCCTTTTTGCTTTCTTTAGTGACTCTCTAAAGTCTTTTATGTCGCCGAAAACAAGAAGAGTATCCAACTCGTTGTAGAATTCTTTAATGTTTTTTACGGCATCCCCTCCGATCAAAGTTTTCGTGCTTTCTAAAAGATATCCCATAGAGCCTGGAGTATGTCCTGGTAAATCTATCGCTATAATATCATCTAAAACTCTTTCATTATTCCGTAAAAGAATTGGGTTTCTACTTAAAAGATAGCTTATCATAAATTTGGGCACATAAAGATCTGATACTTTTTCGAAAGTTGAATTTGTAAGATAGTTATACTCTCTCTCAGACAGGTAAATTTTAGCATTCTCAAAAAGTTCAATGTTTATTGCGTGATCAAAGTGGAAGTGAGTAAGAAATATCCCCTTTATCTCTGATAAACCAACGCCCAAATTTCCTAAAGAGTCTAAAAGTTCTTTTCTATCCCCATAACTTCCTGTATCAAAGAGAAAGTATCCTTCTGAAGTTGATATCAAAACTACATTACACCAACCGAGCCATCCCCTGTCTGATTTCAGGGGATATCCTTGCAATACAACTCTTAATCTATTCATTCTTTCCCCCAATATCTTTTCATCTTTTGTTTTAATATTTTAAACATATTATAGAGGAAATTTTCTCATAACAATATATAATCTTTAGAAAGTATTTTCAAAAACGAGGTGGAAGATGTTTGACTTTCAAAGATATCCATATTCTTCAGAGAGACACGTATGTTTTGCGAAAAATGGAATGGTTCTTACTACTCAACCGCTTGCATCTCAGGCAGGTTTAACTGCTTTACAAAAAGGAGGCAATGCTGTTGACGCGGCCTTGGCTACAGCTGTTGCCCTTACTGTGGTTGAACCAACTTCATGCGGAATTGGTGGAGACTGCTTTGCAATAGTCTGGAAGGATTCAAAACTTTATGCTCTAAATTCAAGTGGCTTTGCACCTTCAAATATAAACCTTGATCTCTTGATTAAAAAGGGTTTCAAAAAGATGCCTAGATTTGGTTTTGAACCTATCACTGTTCCAGGAGTGGTATGGGGGTGGAAAGAACTTTCCTCGAAGTTTGGAAAATTAAAGCTGTCTGAAGTGTTTGCACCTGCGATAGATTTGGCGCTTTATGGATATCCTGTATCTGCGACAATTTCCAGGTTATGGGAAAACTTTTATAATGCCATTTCTTTACAAAGGGGCGATGAGTTTAAATACTGGTTTGAGAATTTTGCAAAGGATGGTCCTCCAAAGCCTGCTTCAATATTTAAAAATCAAAGCCTTGCTAAAACTCTGGAGGAATTGGCCCTAACTAACTGCAAGTCCTTTTATGATGGTAGGATAGCTGAAAAGATCGTTTCCTTTTTTAAAAAGTATAACGGCTATATAACTGAGAATGATTTAAGGGATTTTAAAGGTGAATGGGTAGAGCCTTTAAAATTAAATTACTGTGGATATGATATTGTAGAGATGCCGCCTAACTCTCAAGGCATAGTTGTTCTTATGGCGCTAAATATCTTAAAGCACTTTGATATTTCAAGAAATAGTTTGTATTTTCACAGATGTATTGAATCAATAAAGCTCTCTTTCGAGGAAGCTCTCTCTTCTGTTGGAGATATTAAGGGTATGGAAAAAAATGTTTCAGAGCTTTTTAATGAGGAATATGGTCTCAGTAAAGCGAGGACCATATCAGATGAGGCCTATTTACCAAAAATTCAAAGTACATATTGTGGTAATACTGTTTATCTTTGTACAGCTGATAAAGATGGAAATATGGTGAGCTATATACAGAGCAACTACATGGGATTTGGTTCTGGAATAGTTATAGAGGATACTGCAATTGCAATGCACAATAGAGGATCAAATTTTGTGCTTGAAAGAAAACATCCCAATTGTATAGCTCCAAAAAAAAGACCATATCACACGATTATTCCAGGTTTTATATTAAAAGACAATAATGCAATTGGGCCATTTGGGGTGATGGGTGCTTTTATGCAGCCGCAAGGCCATGTTCAGGTTCTTGTTAATATGATTAACTTTTTAGACAATCCTCAGGCTGCACTTGACGCACCAAGATTTCAATGGCTTGGGGGTAAAAAAGTACTTTTTGAAAACAAAATTGACAAAATTATAGTTGATGATCTTGCAAGAAGGGGGCACGATGTTGAAGTTACTTCAGATTCAATAAATTTTGGCAGGGGGCAAATTATTATAAAGTTGGACAATAATGTTTTTGCAGGGGGGTCAGAACCAAGAGCCGATGGGTATCCTGCATGTTATTAGAAATAGATAATATAAATCAAGTATTAGTTGTTGATCCGAATATTTTGATAAATGAGCTGAATGCAAAATTATCAGATGAGACGCTTGTTTTTTTGCCTACTCTTAATCAACTTTACTTACAGTTAAGAGTTATTGATCTGTTTCACTTAAAGCTACCCAATCCATCTCATCATCTTTATGGATCTATCTTTAATTTTGCAATAGGCGCAACCTTTGAAACAAAATTTGGGAGAGAAATAAAGTTAGATAAAAAGGTATTAAAGTGTGTAAGTGGCTACGACTTTACAAGGTTTTTGTTAGGCTCTAAGGATTTAGCTTCTCCGAAAGAATTAATCCTAAGACTTCATCCAAAAAAGGAAAGGGTAATTTTTAATTTCTTTCTTGAAAATATTGCTCAGTTTATAAATCTAGTTTATTTTTTAAAAAAATTAAAATGTGAACCTTTTTCTTTTTATTTAATCCGAAAAAAAGAACTTTCTGATAAGTTTAATGCATCAATTATTGTAGAAAAAGAGTTTGAATACGATCTTAAAAACCAATTAAATCTTTTGAACTTAAACGTTCTGGAAAATAAAGATATTTTTAAGCTGGATTTTCCAGATGAAGAAAGATTGATTAAAAAGATAAAATTAAGCAAAACAGATTTTATTAGCAAAACAAGACAAATTGAAAATATAGTAAAAGATTTAAACATTGGTTGCTGTGAGATTCTCTTTTTGCCTATAGGACTGTATTGTTTGATTTTTAAAACTATAAGCGATTTAGAAGATTTTGAGAGAGCTTTTTTGCAAAAGTTTCAAATGGATAAAGTTTATTATTATGATTTTAATTCAAGCTATATAGTTAATACGTTGAAGACAAGAATTTTAAACACATTACAAAAAGATGATTTAAACATCAATAATTTTAAAAATCAAGTTTCATATTCTGATTTCAAAAGAGATCTTGAAAAAGCTATAGGTAAGAAATATATTACCGACGATTTAGAGAATTTATACCTATATTCTTATGATGCATCTTTTAGAAGTTCTCTGCCAGATGTTGTGGTTTTTGGAAAGAACAGTAAGCAAATATCTAAAATTTTAAATATTGCAGCTAAATATAATGTTCCTGTTACTTGTAGAGGAGCTGGTTCTAACCTTTCTGGTGGAAGTGTACCATTAAGAGGCGGCATTTCTCTCGTGTTAACACAAATGAATGAAATTATTGAGTTTGATTCAGAGAACTGTTTAGCTGTTGTAGAGCCTGGTGTGGTAACAAAAGAGCTTGCAGATTTAGCTTCTAGAAGCGAACTGTTTTATCCACCAGATCCAGCAAGCAGCGCATGGTGTACTATTGGCGGTAACGTGTCCGAATGTGCAGGGGGTCCAATGTGTTTTAAATATGGCGTTACCAGAGATTATGTTGAGTTTCTAGAAGTTGTTTTATCAGATGGAAGCATTATAAATATTGATGTGTTTCAAAATCCAGAAATTCTCTCTCTACTCATTGGTTCTGAAGGAACTCTTGGTATTTTTACAAAAGTAGGCCTAAGACTTTTAAGAAAACCCGAAGCAAGAGAAGTCTTTTTAATAGGTTTTAAAGGTCTTGAAGATGCTGCGATTTGCATAAACGATATAATTAGCCTGGGTATAGTACCCAAAACTTTTGAAATAATGGATAGAACTGCTATAGAAATAGTAAAAGAGTATGTTTTTTTCGATTTATCTAATGATATAAATGCACTTCTTATTCTTGAAGTTGATGGCACAAAGAAAGAGGTTGGATCTATTATTAGCACGCTTAAAAATCTTTTTACTTTGAAAAATTTTAACTTTTTTTTAGCAAAAGACAATAATGAAATGAACAAGATTTGGGATTTAAGAAGAGCTATATCTCCTGCCTGTGGAAAAATAGCTCCAATAAAGATTTCAGAAGACGCAACTGTTCCGCGTTCAAAAATTGCCGACATGATTAAAGGGATAGATTCGATTGCAAAAAAATATTCTTTAAAAATAATAATTTTTGGTCACGCTGGTGATGGGAATCTCCATCCAAATATACTTACCGATAAGAGAAATAAAGAGGAGATGAAGAGAGTGCAAGATGCTATAGGAGAGATATTTAAATTAGCAATTAATCTTGGCGGTACGCTTTCTGGGGAGCACGGGATTGGATATATGAAAGCACCTTATATTAAGCTAGAATTTGATAAAAATACTATTGAACTTGCAAAGGCAATAAAATTTTCTTTCGATCCAAAAAATATTTTGAATCCTCAAAAGATTTTTCTCTAGAAAAGTATCTTGACAAATCTTTAATTTAATTTAATATTAATAATAAGAATTATTATTAATATAGAGGAGGTAATTTTATGACATTTCCACTTTTAGGAGAAAAGATAGAAAATAGAAAGGTTAAAACTACTCATGGCTTAATCAATCTTCCTGATGATTATTCGGGGAAGTGGGTTGTTCTATTTAGCCATCCAGCTGATTTTACACCAGTATGCACTACTGAATTTGTAGCTTTTCAAAAGAAGCTAGATGAGTTTAGGGCTTTGAATACACAATTAATTGGTCTTTCGATAGACCAAGTATTTTCTCACATCAAATGGATTGAATGGATTAAAGAAAAACTTGGAGTAAATATTGAGTTTCCTATAATTGCAGATGATATGGGTGAAGTTGCAAAGTCTTTTGGAATGATACAACCTGCAAAGGGAACAAATACAGTTAGAGCAGTATTTGTAATCGACGATAAGGCTATATTAAGGCTGGTATTATATTATCCACAGGAATTGGGCAGAAATATTGATGAAATTCTTAGAGCTGTAAAAGCCTTGCAGACTTCTGATAATAACAAAGTTGCAATTCCTGCAAATTGGCCCAATAGCGATCTGATAGGTTCTGATGTAATAATTCCACCACCTTCTGACGTAAAGAGCGCTGCAGAAAGATCAAGCCAGGCTAATTGTTTTGATTGGTGGTTTTGTCACAAGAACATTAAGTAAAAATTTGTAATTTTCAAATTTGATTTAATATAATAATGTGGCAGTCACAGCTATTAAGGTTTGTGGCTGCTATTTTTTAAAAGTTATTTTTTTTCTTAAACTTTAAAAAAGCGATGTTTAATAAATTTTATTTATGTTAGTATAATTGATTATGCAAAAAAGAATTGACTGGGTTGATAAAGCAAGATTTTACGGAATATTTTGGATAGCATTTGGACATACTACGTATTTTTCTCCCGAAATCTTAATTAAATATGCTTATTCGTTTCATTTAGCTCTTTTTTGGTTTATAGCGGGTTTTGTGTTTAATCCAAAATTCAAAATGACCCCTGCCCAGGTTTTTTTAAGAAATATATACAGATATATTATTCCCTATTTCTTTTTTGGGGTTCTTATTTATATATACTCTTTGATCATCTTGACCTCACATAGACCGAATTTCTTTACATATTTCACAAATCTTTTAATAGTAAAAGAGAATCAGTTTACAACGCCTCTTTGGTTTTTGCCTGCATTGTTTTTTGTTTCTACTTTATATGATTATATCCTAAGGTTTTCAAAGGCAAAGTACATATTTTTTTCAATTTTTATATTTTGTATTCTTGTTGGATTACAGGTAGAAGCAATAAGCTCGTCTTTAAAACTTTTTGAAGAAACTCAAGTTTTTTGGTTGGAGGCTGTTAGAAGCTACTTAGTTCTATTCTTTTGGGGAGTTACTGCTGGCTTTTTATGGTTCGGTTTTGGATATTTTTTCAAAAGCTCTAAGTTTTTTAATACCCTGTTAAATAACTTTTTGAAGATAAAAAGATATAAAATATTATTTCTCTTTCTACTTCTCACGATAAATATCGCTCTTTTTTTATTATTTGATGAATTTGATATATTTAATGGCTCATTCCTCTCTGGTTTTTTGGGATATATAGTAACTTTTAGCGGAATTTTTTTCTGGCTTTATGTTTCAAATATTACAAAGAACAATAAATTTATGCTTTATCTGGGGAAAAATACGTTGACGATATTTACAATCCATGAGGCAATATTTTATTTTTTCCAAAGGGTTAATGAGTTTTTTTTCTATCACTTTGGTTTCCCAGATTTATTCATAACCAGGAAAAAACTCTTTGTGGAACAATGTATTAGCGGCTTTAGTTTGACAACTATTTCACTCATCTTCTCTATTTTTATAATATTATTACTCAACAAATATTGCTATATATTTTTAGGAAAAATGCCAGGTCAAAAAGTGTTTATGAATAAACACAATTAATAATTGTGCTTTATAATAGATAAGAAAAAGTTAAAGGGGTTTATATGAAGAGAGCAAAAGCCTTAATATTAAGCGGGGGTAAAGGTACAAGACTTAGGCCCTTTACCTATACTTTTACGAAGCAATTAATACCTGTAGCCAACAGACCTATACTCTATTTTGTTATAGATGATATATTGCAGGCTGGTATAGAAGATATTGGCATTATAATAGCTCCTGAAACGGGAGAAGAGGTGAAGAAGGTGCTTTCGGAGTATACTTTTGCAGATAAAAGGGTGAAATTTAATTTTATCCTACAAGAAAAACCTCTTGGTTTAGCACATGCAGTAAAAACTGCTCAAGATTTTTTAAAAGATAGTCCTTTTGTAATGTTTTTAGGGGATAACCTTATAGAAAATGGTATTAGTACTTATGTTGACAGATTCTTTACTGAAGAGCTTGACGCTTTAATATTTCTCAAAGAAGTAGATGACCCCACAAGATTTGGGGTGGCCGTTTTAGACGATGCTGGTAATGTAAAAAAGCTAATAGAAAAACCTAAAAATCCTCCCTCGAATCTTGCTCTTGTAGGTGTGTATATTTTTTCAAACAAGATTCACGACGCTATAAAGCTTATAAAACCATCCTGGAGAAACGAGCTTGAGATTACAGATGCGATAGACACGATGGTTTCGAAAAAGAATTCTGTAAAAGCCCAAGTATTAAAAGGGTGGTGGTTGGACACTGGGAAAAAAGATGAAATTTTAGAGGCAAATAGGGTAGTTTTGGACGAGAGAATAAAGAGGGAAATTTTTGGAGATGTTGTTGATTCTAAAATTATCGGTAGGGTAAGAGTTGCAAATTCTGCAAGAATTGAGAGGAGTGAAATAAGAGGTCCGGCTGTTATTGGTAAAGAAGCGGTTATAATCGACTCATTTATTGGACCATATACTAGTATTGGTGACAGATGCTATATTGAAAAAAGTGAGATCGAACATTCTGTAGTTCTTGAAGAAAGCAGGATTTTTGCAGCGGCCAGGATAGATACCTCATTGATAGGCAGAAGGGCACAAATAACAAAAAAGCAGGATTTGGTTAAAGCATATAAGTTTTTTATAGGTGATGATGCTCAGGTTGAGGTATATTAATGAAAGCAATCTTGTTAGGTTCAAATGGCCAATTAGCAAAGGAATTTGTAAATAACTCATCAAATTTTAATCTTGAATTGATATCTTTTAGTAAAGATAAGCTGGATATAACTAATTTTTTTGAGTTAAAAGAGGCGATAAAAAGATACATGCCAGATGTAGTTTTGAATTGTGCTGCTTATAATTATGTGGATAAAGCTGAATCTGATTGGCAAGCAGCTTACAGGGTTAATGCGCTTGGCCCAAGAAATCTTGCTGTGCTTTCAAATGAATTCAATTACACTCTTGTTCACTTTAGTTCTGATTACGTTTTCGACGGGACTAGCAGTAAACCATATTTAATATATGATGAGCCAAATCCTATTTCAATTTATGGAAGATCAAAGCTTTCAGGAGAAAGAGAAGTTTCTTCTTTGTGTTCGAAATATTATATTATTAGAACCAGTTGGGTATTTGGAGACGGGCCTAACTCTTTCCCGAAAAAACTAATTGAATGGTCTAAGGGCAAAGATAATCTAAAAGTGGTATGTGATCAATTTTCAAGTCCAACTAGTGCAAGATATTTAGCTTCTAAAACTATGTTTGTTGTTGGAAATATGCCATATGGTACCTATCACATTACTAATTCTGGATACTGTTCAAGGTTTGAATGGGCTAAATTTATCTTTAACTTTTTAAAAATAGACATAGAGATTGTTCCTGTAAGTTCAGATGAATTTATGGCACCTGCTAAAAGGCCTCTCTTTTCTGTTTTGGACAACTTTCCTCTTAGTAGTGATGAAGATTGGAAAGATTCTACTATTAATTATCTTTCAACGAGCTTTCAATTGTGATATGATAATTTTATTGTTTTACAAATTTATTGAGAGGGGAGAAAATATGCCCTGGCGTTATTTTATAAATTTTATAAATAGTTTTTTTGTTTTGTTTTTGTTGATAAGTTTAAGTTCAGTTTCTTTTGCAGCAGAACCTACTCCGACAAGCGGTTATATGAAGGTGACTGCCTTTGCTGTTGAGGGAAACAAACACGTTGCGACTGAAGATATCCTGTCTGCGGTTCCTTTTAGAATAGGCTCAATAATAACCCCTAATGATGTACAGGAGAGTTTGAAGTCGATATATGCTCTTGGATATTTTAGCGATGTGAAAGCAAAAACTAAGCCATTTGAAGATGGAGTAGAACTTATTTTCGAGGTTACAGAAAACCCAATTTTGGAAGGTATTCTTATACAGGGCAATAGTGTGATTCCTACTGATAAAATTTTGAGCATAATGAATTTGCCTACGGGCAAAATATTTAATTATAACGAGATGGATAAGGCTCTCAAAAGGGTTGAAGACTATTATGCAAGCCAGGGTTATACTGCGGCAAGAATAATGGATGCCAGTCTTTCTCCTTCAGGACACTTGTTGGTAACCATAGCAGAAGGGAAAATTCAGGCTATTAAAATTCTTGGTAACCACAAAACAGTAGAACACGTTATTAGAAGGGAGCTAACTGTAAAGCCAGGTGATATATTTAACTACAATAAAGTTAAAGCTGATATAAATAGACTTTATGATATGAATATCTTTAGTGACGTGGGAGTAATGTTTGAGCCCGGGACAAAGCCAGGCGAGATATTTTTAGATATAGACGTAAAGGAGAAAAAAACAGGCTCTGTCACCTTTGGAGCGGGATATAGTACTGCATATAGCGCTATTGGAATGATAAGTTTATCTGATAACAATATGTTTGGTAGGGCTCAAACTATGTCTATTGGGTTGCAATTTGGAGCAAAACAATCTTACTATTCAATTAGTTTTTATGATCCTAATTTCAACGATCACAACATGTCATTTGCTGTTAACCTCTACAATTACAGGACTTATGGTTTGCTAATAGGCGGTTATACCACTGATGAGAAAACAGCTGGATTTAACATGTCGCTTGGTTTCCCGATTTTTGATAAATATACTAGACAAACTATTACTCCTGGATACGAAAGGGTTCATCTTTCTACGACTGGAACTGTTAACCCAAGCGATCAATATGATAGGCCTAACGGTTCTTACAGATCTTTGACCTATACTCTATCAAGAGATACTAGAGATCAAACTAGAGATCCTCGTCAGGGATATTTTGCAAGCGCGAGCATATCTCAGACTAACGGATTCCTTGGAGGTTCTAGTTTGTATTCATTCGAAAAGGTTATAGCGGAATTTAGAGATTATATCCCTCTGGACAAATCGAAGGAACATGTTTTTGCTGGAAGGTTAATAGGGGGTACCTCTATAATTCCTTCTGGCAAAATTATGCCAGTTTATTATCAATACTATGTTGGTGGTCAGGGAACGGTTAGAGGTATAACAGACAATAAATACTATGGCAGATATTTTGCGGTTGGCAACTTTGAGTACAGATTTCCATTTATAAGAGGTACCAGAGGTGCTGTGTTTACTGATATTGGAGATGCGTGGGGTGGCAATTCTGCTTGGCCAGATTTCAAACTCCATGCCGGCGTTGGAGTAGGCATAATGTTAAACACTCCGTTTGGTCCGGTTCGAATTGATGGTGCTTATTCCTCTAATCATTTTAAGGGATATTTTGGCATGGGAAATCCATTTTAAGGTGGTTAGCCGTTTTGTTTAAAAATGTCGGTAATCAATTAGCGATGAAGAGTAAAGGGTGCCTATAAATTGTCTTGCGGTAGTAGTTTGCTGAATATAAAAGGAGGGCTTTACTTGAAGAAGAGTTTGTTATTGTTTGTTTGTGCAATTTTAGTTTTGTTTACATTTCAAACTAAGGCGATGGCAAAAGACAATGTAATTGCTTATATTGATCTTGTAAGAGTTGAGGCTGGAGTAAACGAGTTAAAACCTCTTATTGATCAAAAGAATCAGGTTGAAATCCAGTTTGAACAACTAAGAAATCAAAAGCAACAAGAATTTGCTCAAGCTCAAGCATCAGGAGAATCTCAAGAACAGTTAAAAAAGTTGTACGATCAGATCAACCAGGAGCTTGCTGCTAAAGAAAAAGAAGTAGAGGCTGCAAGGGCTGCTATAGATGCAAAGCTGCAAACTGTACTCCCCAAAATTAAGAATGCTATTGATTCTGTAGCAAAGCAAGTTGGAGCTTCGATAGTTTTGGATAACGCTATCGTTTGGTGGGGAGGCGTAGATATTACTGATCAGGTAATAGCTAAGGTGAATGGTCAGTAAACTTTTATCTGAAATAGCTAAAGAAGTTGGCGGAGTATTAAGAGGTGAAGATTTAGAAGTTACCGATATTAAACCTCTTAATATAGCGCTTGAGAAAGATCTAAGCTTTGTTTTAGATAAAGCTAACTCTGAGGCATCCCGGTTCTCTAAGGCGGGTGCCTTTCTTTGTTATAGAGGTTTTGAATCAGACAGGGCTACTATTGAGGTTGATTTGCCAAAATTGGCGTTGTCAAAGGTTCTTAATATCTTTTACCCAAGAAATTTTAGAGAACCCTTAATTCACACGAGTTCTGTAATATCCGAAGGGGCTAAAATTTCTAGTAAGGCATATGTTGGACCATATTGTGTTATAGAGGATGGAGCTGTTATAGAGGATATGGTTGAGCTTGTTGCCTTTATTTATGTAGGCAAAGATGTCTATATAGGTAAAGGCACAAGGATATTTCCATTTGTATGCATTAGAGAAAAGTGTAGAATTGGTGAAAATTGTGTAATCCAAGCAGGAGCAACTATAGGAAATGACGGCTTTGGTTATGCTACTGACTCTTACGGTCATCACACGTGGATTCCTCAAATAGGTGGCGTTTCAATAGGTAGTGAAGTAGATATAGGTTCGAACACTACCATAGATAGGGGATCGTTTGTTGATACCATTATAAAAGACAATGTTAAGGTTGACAATTTAGTTCAAATTGCTCATAACTGTATCCTTGAAAAAAGCGTTATTCTTGTTTCTATGGTTGGTTTATCTGGATCTGTTCACGTTAAAGAAAATGCTGTTCTTGCTGGTAAAGTAGGAGTAAAGGATCACTTGACAATTGGGAAGGGTGCTACAGTTCTTGCAAAATCAGGCCTTATGAAAGATGTTCCAGATGGTTCAACTGTTATGGGATATCCGGCGAGACATTACATAGATTTTTTCAAAGAGAGGATATTAATAGAAAGGCTTCCTGAAATTGAAAAGAGAATTAAAAAACTGGAAGAACAAATTGAGATTTTAAAGTGCCAGGATAAATCAGAAGAAGTATAATTAAATATAATATTTATGTAAAACTTGTGAAATAATTTGCATTTTTAGGAGGAAAAGTGAAAAAATTAATAATTTTAAAGTGTTTTTTTGTTATTACAGCTTTAATTTTGTTATCTATGACTTCTTTTTCTCAGGATGCCTTCTCGTCTAATCTTGTAGAAGAGTACCCAAACGCTTCAGTTGATTGGGGCAAAAATCAGATAACTGCTATAGGCTTTGGAGTGGGAGGTTTTAATAGCACTGATCCATTTAAAAGTTCGTATGAGGCGGCAATGAATAATGCAAAAGAAAGAATGATCTCTGTAGTAATGATGCTAAAGGACTCGAATGGGGTAAGTTTAAAGCATTTTCTGTCTAATCCTGAAAATATGAACAAGCTAAAAGCCTGGATTGAAACTCTTGACATTAAGGTTCTAAAATATTCGGACAATAGCGTTAAAGTTATATTAACTGGAACTTTGAAAGATGAACCAGATTCTTTAGAAAAAGCACTTGGAGTTGAGCTGCAATCTCCAAATTAAATAGAGCAATCTTTGAAGGTATTGGAATTCATACCGGTAAAACTTGTAAGGTTATGGTTTATCCATCGAATGGGGGACTCTGGATAAAAAAGGGCGATATGCTTTTTTCGAATCTTCATGACATGATTGTACCTTCTGAAAACGCAACTGTTTTGGAAAACGACTACTTAAGGCTCTCGACTGTTGAGCATCTTTTGTGTGCTCTTGCAATGTTAAACGTTAATGATGCGGTAATTGAGATTTTGGACGGGGAAGAGGTCCCGATTTTAGACGGAAGTGCTATAAAATTTTATAAAGATCTATCTGATATCTTTTCAAAAAAGTATAAGAAAAATATCTTAAGATCAATTAAGCAACCAATATTTTATATAGAAGACGAATCTTTTGTTTATATGTTCCCGTATAAAAGGTTTGAGGTTAGAGTTTATCTGGACTATACCTCTAAGGGGCTTGGTCTTCTTAGCGACGAGTTTATCCTGGGACGAGATAAGAGAGAATCCATTTTAAACGCAAGAACTTTCGGATTTCTCTCAGATTATGAATTGTTAAAATCAAAGGGAAAAGCGCTTGGGGCAAACTTTGACAATGTGCTTGTATTCGATAACAAGGGAAGGTCATTAAAGAAGATGAGAAGTTTGAAGGAAGTGCAAAGACACAAAATCCTTGATTTTATTGGAGATCTTTACCTTAACGGTTTTTTACCACGTGCGCAGATAGTGGCTGTTAAACCTGGACATAAAATAAACGCTAAAGTAAGCAAGATGATAAATTCGTTCGTATAGATTAGATTAACCAGATATAAAGAGGAGGTATTGTTTTGTACGATATAAACGACATTATGAAGGTTTTGCCCCATAGATATCCAATGCTTTTGGTTGAAAAGATACTTGAATTAGAGCCAAACGTTAGAGCAGTCGGTTTAAAAAACGTTTCAAATAACGATCCGTATTTAGTAGGACATTTTCCAGATAATCCTATTTTTCCAGGAGTTCTTATGGTTGAAGCAATGGCTCAGGTTGCAGGATTTCTGTCTCTTGTATCTCTGAAAAAGGAAGGAACAATTGCGTTTTTTAGCTCTGTCGAAAGGGCAAAATTTAGAAAAGTTGTAAGGCCAGGTGATACGCTTATTATGGAAGCTAAGGTAACGAAGGTAAAGTTGCCGTTTTGTAAGATGAGCTGTACTGCTAAGGTTGAGGATAAATTGGTGTGCGAAGCAGAACTTATGTTTTATCTTCCAAAATAATATGATTAGAGTTCATTCTACCTCAATAGTATCGCCTAAAGCTATAGTAGGAGAGGGAGTTGAAATTGGCCCCTTTTGTATTGTTGATGACGATGTTGTAATTGGAGACAATACCCGTTTAGCTAATAATGTCCTACTCAAAAATGGTACTAGAATTGGCAAGAGCTGCTATATATCTACTGGTTCTTGTCTAGGGCAAGAACCTCAGGATTTCCACTTTAAAGGTGAAAAAAGTTTTGTAAGAATTGCTGATAACGTTACTATAAGAGAATATGTAGTTATACACAAGGCTACAGGTGAAGGAGAAGAAACATACGTTGGTGAAAACTCTTATCTAATGTGTTTTACTCACCTTGGTCATAATGCAAAAGTTTATGAGAATTGCACGTTAGCTGCATATGTGGTGCTGGGAGGCCATGTAGTTGTAGAAAGGGAGGCATTTTTAGGTGGGGCTTCTGCATTTCATCAGTTTGTAAGAGTAGGAAGGATGTGTATGGTAGGCGGGCTTGCAAAGGTAGTTCAAGACATCCCCCCGTTTGTGATGTGTGACGGAAATCCTGCAAGGCCAAAGGGATTAAACCTGGTAGCTTTAAGGAGAAATAATTTTTCTCAGGAAAAAATAAGCGCAATAAAAAGAATATATAAGATTTTAGTAGAGGAGGTTCACTCAAAAGAAGAATTGATAGAAATCTTAAAACGTGACTTTTCAAAATATGAGGAACATAAAGATTTTGTTGATTTTATTATAAAAAGCAAAAGGGGTTTTAGGCGTGTTCAAGATAAATGATGTAGAAATTGGCGGTAAAGATTTGTTTTTTATATTAGGACCATGTGTTATTGAAAGCGAAGAACATGTAATAAAAATGGCAAACATTATTAAAGAAATTTCAAAATCACTTAATATACGGGTGATATTCAAGAGTTCTTATGACAAAGCAAATAGGACTTCTCTTTTTTCCTATAGAGGACCTGGAATTAAAGAGGGATTACGAATTTTAGAGAGAGTAAAAAAAGAAGTAGGGTTGCCAATAACTACTGATGTACATAACATAGAAGAAGTGACCCTTGCCTCAAATGTTGTTGATTTAATTCAATTACCTGCGTTTTTATGTAGACAAACTGATCTGCTCGTGTCTGCAGGAAAAGCAAAAAAACCTGTAAACATCAAAAAGGGGCAATTTGTCGCACCCCACTCTATTGGCCCTATGATTGAAAAGGTGAAATCTGCTGGGGAAGAAAGAGTTTGTATTACGGAAAGAGGATATACCTTCGGGTATAATAATTTGGTTGTAGATATGAGGTCAATTCAAATAATGAAATCATTTAATATACCAGTTATATTTGATGCAACTCATAGCGTTCAATTACCTGGCGGCTTAGGGGATTCTTCTGGAGGAGAAAGACAATTTGTTCCTACTCTTGCTCGGGCTGCTGTAGCGGCTGGTGCTGATGGTATATTTATGGAATGTCATGATTGTCCTGAATGTGCTCTTTGTGATGGGCCAAATTCAATACCAGTTAACGAGGTTGAAGGCTTATTAAGGAGTCTTATTGCGATTAAGGGGGTTATAAATTCCTAAGATAATTATGGGGTATTTATTTGATTTAACCCTTTAAATTTTTTGGAGGAACTTATGGACAAAGAAGATATTTTGTCGCTTGCCAAAGAAGTTTGCTTTATTGAAAAAGAAAGCGTGGAGCAACTGTGTAATAAAATTGATAAATCGTTTTTAGATGCCATTGACCTTATTCTTAGTTGTGAAGGAAGAGTAATAATTACAGGAATGGGAAAATCTGGGATCATTGGAAGGAAAATTGCAGCGACTCTTTCAAGTACAGGCACCCCATCTTTATTTTTACATCCTGCTGAAGGTATTCACGGCGATCTAGGCATGGTTACTGGTAAAGATCTTGTAGTTGCGATATCTTATAGTGGTGAAAATACGGAACTTATTACAATATTGCCCGTTTTAAAAAGGATTGGAGTTAAAGTAATTGCTATGACAGGCAATCTAACCTCGACATTGTCTACATTTGCAGATATTGTTCTTGATATAGGCGTAAAAAAGGAAGCCTGTCCTTATAATATTGTTCCCACCTCTTCTACAACAGTAACTTTGGTCCTTGGAGATGCCATTGCAATTTGCCTTTTAAAATTAAGAAATTTCAGGCCTCAAGATTTTGCACTATTTCATCCGGGAGGCGCGCTTGGCAGGAGCTTGATAACCAGGGTGTGTGATCTTATGCACAAGGGTGAAGAAAATCCTGTAGTTTCTCTTGAAACTGTTGTTAGAGAAGCCCTCTTTGAGATAAGCAAAAAGGGTCTTGGGGCAGTTTCTGTTGTAGATAAGAACGGCATATTAAAAGGCATTATAACTGATGGTGATATAAGGAGAAAGATAGAAATTGACGATATGTTTTTGAAGAGGCGCACGGAAGAAGTAATGACAAAAAATCCAGTTTATATTAATAAAAACCGCTTAGCTACTGAAGCGCTTAAGATTTTACAGGATAAAAAAATAAACTTATTGCCAGTTGTAAATAGGAATTTAAAAGTAGTGGGGATGATTCATTTGCACGATATTTTAAAAGCTGGCATAGTGTAGATCTTTTAAACATTTGATAAAATTAACAAATGTGATCAGTTTTTAAATGAGTAAAAAAGGAGTTATACAGATGAGCCTGGAAGATAGGATCAAAAATATTAAATTAATGGGTTTTGACGTAGACGGCGTTCTAACAGATGGGAGCATATTGTTAACACCGGATGACGAAATAAAGATTTTTAACGTTAAAGATGGTCTTGGCATAACGATGGCAAGGAAATTAGGGTTCATAATTATATTTATTAGTGGCAGAAAGTCTTTATCTCTTGAGAAAAGAGCAAAAGAATTAAAAGTAGACTATCTCATAACAGATTGTGATGATAAGATATCAGAACTTAGTAAGATTTTAGAAGAATTAAATATGGATTATGAAAACCTCGCTTATATGGGTGATGACTATAACGATCTTTCACTATTAGAAATTTGTGGCGTTAGCGCATGCCCAGGCGATGCACTTGAAGCTGTGAAAGAGCGCGTAGATATGGTTATTGAAGATTTTGGCGGCAAGGGTGCGGTCAGATCCTTTATTGAGAAGATATTGAGAGTTCAAAACAAGTTAGATCAGGGAATCAAATTTTATTTTAAAGATTATTAAAGGTGTATAAAAAACTTTTGCTAATAATAATTTTAATTTTTGCACTTTTTGCATTTTTAGCCTTATTTACCAATTTTTTAATTCTACACAAAGGCAGTGTTTTAAATAAAAATAATAGCGAAAATTTAATGAGTAGTTTTCAAGATATTCAGCTGCCTTTCAAAATAATGGCCAAAAATGTTTATGATACTCCAAATGAGATTATTGGGGAAGATTTTGAAATGAACTATAACAAGAAGGAGTCACTTTTTATCACCGGGGAAAAGGCTGTTTATGACAAAAAGACTAAGATAATTGATATTATATCTGGAACTATTTCTTTCAACGATTATATAATGTACTTTAAGTCGGGATATTTTAATACTAATAATGATACTTTGAATTGCATGGATTTTAGTCTAAGGGGCAAAGACGAACAAATGAGTTCAAGAACTGCTATTATTGATTTTGCGCACAAAAAACTAGTTGCACAGGATGCAGTAATTAAAAGCCTAAAATAATTTAAATTTAAAAATCTCTAATCTTTGTATAAAAATTCGAAAGTTTCAGGATAGTCGTTATTTATACCTAAAGAAAGCGTAAATTGGTGAATGTCTATAAAACCAAGCTTAAACGAAGCAGCGCAACCTTTAAGGTATATATCCCACATTCTCAGAAAGGTCCTACCAAATTTTTTTTCTATTTCATCTTTGTGAGTTTCATAATTTTTTGACCAATATTCAAGGGTTCTTGCGTAATGTCTTCTTAAACTTTCTACGTGTAAAACTCTAAAGTCATAATCAGGTAAGATATTTATGATTTCTCTGACTGTCGGTATGTAGCCGCCTGGAAAGATGTGTTTGTTCATCCATGAATGTTGACCACCCTCTTCTAAACCTGTGATAGTATGAAGCATAAAAATTCCAGATCGTTTTAACACGCTTGAAGTCTTTTTCATGAATCCTGGTATTCTTTTTTGCCCTACATGTTCAAACATTCCTATGCTTATAATCTTGTCAAATAAATCCTTTTTTGGATCTAACTCTTCATAACTTTCCAACCTTACTTCTACTTTTTCAAAAAGGTTTCTTAACTCTATTTGTTCCTTTATATGAGAAAATTGCTCCTGACTTAGGGTTATACCTGTAACATAAACGCCGTACTTTGTTGCTGCTTCAAAAAGAAGTTCTCCCCAGCCACAACCTATATCTAATAATTTTTCGCCCTTTTGTAAATTTAGCTTTTTAAGCGAATGGGATATCTTGTTTCTTTGTGCTTGCTCTAATGAATCTGTAGGGGTTTTAAAGTATGCACACGAGTAACACATTGAAGAATCAAGCCACAAGGAGAAGAAATCATTTCCAAGATCGTAGTGTTTTTGAATGTTTTTCATATCTTTCTCTTTAGACTTACCTATTCCTAGAGTTGTGTTAAGTGTGGTCATGAATGTGTTTTTTTTCTGAGGTCTGAATATATTTTTATTCGTTTCTAACAGTTCCATCAAGTCTTCAATAGTCCCTTCAATATCAAAATATTCTTCTATATAAAGGTCACCAAGCGTTAGAAGAGGATCGTCTAAAGAAATTAAAGGTGGTTCTTTTAAGAATCTTATAGTTATTTTAGGGTTATTGTTGTATGTCCTCTCTTCGTTGTCCCAATATACAACCCTTATCCCCCCCTGTAATTTTTTCAAAAAAACATCTAAGAGCTCCTTTTTCATAGGTGGCCTCCTTAAAATGTACACTAATTAACTTATATCATTAAAATTCCTTTTCTATTATAATATTATCAAAATATAATAAACAATCAAGGAGGTAATATGAACGTTTATTTTCCTGTGTCTGGAGTTAATGTAAATATTCTTTTACCTCCTGTTGTTGCCTTTGTCATTTCATTTTTTACTTCTATGGGCGGAGTTTCAGGTGCTTTCTTAATTTTACCATTTCAAGTTAGTTTTTTAAACTACACTTCTCCAGGGGTATCTGGGACTAACTTTATCTATAATATAGTTTCGATTCCTGGCGGAGTTTATAGATACTTTAAAGAAGGCAGGATGTTTTATCCTTTAGCTATAGTTCTTACGATTGGGACACTGCCAGGCGTTTTTATTGGCTATTTTATAAGAGTAAGATATCTGTATAACCCTGCTTTCTTCAAGGCGTTTGTTGGAGTTGTATTGCTTTATATCGGATCTCGTTTGCTTTTTGATTTAGTTAGGTCAAAGAGGGTCAAATTTGCGAAGGACTTTAAGTTTAAAATTTTAAGTTCAAATATATTTAAATCATATTTTGAATTTCAAGAAAAAAAATATAGTTTTTCAAACTTTTGGGTCTTTTTATTGTCCTTTTTTGTTGGAATTGTAGGAGGCGCTTACGGCATAGGCGGAGGATCTATTATAGCTCCATTTTGCGTGGCAGTTTTTAAACTGCCAGTTTACATAGTAGCGGGACCAGCACTTTTAGCTACCTGGGTAACTTCAATTTTGGGCGTTTTTTATTATGCTATTAACCCTCTAGGTACTTCAGGATCTGAGCCTGATATTTTCTTAGGTCTTTTATTTGGTTTAGGTGGAGTTGCAGGGACCTATCTTGGGGCAAGGTGTCAAAAACATGTTCCTTCGGAAATAATTAAAATAATTTTGTCTGTTTCAATATTTTTTCTTGCTGTGAAATATATCTTTGACTTTGTATTAAAAGTTCTGTTCACTCCTTAGTTGAAATGCTAAGACTTTTTATGAATTTTATTTCTCTAAGCTCTTCAAAGATTTTTAAAAACGGCTTTTCTGAAACTGCTTCAATCAAAAGGGATACCTTAAGTTCTTCTTTCTCAAAGTTACAGGACATATCGTGCGAGAGCACAACAACTTTGTTTTTAGCAAGAATGCTGGAGAGTTTTGTTTGTGCCTCTTCTTTGTCACACGATTTGATTGAAATGTTTAATATTCTTATTTCTCTCTTTATTAAGCTGCTTAACTTTCTAAGTATGGTTAAAGGTATAAGGGAAGATATCGTACCAAAGGCCACCAACAGATATAATCCTGAACCGATACAAAGACCTAAGATCATATTGAGAAATATCAATGCAGCAGTTGTTAGCCCTTGTACCTCACCCCTGGTTTTAAGTATTACACCTGCTCCCAAAAACCCTATGCCTGTAACTGCTCCAGCAGCGATTCTACCGGGATCTAGTTGGATCCTTACTGCCAAATCGCTAGTATTATTAAAGTAACCCGACGACAAAAGCATAACCAAGGTCCCTGAGAGGCAGACAAGAATATTTGTTCTGATGCCCGCGGCTCTACCTCTAAGTTCCCTTTCAATACCAAATATAGCGCCCACTAAAATAGCTAAAGATAATTTTAATATAATTTCTGGTAAGCTCTGCACCCGCTAAACCCCCTCTTTATAAATTTCCTTTTAAAGATTAAATCTCAGCCTAGAGATTTGAGAAACCTGAAAATACATATGATTTTAAAGCTTCATCCATTACTTTATCTGTAGCATTTATTATTGCCTTTTCCATTGATACTCCTTTGTATGGAGCATTTGAACTTTCTCCCTTTTCTCTGAAATCATAAGTAAGTATGTCGTCTTTATATCTCTCATATTCGATAGTCTTAACGCTTACCTGTGCTGACAATTTATAAGTTACATCCAGTAACGCAGGAGCTTCTCTAATAACGCTTTCTAGTGATAGTCCAATTACATCATCGGCATTTGTCATTATTGCTAAATATTTTAGTGTGTCCTTGCTTGGGAACTCCTTTTTTTCCGGATCATAACCGCTCCTTTTTAGATATTCCATAACTTCTTTTTCTGGTACCAATTCTATATTAGAATTTTTGAGAAAATTATTAAACCTTTTGTTTACCAAATCTAGGAAAAAAGGTTGTTCATCTGTTTTGTTTATTATAGGTAATACTGCAACTCTTATAGGTGGTATTGGAAAAAGCTTTTTTGCTGAAGCATTACTTGAAAACATGACAAAAAAGATAATCAACAAAAATATAAATTTTAATAATTTTAACTTCTTCAAACTAACCTCCTGATAGTCAGATTTCCAAGTTTCAAAGTTCTAGGAAGCCTAAATGTATTCTAACATAAACTTAGTTTATATTTTGTTACAAATTGTTCTTTTTTTGTTAAAATCATCGTATATGTTGTTTTTCTTTTTTTAAGTTTTTTAAAAACTAACGTTTGGAGGTTTAGGAATGTCTTCTCTTGTAGGGTCAAGTTGTCCAGAAGTTTCTGCAATGGCTTATTTTGATAACAAAATTGAGGCGATAGATCTAAGCAATTTTAAAAAGTCCTGGAAATTAATTTATTTCTATCCAGGAGACTTTACTTTTGTTTGTCCTACAGAATTAGCTGAATTGGCTTCAAAAAAATGTGACTTTGATGAACTTAAGGTTAAGGTTTTTGTTATAAGCGTAGATAGTCCATATGTTCACAAGGCATGGGATGATTCTGAACTAAGCAAGATGATAAATACAAGATTCCCTTATCCAATGTTAAGCGATCAGGATGGAAGTATTGGCAAAAGGTTTGGAGTTTACGACGAAAGGACTAAAGTTGACCTAAGAGGCGCATTTATTATAAATCCAGATGACGTTATTCAGGCGGTGACCATATTAGTAACCTCAGTAGGCAGAAGTGTTTCTGAGATAATTAGGCAAATTCAGGCATTACAGTTTGCCCGTGAAAGCAATGAAGTTTGTCCAGCAAGCTGGAAGCCGGGAGAAAAAGCTTTAATACCAGGTGCAGACCTTGTGGGAAGCGTTTATCATTATTGGAAAATAGGTACTATTTCTGACGAAGGAGCATAAAAATGAGAGAACTTTCAGCATCGGATTTAACAGTTGAGGAAATTAAATTAGAATTAATTGGCGAGAGTAAAGACGAGGATGTAAAGTTTTTAGGCCAAGACAGAGCTCTTAAAGCTCTTGATTTTGGTCTAGCTATTAAGGATTTTAGATACAACATATTCGTAGTTGGCCACGAAGGAATGAATAAAAGAGATGTAGTTTTGTCCATACTTAAAAGTAGAGCTAAAGAACTTAATAAACCGGATGACGTAATTTATGTATTTAACTTCAAGAATCCTGATATGCCTAGAGTTTTGTACTTGCCGGCTGGTAAGGGCAGGATTTTTAAAAAGTATATGAATGATTTTGTAGTAAGCCTGAAATCTGATCTTCCAAAGAAATTTGAGTCCAAAGAATATGAAGTTGCAAAAAGGAAGTTAATAGAAGAGTTTCAAAGAAAAAGGTCAAGGATCTTTGCTGAATTTGAAGAGGAAGTATCAAAATATAATTTTGCGATTAGGACCCTTGAGAATGGTGTAATAGAGCTTTTTGCAGTTTCTCCCTCTACTAAGGCTCCATTTACAGAAGAAGAATACAGAGCGCTTTCTGATGAAGATAAAGAAAAAATACAAACAACCGGAGAGATGCTTAATGAGAAAATGAATGAAGCACTTCGTCAGATAAGAGAGGAGGAAAAAAACTTAAGAGAAAAAGCCATATTATTGGATAAAGAATTCGCTGCATCATTTGTAGATAACATTTTAAAACAGGTTAGAGATGAGTTTTATGACAGAGATGACGTTCTTCTTTATTTGGATGAGATTAGATCAGATCTTTTAGACAGAGTTCAAGAATTAAGGGCTAGCGTAGAGCAAAACGCTAATATGCCCTTCTTAATGAGACCTTCAGAACCATCGTTTGACAAATATTTGGTAAATCTTTTTGTTGATAATTCTGAAACTGAAGGTGCTCCAGTCGTTTATTTGTCTAATTCCAGTTATGGCAACCTTTTTGGCAAAATTGAATATAAATTTGTTTATGGTGCTGCGGTTACTGATTTTACACAAATTAAATCTGGGGCTATAAATAAAGCAAATCATGGTTTTCTTATATTGGACGCCCAGGATTTATTAAAAAATATCTTCAGTTATGATGCTCTTAAAAGGGCTCTTAAAGAAGGTAAGGTTAGAATAGAGGATCCATGGGAACCATATAGGGTTGTTAGTTCTGGAGCTCTAAAACCTGAGGCTATAGACCTCGATCTTAAAGTAATTCTTATAGGATCAAGTTTTCTTTATGAGATCCTTAGTCAATATGACGATGAGTTTAGAGAACTTTTCAACGTAAAAGTAGATTTTGATGATGTCTTGAATTCTAATTTAGGTTTAGATAAGTATGTTTCGTTAATAAAAAATATATCTAGAAATGATAGCCTTTTGCCATTAAGCGAATCTGGCATAAACTATATAATTAAAGAATCAGCCAGGATTGCTGGGCAGAAGAATAAATTTTCTTTAAGATCCAGCATGATTAGAAACCTTCTTACAGAAGCAAATTATTTTGCTATTAAATCTGGTAGTTCTGAAATTACTGGTTCACACGTTAGAGATGCAATCAAAAATAAAGTCTTTAGAAATGGAAGAATTGAAGAACGAATTCAGGAAGCCATTCTTGAAGATACCATTATTGTCAGGACTTCGGGCGAGATGATCGGCCAGGTTAATGGTTTGGCGATAATGTCCTTGGGAGGGCATCTGTTCGGCAAGCCTGCTAGAATTACTGCTCAGGTTTATGCAGGCAAGAGAGGAGTTTTGAACATAGAAAGAGAAGTTAAGATGAGCGGCCAAATTCACGATAAAGCCGTGTTCATACTATCGGGCTACCTTGGCTACCTTTTTGGTCAGAAAAGACCTCTTTCTTTTTCTGCATCCATCACCTTTGAACAGTTGTATTCAGGAATTGAGGGCGATTCTGCAACCTGTGCAGAATTTTATGCTTTGATTAGCGCTCTTTCCAATATCCCTTTAAAACAAAATGTTGCCATAACAGGTTCAATGGATCAGTGGGGTGAGGTTCAGCCAATAGGCGGTGTAAACGAAAAGATAGAGGGATTTTTCGATCTGTGCAAAGCAAGGGATGTAAATGACGCAATGGTAATAATACCAGAAAGAAACGTTAACAATCTTATTCTCAGAGACGAGGTTATAGAGGCAGTAAAAGAAGGTAAGTTTAAAATATTTGCAATTTCAAGGGTCGAAGAAGGCCTAAAGATTCTTACGGGCTTAGACGTTGATTCTAAAGACGATAATGGTAATTTCATAAAGAATAGCGTATATTACTTTGTAGAAAAAAGGTTAGAAGAGTTTGCAAAGGTCGGAATAGAGGAAGATAAAAAAAAGAATAGTTAGATTGTGGCTTATTAATAAGAAACAATTTTATCTTTTTAATATTCAAATGTAAATTATTTTATTATAATAAAGTAATTTACATTTTCTACGAGAATGACAATATCACTGTCCGTTAACATAACCCTACATAACACTTGACAAATACCCTTAATTAATTAAGATAATTAAAATTACATTAAATTTACATTAAAATTTACAAAGAAAGGGCAGGAGAGGGAGTGTTTGAAGACAATAAAGGTAATAAGGATTTAAGTTATTTAAGAACAGGTCAATTTGAAACAGAGAGAGGAAATGCTACATATGTAGATTTATCCCTTTATAAAAAAACAGGAATAATAGGGACTATATTATTAGCTATAAGCGCTCCTTTATACTTTAGCAACTATTTTAAAGATTTTAATACCAACGTTATTATTTATAGCGGGTATATATATGCCTTAGCATTCTGGTGTATTTCTCTTGTTAAACTTTCAACAACATTTAACAGTTTAAAGTTTCGAATACAGAGTATTATTATGCTTGTTCTATTTGAAATAGCTGCATTGCTTGTTTTTATTGGCTTAACTTTTCACAAAGACTTAACGGTTTTTATTGCTCCTCTTTTTATTTTTGGCATGATTAGTTTAATCCTCTCTTTTAACATGGTAGCTAAATATACAGGCATAATGCTATACAAAACATTTGCCATTTCCAGTTTCATTGCATATATTATATCTTTATTTTTGTTCTCTTTTCCTGAACTAATGAGACTAATATCCCTTTACGTGTTATGGTCTGTTGTATTTATCATTCTTATAATAGCATTTTACACTACTCCTACAAAGATGAGAGAAGATGAGAACATATATATACCCTCAAAAAAACCTCCTGATACCTTTGATTTCAATAAAACCTCTGAAAGCCTGAAGAGTGCAGTAGAGGATATAGACACAAACCAACCTGTAATGGTCCTAAGATATACATTTTTCAGGACTCTTTCTCTGGTTCTTTTTTACTTGTTTTGTTTTCTTATGTTCCTAGGTGGAACACTAACGGGATTTGGAATTGTTCCTTTGGGGGGCATGGATGATAATTTATACCGCTTTTTGTGTGTAACTTTTGCTCCTTTTGCTACAATTTTTGCTCTCTGGGAAATCATAGATCTGGTGAACACAAAACAAATAGAAGTGTATAGAGATAGAGTTGTTAAAAGGGTAACAATACCATTTCCAATGCAAAGAGATAAGACAGTATATTACAAAGAAGGTAGATACCGAATGAATTCGATGGGCATGTACATCACAGAAGCAAAAGGTATTTCTGCGTATATAAGAGGTTTTAAAGGCTTTTATATATATACCTCCAGGTTTAAAGGTAAAGATGAAACCCGCTTTATTAAATTCTTAGCTCAGGTATCTGGAAGAGATGAGGGAATATTTTGTAGGCCCCTGTCGCATATTGAATTATTTTACCAAAAATTTATGAAGGAGTAATAAAATATTGGACTATTAGCCTTGTTGTTGCTTTACAGAATTTCTAAGATAGGGTCTTATACCTATTTAAGAAAACTCTGAAAGAGGTAAGAATGGAATCAACGGAAAAAATAGATGCGAGATTACTAACTAATATATTAAAAGGTAAATTTTTGCTTGACGATGGGGCACTGACAGCTGAAAAAGCTGAAAATAGAATTTCAGACGGTATGGATCCAAATAGTGCAATAGGATAACTTTGAAAAGGTTATCTTCAGATGGGCAGGAGTTGAGGATATAACGGATAAAGAGCTTGGCGTAAGCTGGGCTATACTAAGCGGTAACGACAAACAAAATAGATTGCTTCACTTTGACAATAGGATAACTCTTAGCTATGAACAGGTTGGAGCAATAGAAAAGTTTTCTGGATATACCTCTAATTGTTAATGACACTATAAATTCCTTCAGGAATACTAGGGTTATCTGGACCGTTTGGTATCATCTAATTGTTAATGGTACTATAAAATCCCCAGGTAGGGAGCGTTTAAATTCCCAACAATAAAATATAAAATACCTCCTATGTTAGGAGGTAAAAATATGAAGGAGATTTGTATGTACTATTCAGTAAAGAGCATGTTTGACTTAGGCAAGAATATATCTCAAATAGCACGTAATTTGCATTTGGATAGAAAGACCGTTTTTATAAAAAACATTGACGAAGGGCTAAAAGTAAGATAATTAAGCCCTTTGCGAAGTTTTCGTTAATTAAATTGTTTTAACTTTTCTTTTATTTTGTTGGTAAAGGTTTCTAAAACCTTTATTCTTGCAAAGTACTTGTCGTTTGCCTCTATTATGTGCCATGGAACTTCTTCTGTGCTAGTTCTAATTAGCATTTCTTCTACAGCAGGGAGATAATCATCCCATTTGCTTCTGTTTCTCCAATCGTCTTCTGTTATTTTCCAGTGTTTGAAGGGATTTTTTTCTCTTTCTTCGAACCTTTCCAGTTGAGTTTGTTTGTCTATATGAAGCCAGAATTTTAGAAGAATTATACCAAAATTTGTGAACTGTTTTTCCATTTGTTTTATTTCCTCATACGCCCTTTGCCATTCAAAATCGTTGCAGAGCTTTTCTACTCTTTCTACAAGGACTCTGCCGTACCACGTTCTATCAAATATGGCGATATTTCCCCTTTCTGGCACGTTTTGCCAGAACCTCCACAGATAATGGTGTGCCAATTCGTACTCATTTGGGGCGCCTATTGGAATTACAGTATACCCCCTTGGATCCATTGCTTCGGTAAGCCTTTTTATGCTCCCTCCCTTCCCCGCTGCGTCCCATCCCTCAAAGGCAACGATTACAGGGATTTTTTCTTTCCACAATCTATATTGAAGCTCATGTATTTGTTTTTGAAGCAAATGGAGTTTTTCAATATATTCTTCGTAAGTCAGAGATTTGTTTAGATCTATTTGAGAAAGAGCGCTCAACTCGTTTACAGGGTAAAAGCTTTCAAGGGCTGGCAATTCACCTCTTTCTTTAATTGTTTTGATTTTAAAATTTATTGCTTCAATAAGAATTTTAAATATTTTTATTGTGGCATAATGCTTATCTGTAGATTCAATTATCGTCCATGGAGCAAAAGCTGTATCAGTTTTTTCAAAAACTGCTTCTGCTGTATCAAGAAACTTTTTGTATTTTTTGTGTAATTTGAGAACATCATCAGTTACTCTCCAGGATTCATCTTTATTCTTTTTCAACTTTTTCAGTCTATCTTTTTGTTCTTCTTTCGAAATATATAGAAAAAATTTTACTATCAGATAACCATCTGAAACAAGTTGACCCTCGAAGGACAAAACTTCATCTAAAAGATATTCTGTAATCTCAGGGGGCGTTTTTTTTAAAACTCTATCTGCTAATAGAGCCTTGTACCAGCTCTCGTTTACAATGCTTATATCTCCTCTCTTTGGAATAGTTTTCCAGAATTTGTAAAAATATGGTCTATTTTCAGTTTCAGATGGGCACTCAAATCTTTTTATTACGTCATATCCTCTTGGATCAAGTGGAAGCATTAACTTATTTATTAAAGTACCCTTTCCTGCAGCCTCAAAACCATCAAAAACTACAATTATTGGCAGCTTCAAATCTCTAGCCTCTCTTTGAAGAGCGCCTAATTCTATACTAAGGCTGTCGAACTCCTTTTTGTACTCTTCTTTGTCTAGAAATTTATTTAAATCAACCTTTTCCAACATCTTACTTATCCTCCTTAAGCGTGTTTGAAAATAATATTAAAGACAAAGTAAACTATTATCCCAAGCAAAAAGTAAAGAAGGAGCCCAAACAAAATAAACCAAAAAAGTCTAAGTATAATCTGCCACAATGGAAGTTTCATTTACTCTACGCCTCTAAAAATATGTCCTTTTGTAAAGTAAAGTTTTTCTTTGTCATCTAAACTGAAATTAGGAAAATTGGGTTTTTTAGATTCGTTCAAAAAGGTTCTAACGACTTTTGGTATAAGATTTTCATTTGTTGCCCTCAGATCGATTCTTAGTTTAAGGTTCAAATCTAAAAGGATATTTTTCTCGTTAATTAAATTTTGGGTATGAGCGTTTAATATGTGAGTTCTGCAGCTTTCGTCTATGAAAACTGGATATTTAACCTTGTTGTCTTTAAGGTAGAAATCTCTATCTTTACACAAAGGTGAACACTGACTCTTTGAAAACAACACACAGCCTTCTGAAATCATCATTTCCAGATTGCCATAAGCAGTAATTTCAATAGGCATATTAGTTTTTAGATTTGAAATTTCATCAAAATTCAATTCATTTGAGACATGCACCATAGATGCTCCTAAATTGCTTATTAATTCTAGCGCATAGGAATTAAAAACATTTAGAGAATGATCTACTACAAAGCTTATCCCTTCTGAAAGAACGAAATCAAGCATGGCTGTATTTGTCACCAAAATAATTGGTTTTTCTTGTTTTTTTATAATCTCAGCTATGAGTTCAAATTCTTTTCTTATAATTCTTGGGGTTGAGATTATCATTTGTCCTCTTGCATCTTCGATCATCTTTTTTGCTTCTGTAAAAATTTCTGGCGTGTAAGGAAATTTTTCTTTATATCCTTCTGGCCCAAATATAATTGTTTTTGCTCCATTTTCTAAAGCTATTTTAAGGTCTTTTATGGAAGACACTCTAAAGATAAAATTAGAATTAATACCTATTTTTTTTGGTTTATTTTTAATTAGTTTCTCAAGATAAAATTCTCTTTCTTTGTTTTGCTCTATTTCTTTTTCCAAAAGAAATTTCTTAATCTCTTTTATAATACTTAAGGGTAACATTAAATTTTTCTTATTTTCAAGGTTTATTTCAAAAGAAAATGGGTGGTCTTGAGTATTTATTTTTTCAGATAGTATTTCTTTCGTAGTAGGATATTTTTTTGCAATTTCTAAACCTGTTTTTTTTATAAATTTCTTTTGTTTGTTGTCAGCTTCTACGATAATTTTGTCTGAATCTAGTTCTATGCGAACCTTTACCTGATATCTCTTAATTGAGCGTCGAAATATTTCATTGGCCCTTTCTTCGAGGATGCTGGCCCTTACTCTGAAAACTCTATCTCCTTCGCGTACCTTTGACATGATATGGTGATTTGATATAAAAACTTTATTGCCTTGTATAAAAAAATCATTTGACTCAAGCGTTATATTGCCGTGAGAAGAAAATATCACAAAGCAGTCATTTGCCTTGCACTCCCTCAAGGGTTCAAAGCACAATTTGTTTTCTGAAATAATTACCCTTCCTATAAACAAGCCTCTGTTGTTAGGTCTTGAGCTGTCCATAAAAGTATTTTCTTTGTTTTTTATTAATTTTATCTGAGAATACTTTCTTTGATGTACAGGTGCTTTTATATTGTAAGTGGTAAAAGTTCTATTAAAGCATTCTGCCAAATCATCTAAATCACTTCTTGAAGGTTCGAATATTTCTTTATTTCCAGATAAATATGTATCTTTTATAAAATCCAAAGCATTTCTGTATATTCTAGTAACGTTTGCAACGTATATCCTTGATTTTAGTCTTCCCTCTATTTTTAAGGATTTTATCTTAGTTTTAACAATTTCTGACAGTATTGGATAAAGGCACAGATCTTTCATGGAAAGAAGATATCCTTTTTCGATCAGATTCTCGCCTTTTAGAAGAGAATACTCCATTCTGCACGGTTGTGCACACTTGCCTCTGTTGCCAGATCTTGCCCCTATTAAGCTACTCATAAGACATTGCCCAGAGTACGAGTAACAAAGTGCTCCGTGAATAAATATCTCTGTATCTATAACTTCGGCAATTTCAGAAATTTCAGATAGGGATAATTCTCTTGCAAGTATAACCCTAGAAACGCCCAAATTCTTTAAAAATTTCGCTCCGTATAAGGATGTAGTTGTAGCTTGTGTGCTTGCGTGAATTTCTAAATCTGGAAACTCTTTCCTAATCCGGTATATTAATCCAAAGTCTTGAACAATTATTGCATCCACCTTGAGATTGTATAGTTGCTCAATTAATTTCATGCACTCATAGAATTCGCTGTCTTTTATTAGGGTATTGACTGTTATATAACATTTTACGTTTCTTTCATGAGCGAATTGAACTGCACTTTTAATCTCTTCGTAATCAAAATTTTTTGCACTGCTTCTTGCTGAAAAATTCTTTGCGCCAAAATATACTGCGTCAGCCCCAGCAAATATAGCAGCCTTTAAAGTGTCAAAATTTCCAGCAGGGGATAATAATTCTGGTATATATATCTTTTTTTTCTCTGAAACATGAATGCTTTCCAAAATTTAATTGACTCCTTTAAAAATATTAATACTTGATTGTATTTTTACTCAGGATTTACTAACTCCAGGGCCTACAATTATACTTTTCCCGCCAGGTTTTGATATAACTTTTATTTGAGTAGCAATTCTTTCCTGTATATATGTAAGGTGGGATATTATTCCTATTGTCTTGTTTTCTTGATTTAAATTAGATATTGCATTAAGCGCTGTTTCTAAGGTTTCCTCGTCTAATGTACCAAAGCCCTCGTCGAGAAACAGTGAATCTACTCTGACATTTTTGCTTGACATAGAAGATAGACCAAGCGCTAGGGCAAGGCTTACAATGAAGCTTTCTCCACCAGATAAATTTTTTGTGCTTCTAATTTCTCCTGCTTGGTAGTTATCTATTACGGAAAAACAAAGCCTCTCTTTTTTATCCTTTGTAAGAATATATCTATCACTAATTCTTTTTAAGTGCCTGTTTGCGTGTTTTATCAATATGTCAAATGTGATTTCCTGAGCAAAGCTCCTAAATTTTTTTCCATCGGATGATCCGATAAGATCATATAATATATCATACTTTTTTAAATTTTTTTCCTTCATTTCTATTTCTTTTATTAATTTGTTATATTTTTCTTTTACTTCGTTATTTGCACTTAATTTTTGCTTCAACATTCCAATATTTTCTCTGATATTTTTTACTTTTTCCCTTTGAAACTCTAAGTCTTTAAACGTTTCTTCCAGAGTTTGGTTGTTTTTTCCAATTAGCTCTTTTATTTGCTCTAGCTCCCTTCTCTTTTCAGATACCTTTGAATCAAGTAACTCCCTTTCTATCTCTATAGCTTTAAGCTCCTTGGATATAATCGCAATCTCTTCATCCGAAATTAGTGACGCTTCGAAATTTTCTATATCTATAAAATTATGTTCTCTTAAGAGACTCTCAAATTCATATTTTTTAAGCTTATACAATTCTTCCATTTCAAGCTTTTTCTTCTTTGTATTTTCAATTTCTCCGTTTAGAAACGATCTGGTATTTTCTAGGTTGTTGAGGGCACTTTGATTATCTTGCAACCTTTTTTCTAAGCCTTCTTTAATTTCCCTTAATTTTTTTTCGCATAGATCGGTATCGTAATTTCTAAGAGTTTTGTATCTTTTTTCTTCTAAATTTTTTATATCTGAAGTAATTTTATTGAATTCTTCTTGATATTTTTTAATTTCTTCTTCAATATTTTCTAAATCAAACTGTAATTTGTTTAAATTTTTTTCTTCATTTTCTAGGTCTGAGTGATATTTTATATGAAATTCTTTAACTTTTAAAAACTCTTCATATCTTTTTTTGAGATCTAAGTATAGGTTATTTATCTCTTTGGGATAAACTGTTTTAATGCCAATTTTTTGCAAAATACATGAAATATTTTTTTCTTGAGAATGCTTTTGACTATTCAATTCTTCCCTTGTGGCTTGTAAATTTGAGACCTCAGCCTTTATGATGTTGAGTTTTTGCTCTTTAGAATTAATAATATTTTTTAGCGAGCTGATATCTTCTTTTAAAGATAAAAGTTCTTTATTCTTTTTATTTATATTATTTTCTAAAGCCTCATATCTTTCAATTAGACTGGCTAAATTATTTATTTCGATTTCATTTTTTTCAATTTCTGTATTTAGGGCTGTAATGTTCACATGGTAGTCAAATTTTTTTTCAATTCCTTCAATCTTTTTAAGAGACTCATTTTTGGCGCTTAGCAACCTTTTTATTTGAATAGCATTGTTTTGAAGTTTATTTTCTTGCAAACTAATTTTGGTACTTATTTCAGAGATATCATCTTTGAGCTTTTTTATATTTTCTGACTTGTTGTTATACTCTTCAATTAGAGAGTAATCGATTAGGGTATTATCCATTTGTTTGTAAGGATGATGAGTAGATCCACAGACCGGACAGGGTCTGCCTTCTTCCAATATTTCTCTTGTCTTTTCAAAATCTTTTAGAAGTTTAAGTTCTTCAAATTTCTTTTTATTCGCTTCTAAAAAATCTTCAATTAATTTCTTTTCGTATTCCTTTTGCTCTCTTTCCCTTTCTAATCTTTCCCTTTCTGTTGTTAAAGATTCAAATTCAGCATACCTTTCTTTGATATCTAGATCTATGCTTTCTAATATTTCAAGATATGGTTTTTTTGTTTTTTCCCTGTCGAGTGCCTTTTTTATCTCGTTGATGTCTTTATATGAAAGCAAGTTCTCTATATCCTTTTGAATAGATGTTATTTCTAATTCAATACTTTCTTTTTCTCGTGTTTTTTGATCTAATTTTTCATATTCTCTTTGCACTTCAAGGGTTAGACTTTCTTCTTCTTTCTCCTTAGATGACAAAATTTTTTCTGTACTAAGAAGCCTGACTTCTAAATCCTTTATCATTTCGAGAAAACTTTTTAAATCAGGAAGGATATCTTTTAATTTCTCAAGGTAAGCATTTTCTAATAAATCTAGGTTAAATGCTTTTATTTCTCTTTTAATTCTTTCTATTCTTTGTTTTGTTAAATCACTTTGACTTAATATTTCCCTTTTCTTTTTCGAGACTTCGTTAACTAATTTTTTGTATATTTCTTCTTGTTTATTTAAGTTTTGTATATTCAAGTCAATTGTCTTTGCCTCGTTTATAAGAGGTTCTATTTTCCCTTTTTTTTCTATAAATTTTTGCGTTTTTAGCTTTATTTCTTCTAAACTTTTTTTTAAATTTTCTAAATCTTTACTTAAGCCTTTTTCTTCATCTTCTTTTTTTTCTAAAGAACGACTTATATCTTTTAGCGAATCTTCCAAATTCTTTAGTTCTTTGTATTCAGGATAGATGCTCCTTGCTTCTTTGGCTTTCTCTAGTTTTAATTTTTGTTGATTACCATCTGAAAGCTTTTTGTTTATGTCTAAAAGGTTTTTTTCTAACATTTTTATTTCGATTGATATATCCTTTTCCTTCTTTTTAGCGTTAAACCTTTCACTTAATTTTTCGAGTTCTTCATTACAAATCTTTTCTCGTAGGGTATAAGAATCTTGCTGAAGTCTTAGTTCTCCTTCTTCTTCGGGGCTTAATATTCTAAGAGTTTCAAGTTCTTTTTTTATTAAACTTAACTGTTCTCTTTCTGTCTTTCTTTTTTCGTAAACCATTATAGATACCTCACTGTAAATCTGTGTACCAGTGATTTGTTCAAGAATTGCTGATCTTTCATCATAATTGGCTTTTAAAAAAGATGCAAAGTCACCCTGTGCCAGAAGGATAGACCTTGTAAACTGATCGTATGTCATCCCTGTAAGTTCAATTATTTTTTCTTCTACTTTGTTTGTTCCTGTTTCTATGATTTTGTTTTCTTTAACCTCTTGTAACTCTCTTTTTGGATGTTGTAACTCTTTGGTTCTTTTTTGCCACCATAGGGCTTTATACAATCCCTTTTGTGTTTCGAAAGTAACCTCAGAAAAGCATTCATCAGTGTTTCTTGACATTAACTCGTTATTATTTTTGGAGATTTTGCCTAGTCTTGGAGTTCTACCGTATAAAGCAAGCGAAATGGCATCCAATATAGTAGATTTTCCAGCGCCAGTTTGCCCAGTAATTAAAAATATAGAATTTGATGTGAATTCAGGATGGGTAAAGTCTATAGTCCATTCGTTGTAAAGTGAATTTATATTCTTTAGCCTTATTTTAAGAATCTTCATTTAGTAAGTCCTTTTCGCTCATAGATTTTAGGATTTCTCTAAAGGCACCTCTCAATTCAACTCTTTGTTCTTCTGATATTAAGTTTTCCTCCAGGCACCTTTCAAAGATTGAAAACAAATCTAAGCTTAGGTCTTCATCTATAATTTCAGAATTATCTTCTGAAGCCTTCTGTAGCCTGTTATTTTTAATTTTTAGTATCTCTATTTTATTTGATCTAGGTAAATACTCTATTTGTTCCTTTAAGTTCGGCACTATTTCTTCGCCTGTATAAATTACTTCTAGATAATATTCTTTATCAGTTGATAATAAAATTTCAATTTTTTGTTTTATTTCCTCAAATGAACCGCTTAAGGAGATTAATTCTTTTTTTCTTGGCACTTCTACACTTTCTACGTTTAAAACTTCATTATAAAATTGAGCGAGGAATACTACTTTTTTCTGCTCATATGGTTTAAAATTCATTGGCAACAAAGAACCAGAATATCTAATTTTTTCATTTTTACCAACACTTTGAGGCGAATGAAGGTGACCGAGGGCGATATAATCGGCTTTTTGCGGCAAAAATTCTACTGGTATCTGGCACAACGATCCAACATAAAGATCTCTTATCCCATCGTTATCTTCTAACTTTGCTGAATTTAAAAATAAGTGCCCCATTACAATTATTGGAACATCCAGCCCCAACTCGTTCTTTTTGTTCTTTGCAACATCAAAGACGTCATCATAGTGCTTTTTGATAGCATTGATAATTTTCATCTCTCTTTCAGTGGTGTCTTCTTCTTCAGAAAATCTTATATCCCTTTCTCTTAAATATGGCACTGCACAGACTATTAGTATGGGTTTGTTTTCATTATCTTTTAAAACTATAACTTCGTCTTCTAACCTGTCAGATATTGATCCTATTACGTGAACGTTTAATGCCTTTAATATCTCTTTTGGCGCTGATAAAAAGGTTGGAGAATCGTGATTGCCAGCAGTGATCACAACGTGCTTGCATTTTGAACGGGTTATATTGTGTAGAAATCTATAATAGAGCTCCTGTGCTTGACTGCTTGGAGTACTTGTGTTAAAGATATCTCCGGATATGAGCACTATGTCAACATCTTTTTCTTCTATTACGCTA
Organism: Thermodesulfobium acidiphilum; assembly: GCF_003057965.1. Taxonomy (NCBI): domain Bacteria; kingdom Pseudomonadati; phylum Thermodesulfobiota; class Thermodesulfobiia; order Thermodesulfobiales; family Thermodesulfobiaceae; genus Thermodesulfobium; species Thermodesulfobium acidiphilum. Next base: position 79,148 of record NZ_CP020921.1, read on the forward strand.
TATAGCCAATTTAAAGCAACTTCAAACTCGTCATATCTCTTCTTTGAACAAATGGTGTCTCCAATGTGCCAATCAGACGTGTGCAGGACTTTCAATGGCTTTATTTTATTCAAATTTTCTCCTTAAATAAATTTACAATTTAGAAAGTATTTCAAACTCTCAATTTACGTTCACATCTTTCGTCCACTTTAGACCGCTTATATCAATCAATTCTACTTTGTATTTTCCCTTTTTAAGCTCTATATTGTGATTTGGCAAAAATTCTACTTCGGCTTTAGCTCCAAGGGGTACTACTAAACTATATTTATTGGGCTCTACTTTATTTAAGTAAAAGTTTTTAATCTTTGAGCTGTCAACACTTGTTTCATTTGGATCGAAAGTTTCAACGATATTGCCAGAATCATCAGATACAATAATTTGTCTAACAAACGCCCCGTATGTATCTGGCCCATCAACTCTATAAATAAGCAATTTCAAAGACCCGTTGTTGTATAAATTTGCGCTTAAGATTTCTATTTTCGGCACTTTTGAGAGATTGTAGAGTTTACCATATAAGCCATTGTGCAGCGCTTGATATGTAAAAAGAGTTATAGAAACTGCAACCAGACTAAAAATTAATGCAATATTTCTTATCTGAGCACTGTTTAAATCTAATGGACCTGATGTAAGTAACTTTAGAATTTTTGAAGTTCTTTTTCTGAAGAGAAGGTAGTCTATAGAAAATTGTCCGCCTCCAAAACACATAACAACTATTCCAGAGCCAATTCCTGCAATGCCTATTTGCCACTCGTCAACACAAGTTGAACCCAGCCAGCCAGAACCCAGGAGTATGCCAAACGACAATAGAGCTGCTCCGAGAGCAGACAGCCTTGTTAACAGGCCTAAAATTAACCCGATACCTACCAAACCTTCAATAATAGTAAAGGTAAGTAAGAAAATGTAAAGCAAATGAACATGGGTAATTAAAAACTCTATCATCGGTTTAATAAACAGCGCATGCGGCAAAAAGTGATTGAATGCATGTCCTATATATGCTGGTGAATTTGGATCGAGTTTTTCTGGATCGTTTAACGTCCTTCTTAAAAATGCGCTGAAAAATTGCCAACCTAAAATTAACCTGATAGGGGTGAGAAGATTAGATATATTATCAAACGAGACTCTTTTTTCTGATTGCATTGTTAAACTCCTTAAAAAATTATATACTCTCATCTTTGACAGTTAGAGCAAATAAAAATCTCAATAATCGTTAACACTTAAAAGCATTTAAACTTTTTATTTATTGCTAAAAAGTGAGTAATATTTTTGTTTTTTGGTGTAAGTTAATAAGAGATCGATTCTTTGAATTTATAGCAACTCTTCAAGCTTGCTTATGCTGTTAATCTTAAACATAGCCTTCATTATATTTTTTAGTCTCTCTCTATCTGTAATACTTTTAACCTTGCTTTTTAATAATATGATACACCAATGCAAATATTTTTTTCAATTCTTCGTAATTATCTTTACAGTACTTTAAAGCTGCAAGCTTAAAGATCTGATTCTATTGATTTAAATTGATCTGAAAACTCATTTGACATGTTCCACTTCTCTTTTCCTTGATAGAAGATTATAGGAATTATAGGTATCAAGTCCTTATTTTGTTTTAGATTTGCCTCCCGTGTCACTACCATATAGCTTAGTATCTGAAGAAGTACAAATTTATCTAAGCCTGATTTATGTTCAAATATCAGATAAAATTTAGACTTTTTTTCCATTGAACTTGCAATCAAAGGATAGATCTAACTGATACTTCTTGTATCCCTTTGTCAGCTTTTTGTTGTCTATTAGCTTTACAGAATCTAAATCAATGTGTTTTCTAATATCTTTTGGAAAGAACCTGCCTATAAAAGTTCTTGTATCCAAATTCATTTGAAAAAACCATCTTAAAGAACTTCTCATGTGCATCCTTAACGCCCCTTGCATCCTCTAAGAAATCAGCCAAATGATATTATCCCCATTGGTTAGTCTAAAGCAAAATATCATAATTTGGTGAAATTTGACAACTTATTTATAAAAATTTATTTTTAAGACTTTTAGAATTTTCAAGACAATTAAGATTGAGTAAATTTCAAAGAATTAAAACCTTTCCTTCTGCTTACATTGTTTGTCCTCCTTAAAAAAATTATATAATTTATTATGATTTAGTTAATACTGTTATTGCATCATCACTCAGGATTTTGATTTTCTTGATTTAAGTCAATTATTTTTTAAGGCTAAACCTTTATAATGTAAAAAAAGTGAATGCGGGTGAAGATCTTTTGAAAGGTGGGGTATGAATTGGATAATTGGATAGAAGAGAAAAAAGAACCATGTTCGGCTGAAGATGGCTACAGAAAAAGATTTTCTTATGACAAAGTAGTTAGATCTACACATGGGGTGAACTGCACCGGTTCCTGCAGCTGGCAGATTTTTGTAAAAGAGGGAATCATCACCTATGAAATTCAGCAAAACGATTACCCATCTACCCAGGATGGCCTTCCTGAATACGAGCCCAGAGGATGTCCCTGTGGAGCCAGCTATTCCTGGTATGAATACAGCCCTCACAGGATAAAGTATCCAATGATAAGAAGATCTCTATATGAGCTTTACAAAGAAAAGAGAAAGGATCTTGATCCTGTAAACGCATGGGGGGAGATTGTGAAAAGTTCTTCTCTATATAAAAAAAAGAGGGGCTGTGGCTCTTTTATAAGAATTTCTTTTGATGAGGCGGTTGAGATAATTTCTGCAGCAAACATATATACCATAAAAAAATATGGACCAGATAGGGTAGTCGGCTTTAGTCCTATCCCTGCTAAGTCGATGGTCAGTTATGCATCGGGCACTAGATACCTTTCTTTGATAGGTGGAGCAATATTAAGTTTTTATGACTGGTATTGCGATCTGCCTCCCTCTTCTCCCCAGATGTTTGGGGATCAGACAGACGTTCCAAAGTCGGCAGATTGGTACAATTCTACCTATCTTCTTTTGTGGGGGTCAAACGTTCCTCAAACCAGAAGGCCTGATGCACACTTTTTCACAGAAACCAGGTATAAGGGGACAAAGACTGTGGTTATATCCCCCGATTTCAGTGAAGCGTGTAAATTTGCAGACGTTTGGCTCAGCCCAAAACCAGGAAGTGATGCTGCTTTGGGGATGGCCATGGGACACGTTGTATTAAAAGAATTTTTTATTGACAAAAGAAGCGATTACTTTGAGTCTTATTGCAAGCAGTTTTCAGATATGCCTTGCTTGGTAATGCTTGAAAAGGAAGGTGATTTTTTTAAACCTGGAAGATTTCTTAGATCGAGCGATCTTGGTGGTAGAGAAAAATTTGATGAATGGAAAACTGTTATATTTGATAAAAAGATTGGTATATGTACACCAAATGGCAGTATAGGTTTTAGATACCAGGAAAATGGAAAGTGGAATCTTGAGTTAAGAGATTCTTTAACTGGAAAAGAAATAAATCCAGAGCTTAGCTTGATTGATTTTAGAGATATTGATGCAAAAGTTTTGTACCCATATTTCGGAGGGACTAAAGAAGTAATCGTAAGAAAAGTTCCTGCAAAGAAGATAATCATAGACTCCAAAGAATTTTACGTCTCAACTGTATTTGACTTACTTGTAGCTCACTATGGGATTGATAGAGGATTGGGTGATGAAAACGTTGCAAAGAGCTATAACGATCTCAATTGTTATACCCCAGCGTGGCAGGAGAAGATAACAGGTGTAAAGAAAGAAATTGTAATAAAGATTGCCCGCGAATTTGCAGAGAATGCACTTCTCACAAGAGGAAAGTCAATGATAATAATAGGTGCAGGAGTCAATCACTACTACTATACTGATACTATCTATAGGGCGGCTATAAATCTACTTACAATGTGTGGTTGCATTGGGCAATCTGGCGGTGGTTGGGCCCACTATGTGGGACAAGAGAAAGTCAGGCCGCTTGCAGGCTGGTCAACCTTTGCATTTGCGCTTGACTGGTATAGACCCCCAAGACATGTAAACTCGACCTCCTTTTTCTATGTCCACACTGATCAGTATAGATATGAAACCTTGAAGGTTGATGATTTACTTTCTCCTATCGCTAAAAAGGATGCGTATAGCTCTCACCCATTTGATCTTAATGTAAAGGCCATAAGACTTGGCTGGCTTCCAGCTGCGCCATATTTAAATATAAGTCCTCTGGATATATCGGATCTTGCAAAGGCAAAGGGAATAAACATATCAGAATATATTTCTGATGAAGTTAAAAAGGGAAACATCCTATTTTCCTATCAAGATCCAGAAGATGAGAAAAATTATCCAAGAAATATGTTTGTTTGGAGATCGAATATAATGGGTGCAAGCTCAAAAGGGCACGAGTATTTTATAAAATATCTCTTAGGCGCAAAATCTGGGCTGATAGAAGAGGAGTCAGACTTAAGCGATCTTAAAGAAATAAAAGTAAGAGAACCAGTTATTGGCAAGCTGGATCTATTGGTAACTATCGATTTCAGAATGAGCACGACTTGTCTGTATTCCGATATAGTATTGCCCTCAGCTACGTGGTACGAGAAAGAAGATATAAGCACTACTGATATGCACCCATTTATTCATCCCTTTTCACAGGCGGTAGATCCATTGTGGGAGTCCAAAACTGACTATGAGATCTTCAAGGCGATTTCAAAGAAGTTTTCTGAACTCGCTAAGGACAATTTGGGGAAAAGAACCGATACTGTTCTTTCTCCGCTTTTACACGATACGCCATCTGAATTAGGTCAGCCAACTGAAGTGAAAGATTGGAAATTGGGAGAGTGTGATATCTTACCAGGCAAGACGTTTCCTGGCATCACTCAGGTAGAGAGAGACTATCCCAATGTTTATAAACAGTATACGTCCATTGGACCCCTTGTCGAAAAATTAGGAATTGGCGCAAAAGGGGTGTCCTGGTTTTGCAGTGAAGAACTTAATGACTTAAGATCTATTAATTCAGAAAATAATGGTTTAGTTAGTATCTCTTCAGCAAGGAGCGTTTGTGAAGCAATAATGTGTCTTAGCCCTGAGACAAATTCAAGCGTTTCGTTTAAGGCGTGGGAAAACATTTCGAAAAAGACTGGGAGAGATCATTCAAAAGTTTTGCCACCAAAGGATTATGTTCTAAGATTTAGAGACCTTCAGATCCAGCCAAGGAGAACTATCACCTCACCTTGCTGGAGCGGAATTGAGTCAAAAGAGGTTCCATACAGCGCAAACTATTTAAACGTTCACGAGTTAATTCCATGGCGCACCCTTTCTGGCAGGATAGAGATATACCAGGATCACAGATGGATGAGAGACTTTGGCGAAAATTTTGCAATATATAAAGCGCCAGTTAATATTCTTTCTACCGATAAGATCAAACTTGATGAGAACTGCATAACGTTAAAGTTTTGCACTGCACACCAAAAGTTTGGCATTCATACCACATTTATTGATCTCCAGATTATGCAAAACCTCTCAAGGGGCGGGCCTCACGTATGGTTGAGCGAGGCTGATGCAAAATCAATTGGGTTAGAAGATAATGATTGGGTGACTTTATACAACAGAAATGGGACTGTCGTAGCCAGAGCTGTTCTCTCACAGCGCATACCAAGTGGAATGGTAATTATGTATCACGCTCAGGACAAGATTATAAACAATCCTATCTCGGAGAGGACATCAGCCAGGGGTGGCGTGCATAACAGCTTGATAAAGATATTACTAAATCCTTTGCATATGATCGGTGGATATGCTCAGCTCTCCTATTTCTTTAATTATTATGGCACGATTGGTTCGAATAGGGATGACTTCGTGATTGTGAGAAAACTAAATAAGGTTATCTGGACTCAGAAAAGAGAAGGGGGTGATGCCTTATGAAGGTAAGGGCACAGCTTGCAATGGTGCTAAATCTTGACAAGTGTATTGGATGCCATGCCTGTTCTGTCACCTGTAAGAACGTCTGGGCACAAAGATCTGGTTTAGAGTATGCATGGTTTAACAATGTTGAAACAAAGCCAGGCATTGGATTTCCAAAAAATTGGGAGACTCAAAATAGATACAAAGGAGGCTGGGAGCTTTCGGGGAAAAATCTTAAGTTAAAGTCTGGATCAAAGCTAAATGCATTGTTAAATATATTCTCAAACCCAAACCTTCCTACAATTGAAGATTATTCAGAGCCCTTTACATTTGACTATTCTTATCTTAAGAATTCCGAAGAAGATGCCTTCCCAACTCTGAAGCCTGTATCAGCTATTACCCATAAAGAGATCGATATAAAGTGGGGAGCTAACTGGGAAGATGACCTTGGTACCACCTTTGAGAGCAGGTCGAAAGACTATAACTTTAAGGATATTGATTCGTCCTTGTATTCATCGTTTGAAAACACATTTATGATGTATTTGCCAAGGCTTTGCGAACACTGTCTTAATCCTGCTTGCGTTGCTTCCTGTCCATCTGGTGCAATTTACAAAAGAGATGAAGACGGCATAGTACTAATTGATCAAAATAAATGCAGGGGATTTAGAATGTGTGTTAGCGCCTGTCCTTATAAGAAGATTTACTATAACTACAAGAGCGGAAAATCTGAGAAGTGTATACTTTGTTTTCCACGTTTGGAAGTAGGAAAGCCTACTGTATGTTCTGAGAGTTGTGTGGGGCGAATTAGATATATCGGCGTTTTATTGTACGATAGGGACAGAATAAAAGAGGCTGCAGGCTGTGATGAAAAAGAACTTTATAGAAGTCAGCTCTCGATAATACTCGATCCAAATGATAAAGAAGTTATATCAAAAGCCATAGAGGACGGCGTGCCAGAAAACTTTTTAGACGCTGCAAAAATTTCGCCTGTTTACAAGATGATAAAGGAATTTAAGATAGCTTTTCCGCTTCATCCCGAGTTTAGGACTCTGCCAATGGTTTATTATATTCCACCACTTTCACCCATACAGTCAGGACTAATCTCAGAATCGGATGAAGACGTTTTGCCCGATGTCTCGAAATTGAGAATCCCTGCAAAATTTTTGGCAAATATGTTAACTGCAGGGGATGAAAGCCTAATACTTGAAGCCTTGAATAAATTGCTGGCAATAAGGATATACAACAGAAATAAGATTCTTTACAAGGACAATAACACAGATTCCCTCGAAAAATCCAATCTTACTGTTAGCCAGGCAGAATATCTGTATAAGCTTCTTGCCATTGCTGATTACTCTGATAGGTTTGTTATACCGACTCTTCACAAGGAAAACTATGATGATAACTATGTGAAAAAGGGCATCGTAGGATTTCCAAAAAATGATTTTGGAGGGTAAAGATGACAGGTGAAAACGTATTAGTTAAGGGTTCACCTAGCCAGGGTCTATTTGGAGCGACGCTTGGATTTTTCTTTGGATTTGCGGCTGTTGCTCTCTTTGGGCCTACAGCTATAAAGTTTAAGGATATTCTTGGACTTTCTCCTCAAATGCTTGGTCTTTTGGTTGCAATGCCAGCTCTTTCGGGGTCAATTCTCAGGATACCTTTTTCTGCCTGGGTTGACTCTGTTGGAGGGAGAAAGCCCTTTTTGACTTTGATGGTTATTGCAATATTTGGACTTATTGGTCTTTCCGGGCTTGTTTACTTTATCTTTAAAAATCCATCTTATGCCAGTCAAAATAAGATTCTGTTTTATTATCTAACACTGTTTTTTGGACTACTAAGTGGCTGCGGGATTGCAACCTTTTCTGTGGGTATATCTCAAGTCTCGTATTGGTTTCCGCAAAAAAAGCAAGGTTTCGCGTTGGGGACTTATGCTGGAATAGGAAACCTGGCTCCAGGAATATTTTCATTTTTGCTACCAATTAGTCTTGTAAATCTCGGGATAATCAATTCATATTTTATATGGCTCGGATTACTAATATTTGGTACAGTACTTTACTTTATATTGGGAAAAGACTCATATTACTTTCAGATGTTAAAAATGGGACACAGTAGAGAAAAGGCAATGGAATTTGCCCAAAGTTGTGGACAGGAGATTTGTCCTGCTAAGAGTTTGATAGATAGTTTGAAATTGTCTGCAAAAACTTTAAGAACCTGGCTACTCGTAATTCTTTACTTTACCACATTTGGTGGTTTTATGGCCTTAACAGCCTGGTTTCCTACTTATTGGACGCAGTACTTTAAGGTAAGCCTCTTTGTAGCAGGGTCACTAACTGCAACATATTCTATACTTACCTCTGCTATAAGGATATTCGGCGGAGTTATTGCAGACAAGATTGGCGGCATAAATACATCTATAATTTCGCTTGTCCTTATGGCAGTGGGTTCTTTTGGAATATTATTTATTAGGAATATTGATTTTTGTGTATTGTCTATGATTATTATGGCAGTAGGTATGGGAATGAACAACGCTGCTGTATTTAAATTGGTACCAAGAATGGTCTCAAACGCAGTAGGAGGTGCTTCTGGATGGGTTGGCGGATTGGGCGCTTTCGGCGGCTTTGTAATACCGCCTTTACTTGGTGCTTTTGTTGCAAAGAATGGTTTAGAGGGTTATCGAGAAGGATTTTTAGTCTTTCTTTTGCTCGCAGTTTTCTCGATCGTTATCGATATAATTTTAAAGAATATGGCTAAAGAGTAAAATATTATGAATTTTTCAGAATTTATGAAGGCACTTTCTTTTCTCTTTAGATATCCAGATGATATGTATAGATTAGAGATCGAAAAATTTGAATTTAATGCAAAAAATCTAAATTTATACGAATATCTCAAAGAATTTACAGCTTATTACAGAGGCAAATCCACCCTGGATTTGCAGGAATATTACGTAGATATCTTTGATCTCACACCCCAAAATTCTCTTTGTATGTTAGATCACATGCGCTTAAACAACTCTCAAAAAGGTCATGAATTGGTTAAGATAAAATCTCTTTACAATGAATTTGGCTTTAGCCCAAAAAATAATGAATTGCCTGACTACATTCCACTATTCATTGAATTCCTTTCTTGTGTAGAAAAAGAATTTGCTTTAAAGCTTTTGAACAAGTATAAATTGGCTTTTCAAAACCTATATTCTAGGCTTTTTGAATCGAAAAGTCCATATTACAGCTTATTTGAGATCCTTTTAGATAAGGAGGCGTTAGATGAGTTACTTTGATTATCTTACTTTTCTCTTTTATCCCTATGTAGTTTTGAGCATATTTGTATCTGTGAGCATATTTAGATTTTTTTATAGGCCTTATAATTGGAAAACAGCCTCAAGCGAGATCTTTGAGGACAAAATATTAAAGGTAGGAAGCAATCTATTTCACTTTGGTATTTTGGCGTTATTTTTTGGGCACCTATTTGGCCTTCTCACTCCTGAGAGAATTTTTCAACTTGTGGGACTATCAAGTGGCGTCCATCAGATGATAGAAATAATTTTTGGATCCATTTTTGGAATTATAACGGTTGTTGGTGTATTGCTATTAATATTTAGAAGGCTTACTAACCAATTAGTTTTAGCAATGTCAACTTCGATGGACATCTTTGTCCTCTTGTGGATCTTTTTTACACTGTGTTTAGGCATGACGTGTGTAATTTATTCTTTTCTATTTGAGAGAGATGGACATCTTTTACTGTATCTATCTCAATATGTAAAAAATCTCTTAACTTTTAGATTTCAGGCAATAAATTATCTTGTAATGATTCCTGTAATTTATAGAGTTCATATGTTTTTTGGTTTTACTTTGTTTTTAATACTACCATTTAGTAGACTTGTTCATATATTTAGTGGTTTTGCACTCCCTCTTTATCTGTTTAGAAAAGCTCAGATAGTTATAAAAAAAATTTAAAAGGAGGATATTTAAAATGTCTATTAAAAAGATTTCAGAAGGCGTTTGGTCTTTGAGGTCTAATGATTGGGATAGAAGGGTCTTCGATGAGCTAATTTCTTTGCCGTATGGAACTACTTATAATGCATATCTTGTGAAAGGAAGCGATAAATGTGCTCTCATTGACACTACAGACCCTACGAAAACGTATGAACTAATAAACGATCTCAAGAGGCTGAACGTGAGAGTGGATTATGTAATCTCGAATCATGCTGAGCAAGATCATAGTGGATCAATTGGTGACGTATTAAATCTCTATCCTGATGCTATGGTTGTAACTAATTCTAAATGCAAGGACTTTCTGATTGACTTATTGCACATAGATAGCGATAAATTTCTGGTAGTAAAAGAGGGCGACAAACTAGAACTTGGTTTAAAAACCTTACAATTTAAGATAACTCCATGGGTGCACTGGCCAGAGACTATGATTACTTTTTTGGAAGAAGAAAAAATACTTTTTACGTGCGACTTTTTTGGTTCACACCTTGCAACAAGTGAACTTTATGTGACTGATGAATCCCTTGTATATATGGCTGCTAAGAGATATTATTCTGAAATCATGATGCCATTTAGAAATAATGTCAGAAAGAACTTGGAGATTGTAAAGAGTCTTTCCCCAAAAATTATTGCTCCAAGTCATGGCCCTGTTTATCAGGATCCAAAATTTATAGTAAACGCAACCGAAGATTGGATATCGGACAAAGTGAAAAATCTTGTTTTGATACCGTATGTTTCTATGCATGGAAGTACTAAAATATTGGTCGAAAGACTTGTCCAAAGCTTGACAGATCTTAATATTGAAGTGATACAATTTAGTTTAACAAAAACTGATATAGGAGAAATAGCTATCCATATGGTTGATGCTGCAACTATTGTGCTTGCAACGCCTACGGTATTGCTGGGGCCTCATCCTGCAGCTTTATATGCTACTTATTTGGTATCTGCCCTGAAACCAAAAACGAAATACTTTGGTTTAATAGGTTCATACGGTTGGGGGTCAAAAGTTGTGGATATTGTTTCAAATATGCTTTCACCACTAAAGCCACATATAATATCCCCTGTCCTTATAAAGGGTATGCCAAAAGATGAAGATCTAAAAAAGATAGATGATTTAGCTATCCAGATAAGTGGATTGCACAAAAACTTATAAATAGTGTTTGATTTGTTATTCTAACCATATAGCCTCAACCGGACAGGATTCTTTAGCGCTCTGGCAACAATCACTACAGGTTTCTGAGATGACTTTTGCCACAGCGCCATCCATTTTAAATACATCGGGACAAAGCGCTTCACAGGTTCCGCAGCCAATGCACAGAGTTTCGTTTACATAAGCTTTCATTCTTTCACCTCCTTTTAAAGCTTTAAAGTATAGATAAAGGTTATAATATGTTTATAAATCTTACAAATAAGAAATTTTTATTTAAAACTTTAATATCCAATTATTTTTATTCGTGAGGTGAAAAGGATGCTACTTAGTTCTTTGAAAGATAGATGGTGGAGAAGAGTGGTTGATATGGGACTTCAGGGGGAGAGCATAAGCGTAGAAATTAAGGGTCTTACTCCAAAGGAAGCAATTGGAGAACCACAGAGGAATGACTTTCCACTGTTAAAAGGAAAAGAATTATTAATTCAAGCTAAAATCAAAAATTCAATTGGTCAGGCGTTTACCTCAATTCCATCTAAATATGTTGGCCGTCTTGAAGAGATAAATAAATTGAACGAGTCGCAAGAACAAAATAGGGCATTGATAGTTGCAACTATCAATGCTACTTACAGATATCTTGGGCTTTTAAATGATACTGTCCACTGTAGAGATGAAGGGCCTGAACTTTGTGCCAGGAAAGCATTAGAACAATTTATAGAAAACTATAGAAATTTAAAAGTTGCAGTTATAGGATATCAACCGGCATTCATATCAGCTCTTTCAAAGTATTTTAATATGCGAGTGACTGATATGGATCCAGAGAATATTGGGAAATTAAAAAATGGGAGCTTAATTGAATCTTACGAATTGAACAAGGATATAATAAAAGAAAGCGATTTAGTTTTCATGACTGGCTCAACTCTTGTAAACGGTTCAATTGATGAGTTAGTTGAATACAGTTCTGGAAAAGAAATTATTCTGTTTGGAACGACGTGTGCCGCTTTTGCCTATGAATTCGGCTTTAAAAGGCTTTGTTTTCAGAGTAGCTAAGCAATGTTAATTAAAACTTTATAAAAATATTAATCTATATTATAATATAAATATATTATTGAGTATTGTGTTACATAATTTTTCCAATAATCGTATTTCATAAAAAGCTTTGAGAGGATAATTTGTTTTATAAAGCAAGAGGTTTGTTTGTAATAGTTCTGACGCTTTTTGCACTACTGTGCATAGGCTCTATGGCATTTGGGTGTACAGCAGTTGTTTTGCATGGGAAAGATATAATTGCAGCAAGAAACTTTGATTGGACTGATGGACATGCCCTTGTGGCAAGACATGAAAGAGGAATTAAAAAGGAAGCGGATTTTTTACAGGACAACGATGATGATGATTTCAAGAGTGCTGAATGGACTTCAAAGTATGGCAGTATAACTTTTGATGTTGTTGAAACCAGTCTTTTATACGGTCAGATAAGTATTCCTGTAGATGGAATGAACGAAAAAGGCCTTTGGGTTTCATCTTTGTGGCTTGATGACAACGACGGAAAGGCTATAAGTAATTTAGATTTTAAAAAAGTTTCTATAAACAATTGGGAATTGATAGAGTATCTTCTTGATAATTGTGCAGATGTAGATGATGCTTTAACTGCTATCAAGAATATTCAAATAATCAATTTTAATTATGCTGACATGTTAGTTAACCTGCACTATATTATGGCTGACAGTTCAGGTAACACTGCAATAGTAGACATATTGCCTGATAGCAGGGTTATAATTTATAAAAATCCTGAACTTGATATTCTAACGAACAACTTTTACCAATCGAGCTTAGATAACCTAAAGAGATATAAAGGCTTTGGAGGGAAATTAAACTTTCCAAAGGACGCCGAAGCAAATAGCGAAAATAGGTTTGTAAAGGCAGCAATTTTATATAACGATATGAAAATATATCATAAAGATTCAATTTGTGGTGCATTCAAAATCATGAGGGAAACTGCGCAAAATGACATTGGAGAGCTACCTTATGAAGGGATTACTCAGTGGACTGTGGGATATGATCTTACAAAAAAAGAAATTTATTGGTATTCGAGAACAAAGAATGCTAAAAAATTCATAAAACTTTCTGATATTGACTTCTCAAAGCCTCAAAAAATAAAACCTCTTGACATAAACGATGTGCTTGTAGGTGACACTACAGACTATTTTAAAACGGGGGGAAAGACTTCACCGAACAAAAAACATAAATTTTTATTCTTTATTTTTAACTCTTCTTCGGAAGATAATATTTGAATATAATTTATTTTATATTATATAATATTTTGTATGTCAAATCGTATTGACAAAATTAATGAATATATTTTTACTATAAAATTATAAATAACTAAGGGGTAAAATTATTTTTTGAACAAGTGGGATGCAGAAAATTATGATAAGAAAGTAGGTTTTGTTTCCGAATTTGGGAAAGAACTGCTTCAATTGTTATCCCCTATACCCGGTGAGAGCATTTTAGATCTTGGTTGTGGAACTGGCGACTTGACTTATGAAATCTTTAAGTTTGGGGCAGAACCTATAGGGATAGACTGTTCTCCTGCTATGATTGAAAGAGCACGCAAAAAATATCCTGAAATACAATTTTTCGTAGATTTAGCAGAAAGCTTTCGATTAAAAAGCCAAGTTGATGCAGTTTTTTCTAATGCAGCTCTTCATTGGGTGAAAAAAGCCTCTTTAGCAATTGAATCAATTTATCTTGCTTTAAAGGAAGGCGGCAGATTTGTGGCCGAATTTGGAGGTAGGGGCAATGTGGATATGGTTATAAAAGCGATATATGAGGTACTTTCTAAATATAAAATTGATGCAGCTAAACTTAATCCATGGTTCTACCCTTCTGTGGAAGAATATACTTTATTACTTGAGAATCAAGGCTTTAAGGTAATAGAAGCGTATCTATTTGAAAGGCCTACCAGACTCAGAGGAAAAGAGAGAGGATTAAGAGACTGGCTAGATATATTTTTCGGAATATTTTTTGAGGAGTTATCAGTTGATGAAAAAGAAGAATCTTATAAGTCTATAGAAGAAATTCTCAAGCCAGCTTTATTCAGAGATGGGAGCTATTTTGCAGATTATGTACGCATAAGGATTAAGGCTGTAAAAGTATGATTTTTAAAATTTATTTAAGGTAATAAATACTTAAGATCAGAGTAAAAATATAAAATTAAAATAAAATTTACTCTAAAAGTTTTTTAGTATTCTTTAAGCTATTAAATTTTAATAGCTTTTTAAGTAATTTTTATCTGAAGGAGGTTTATGTGCACTCTTTAGTTTTTATTAAACAAGTTCCAGATGCAGCTCAGGTTAGAGTAGACTATCATACTGGGACCCTGATTAGAGACGGAGTTCCTGCAATAATCAATCCTTACGACGCTCACGCTATTGAAGCAGCTGTCCAGATAAAGGACAGATTTGGTGGAATAGTTTCAGTTTTAAGTATGGGTCCTCCAATGGCCGAAGAGGCTTTAAGAAAAGCTTTATCCATGGGAGCGGATAAGGCATATCTTCTTTGTGATAAGGTCTTTGCAGGATCTGATACCTGGGCTACAAGTTATGCTTTGTGGGCAGGGGCACAGGAGGTTATACAGGAGAATGGGCCAGTTGATATATTTTGGGCTGGCAAACAGGCTATTGACGGTGATACCGCTCAAACTGGCCCTGGTTTGGCAACTCGCTTTGATATACCACTTGTGACTTGTGCTATAAAAATAATAGAAGTAAATCCTGAGAAAGGCTATGTGATAGCTCAGAGACAAATCGAAGGAGGTTTTGAAACCCTTCAGGTTACCATACCGTGTATGATTACTACAGAAAAAGAGTTGAATACTCTTAGATTTTCTCCTCTTCCAGATTTAATTAGAGCTGCAAAGTTAGAGATACGCGTGCTTAACTCAAATAATATAAAGATTGATCCAACAAAGTGTGGTTTAAAAAGTTCTCCTACGAAGGTAAAGAGAGTCTTTGTCCCGCCTAAGAGAGAGAGAAAAGAGATTATTGAGGCTAGCGTTAACGATGTGGCAAGAGCTCTATTTGAGAAATTAGAACCCGTTTTAAAAGAAATGGGCAAATTATAGGAGACTGTGTTATGACTCATAATATTAGAGAATATAAAGATGTATGGGTTTTTATAGAACACGATAATGGGAGAATTGAGCACGTTTCTCTGGAGCTATTAACTAAAGGTCGCCAACTGGCAAAAGACTTAGGATGTAAAATTTGTGCCTTTACTGTAGGGGATAAAGTTGAGATTTTTTCAAATAAGTTATCAGAATATGGAGCTGAAAAATTTTATTTTGTTGAAAACCCTGTGCTGAAAGAATATAGAACTGAACCTTACAGGGATAGTCTTCTATATTTAATTGAAAAATATAAACCTGAAATAATATTAATTGGAGCGACCACTCTTGGTAGAGATATAGCAGCGACACTTGCAACCAAACTTGATACAGGATTAACTGCTGATACTACGGCGCTCGATATAGACTTTGAATCAGACGCAAAAAATCTATTAATGACCCGTCCAACCTTTGGTGGGAATCTTATGGCTGTAATATATTGTCCTGACAATAGGCCTCAAATGTCTACAGTAAGGCCTGGAGTTTTCCAGGCAATAAAAGATCCTGTAAACATTGAAAAGATTAGAGAAGAATTTGAGTTCTTTGAGGATAAAATACCAAAAAAAATTTTAGAAAGAGTTAAGACTGAATCTGATAAAGTAAATTTGAGCTTTTACGACGTAATAATAGCAGGGGGTAGGGGAATAGGAAAAAAGGAGAATATAAAGCTTCTAGAAGACCTTGCAAGAACTTTGGGAGGCACATGGGCTGTATCAAGAAAGGTGGTTCAAATGGGTTGGGCTCCATACTCAAGACAAGTAGGTCAAACTGGTCAAACTGTTCATCCAAAGATTTATATAGCTGCAGGAATATCTGGGGCAATTCAACATCTGGCTGGAATGAAATCTTCTGAAATTATTGTTGCCATCAATAAAGATCCTCATGCACCAATATTTGACATAGCAACTTATGGAATTGTAGGAGATGCTATAGAGATTTTACCAAGACTAACTCAATTTTTTAGCGATAAGCTAAAAGCTGGAGGTTCAAATGAGAAAAAATGATTTTGACGTAATAATAGTAGGGGCAGGACCTGCGGGACTCGCTGCTGGCTATGTTTTAGCTAAAGAGGGAATAAACGTTGCTATTATAGAACGTGGTATTTTTCCAGGCTCTAAAAACGTTATGGGTGGCATATTTTACAGAAGTTCTTTGGATGACTTGATACCTGATTTTTATAAAGAAGCACCTTTAGAAAGACATATAGTGGAGCAAAAGATTTGGCTTTTATCAGATGATTCTATGTTTTCTGTAGGGTTAAAGAGCGAAAAATATAACGCTGAGCCGTACAATTGTTTTAGTGTGTTCAGGGCAAAATTTGATAAATGGTTTGCAAAAAAAGTATTGGATGCCTCTGCGATGATAATAAATGAGACAGTAGTGAAAGAACTAATTTTGGATAAAGAGAAAGTAGTCGGTGTAAGAACCGATAGACCAAATGGAGATCTTTATTCTGATGTAGTTATATCGGCTGAAGGGGTTAATTCCTTTTTGCCAAAATATCTTGGTTTGAGAAGAGAGATTAATACAAATAACGTTGCTCTTGGCGTAAAGGAAGTTATAGAGTTGCCAGATAAGGTTATAAACGATAGGTTTGGAGTTTCAAACTCTTCTGAGGGAGTGGCCATAGAGATAACTGGTCCCTATTTTAAAGAAATGAGAGCAATGGGTTTTGTTTATACCAATAGGAATTCTTTGTCTATAGGCATAGGAGCAGTTATAGAAGATCTGGTGAGGCTTAAAATAAATCCTAATGATTTGCTCGAAACTTTAAAAGGCCATCCAGCAATAAAGCCCTTAATTAGCGGTAGCGAAACTAAGGAGTACATGGCTCACATGATTCCTGAGGGGGGATATTATTCAATGCCAAAACTCTATTATGATGGTTTTATGGTTGTAGGAGATGCAGCTATGCTTGTAAACAGCATTCACAGAGAAGGAGCAAATCTAGCAATTGAATCTGGAAAGTTTGCAGCAAAAACATATATTGAAGCAAGAAAGATAGGAGATTTCTCACAGAGGACGCTGAGCGCTTATCAGAAAAAACTTGAAGAATCATTTGTGTTGAAAGACTTAAAGACATATAGAAATTTACCAAAATTGTTAGAAGAAAAAAAGTACCTTATTTCAAAATATCCAAAATTTTTAATAGATGCTATGTATGAAATATATAACGTAGATAGAGTTTCAAAATCAGATAAAATAAAGTTAATCTTAAATAAAGCGAAAAAGGAAATTGGATATTTTAACATTATTAAAGATATATTTAGTGTCTGGAGGAACTTCAAATGAGAATTGAAGATAAGCTTTATTTGATAGGTTACAATATCGACGAAGAAAGCCATCTGGGAGTAAGTGATCCAAATGAGTGCAAGAGATGTCAGGGGAGACCCTGTACGTATATTTGTCCAGCGGGAGTTTATTCATACGACGATGAAGAGGATAAACTCTCTATTAATTATGATGCATGCGTTGAATGTGGCACATGCAGAATTGTTTGCAGTTATATTACTTGGAGATACCCAAGAGGGGGGTTTGGTGTACAGTATAAATTTGGATAGAGCTTTATAAAAAGTTATAAAGAAAATAAAATTTTAGTAAATTCCTTTTTTTACAGTTATCTTAAGATAAAGTTTCCTTTTTTTTATGTTATAATAACAGAATATTCTGACAATTATTTTAGGAGAGGGATAATTTATGAAAAGAGAGTTAGAAGAGTTTTTGAAACTTAGGGATTTTGTCTTGTCTTACCCTGATTATGAACAGTGTAGAAGAGAATTTAAATGGCCTCATTTGACGAAATTTAATTGGGCATTAGATTATTTTGATTTTATCGCATCAAATAACAACGATACTGCTTTATTATTTGTAGATGATGATGGAAAAGAGATCTGGGCAAGCTACGATTTTTTAAGAAAAAGATCTAATCAGGTGGCTAATTTTTTAAAGGAAATTGGACTACAAAAAAGGGATAGAGTGATGGTTATGATGGAAAACTCTGTTTCTCTATTTGAAATCCTTCTTGGAATAATGAAAGCGGGGGGGGTTATAATTCCTGCTGCTACCATGCTTCCTGCTGAAGACGTTGCAGAAAGAATAGAAACTGCTAATATAAAGTTTGTCTTTGTAGATGGTGATATTGTTCCAAAGCTTTCTAAAATTGAAGTTATTGCAAACAAATATCTAAATGCTGTTGTCAATGTAGGGAATCATTCAAACTCAGTTTTTAATAATAGTAAAGGAAAGTCCCCTATTTGGATAAATTACATTGAAGTTGACAATTTCAAAGAAGAGTATTCCCCCTCCTTTATCACATATTCAACTGATGAAATGTACTCATTCTTTACCTCAGGTACTACTGCAAAGCCAAAGTTAGTTACACATAATCATAACTATCCTGTTGGCCATCTAACAACTCTTTACTGGGTGGGATGTACAAGAGGTGATATTCATTACAATATAAGTGCTCCTGGCTGGGCAAAACACGCTTGGAGTAGCGTTTTTGTTCCCTGGAACGCTCAGGCGACGGCTTTTATCTATAAATATAAGGGTAGATTTAATCCGAAAAATATTTTGTCTAAGATAGAAAAATATAAAATTACTACGCTTTGTGCACCACTTAGTGTATGGAAACTCTTTTTGATTGAAAATCTAAAGAGTTATAAATTTTCTTTAAGAGAGATTGTTAGCGCAGGCGAGCCTCTTAATCCCGAAGTTATAAAGAAAGTCAAAGAATACATAAATCTTAATTTAAGAGAAGGTTATGGCCAGACTGAGAGCACTCTTATGATTGGAAATTTTAAGGGGGAGCACACTAAAAAAGGTTCAATGGGCAAAGCTGCCCCCGGATATAATTTGAGCATTTTGAGTAATCAGCTAGATCTTAAAAATGAAGGTGAAGATGGACAAATAGGTGTCAATATCTATCCTATTAAACCTCTTGGGATTTTAAATGCCTACAATGATTCGGCTAAAAATGAATCGGTTTTTAAGGGCGGTTATTATCTTTCAGGCGATACCGCTTATGTAGATAAGGATGGTTATTTTTATTTCGTTGGTAGAACTGATGATGTGTTTAAGAGTCTTGACTATAGAATCAGTCCTTTTGAGGTTGAAAGCGAAATTATGGAACATCATGCAGTTCTTGAAGTTGCAGTAGTGCCTACCACAGATGAAAGAGAGATGATAGTTCCAAAAGCTTTTATAGTTTTGAAGCCTGACTACATTCCTTCTCGCGAAATGGCACTCGAATTGTTTAGATTTATCAGGAAACATATAGCTCCTTATAAAAGACCTCGCTTTATAGAATTTTTGGATTCATTTCCAAAGACAGTAAGCGCAAAGATAATAAGAAAGGATCTGAGAGAATACGATCAAAAGATAAAAAAGAAGAAAATTAAAGCTGAACACGAATATAGAGAAAAGGACTTCCTGGAGGAGATAAGGGGTAGCGTATAAAATTTAATTATTAATTAACAATATAATAAAAGGAATTATTTTTACTCCATTCTGCTTCGCTACAAACTTTACAGCATCTTCTGGCCTCAAACCTAGAAGGCGCCTTATTTTTTTAGGTTTGGCTGCTTGAACTTTCTTTGTTAAAGCCGATCCGTTTGAGTTTTTAGCATGCTCCTCCTTTATTTATTGTAATACTATGTTACATGTAACCCTAAATCTTTTGTATGACAAAATCAGGCAAAATTATATAAATACTTGACGAAATTTATTATATAATTATAATATACATAATTAATAATGTATTTATTAGGAGGTCAAAAGGTGATTATAAAGATTTTAGGAACAGGATGTACGAATTGTAATAGGTTATATGACAACACAAAAAAGGCTATTGAGATGGGACAGATTCCAGCAACTATTTATAAAGTTGAGGATGTAAAAGAGATAATGAAATATAAGGTTATGACTACCCCAGTTCTTGTGGTGGACGAAAAGGTCGTTTTCAAGGGAAAGGTTCCTTCGCCTGAAGACATACTAAAAACAATATTTAACGAAATGTTAAATAAAGATAAGGACAGTTAATCTTATGCAAATATTTACCTGGTTTGCTGATTACGTAGTTTATAACTTTTTGCATCTTGAGAAGGGACATCATCTTACTAACGCTGTTCACTTTTTTATTGAGGATACTTCCAAAATATTTTTTTTGCTTCTGGTTATTATATTTATAATAACCTATATAAGAAGCTATTTGACTCCAGAGAAAGTCAGATCGCTTCTTGTAAAAAAGGGTAAAAATATTTATTTTGCTCACCTTTTAGCCGATCTTGTGGGAATAATAACTCCATTCTGTTCTTGTTCTGCTGTGCCACTGTTTATTGGATTTGTTGAAGCTGGAGTACCACTGGGCGTTACTTTTACATATTTAATAGCTGCTCCCACTGTCAATGAAGTAGCACTAGTTCTTTTGTATGGCTTATTCGGTTGGGAGATAGCTGCTATATATATACTTTCAGGAGAAGTTATCGCATTTTTTGGTGGCATTATAATAGGGGCACTGAAACTTGAGAAATATGTAGAGGGTTATGTTTATGAGAATGTCTCGACAGATATAGATTTAGAAGTAGAAGAAATTAAGATAACTTTTAAAGAGAGGGTAAAGGAAGCTTTTGAATACACTATAAATCTTATAAAAAAGATTGGGATATGGGTGATTATAGGTATAGGTATGGCATCTGGAATGCACGGATGGGCACCTACTGGCTTTTTGGCTCAGATTGCAGGACCGAATAACCCTTTTGCAGTTTTAGTAGCAGTTTTGATAGGAATTCCGCTTTACTCAAACGCTGCTGGCATGATACCTGTAGTCTCAGAGTTAATTAGATTGGGAGTTCCTATTGGTACAGCTTTAGCCTTTATGATGTCTGTAACTGCAGTATCTCTTCCTGAAACAATACTTTTAAGACAAGTTATAAAACCACCTCTTTTAGCTATATTTCTTGGAATAGTGACGGTATCTATAATCTTTACAGGGTATCTTTTTAATTTCCTGATACCATAAAAGTTATAGGGGTGAGGGGATAATTTCTAATTTGTTGCATTTGTCAAATTCGTACTCGAGTCTATCAGAGTGTATGGTTGCTCCACTAATAAGCACCACTGCCTCGAGAAATTTTAGACTACCTTTTACTTTGTATCTTGTTTTCTTGCTTCTTATTACCGTATTTTTATTTATAAGTTCGAGAAAAAATTCTATAGCTTCAATTGAGTCTTGAGAAATGTTGCCAAGGGACTTCTTTATAAAGCCGATTAAAAGCTCTCTTCTCTCCTCAACGCTTAACTTTGTAAAGATGAAGCTCTTTTCCTGTGTAGCGCTTAGGATAATTTCATTAAAAGGAGAATATGATTTTATATCGAGTATTGGTGTTTCGTCATAGAAGTCTAGGCCTGAAACTTTTAAAATATTTTGCTCTCTTTTTATTAGTTCTACAGTATCTAGCGCAATAGGGTTGGGTCTAACAGGACTTCTTAGAGAAAATACGCCCGTCAGAGGTTGGCTAAAATCTCCTCTTGGATAAACCAAAAGAGGCTTATCTGAAGGAGTTCCAAAGAGCGCTACTAATACTAAAAAAGAATTATTTTCTATACCTCTAAGTCCAGCTTCAAACTCTTCAAACACATGGATCTCACCACTATAGCCGTCCGGTGGAATTTTTGAACCCTTTTTCAGGTTCGATACTACTCTTCCAATCACTTTAAAAAATTCATTCATTTTTCCCCCTAAAAAAATGGTAGCCCTATGGGGATTCGAACCCCAGTTACCGAGCTGAGAACCCGGCGTCCTGGTCCACTAGACGATAGGGCCACAAACTAACTGGCTGGGGAAGATGGATTCGAACCACCACTACATGGTCCAGAGCCATGCGTCCTACCGTTAGACGATTCCCCAATAAAATGGTGCCGAGGGCCGGAATCGAACCAGCGACACGAGGATTTTCAGTCCTCTGCTCTACCTACTGAGCTACCTCGGCAAACCTTATATATTTATACATTATTTTAATTTAAAATGCAAGCCTTGACATAACGAGATGATATTACACTATTCACTTTTTGTAATTATTTATATAAAATAAAGCCATTTACATACTTGAAGAAATGAGGAGAAAGAAACCTGATGGGAAAGACTTTTGCAAATGGTTTGTACGAACCCTTTTATGAACACGATGCATGCGGAATAGGTTTTATTGCCAACATCAAAGGTAAAAAATCTTTTCAGATTGTTCAGAGTGCTCTGGAAATATTGGTTAATCTGGATCACAGAGGGGCAAGAGGATGTGAAGAGAATACAGGTGATGGTGCGGGTCTACTAGCTCAAATTCCTCATAAATTTTTTAAGAAGATTTTTCCAAATCTTCCACAAGAGGGAGACTATGCAGTAGCTCAGATATTCTTTCCTGGAGATGAAGAAAAGATAAGGGTTCTCGAATCAAAGTTTGAAGAAATTGTTGAAGAAGAGGGCCTAAAGCTTATTTTTTGGAGAAGGCTTGAAACAGATAATTCAACATTGGGAAACGTTGCGAAACTTAAAGAACCAGTAGTAAAACAAGCATTTATTAAAAGATCTGATTTAATAAAAAGAGGCATTGATTTTGAAAGAAAGCTCTATCTTATTAGAAAAAGGGCTGAAAAAGAGATAAAGTATGCTGATGAAGACAATTTGCTTTTTTATATATGTAGCCTCTCTTCAAGAACAATAGTTTATAAAGGGATGCTTACGCCGCAACAGGTACCAGAGTATTATAAAGATCTTAGGGACCCTGACTTTGAAAGTGCAATTGCGGTGGTTCATTCAAGATTTTCCACGAATACCTTCCCTTCCTGGGAAAGGGCTCATCCATATAGATATATAATTCACAATGGCGAAATAAATACTCTTAGAGGGAATATAAACTGGATGAAGGCAAGAGAGAAGCTTTTTGCTTCTAAAGTCTTTCCTGAAATTACTAAATGTTTGCCTGTTATTAATGAAGACGGTTCTGATTCTCAGATGTTCGATAATTGTCTTGAAATGTTGTACCTGACGGGTAGAAGTTTGCCACATGCGGTTATGATGATGATACCGGAACCATGGCAAAACCACGAAAGTATGGATGAGAAAAAGAGAGCTTTTTACAAATATCACAGTTGTTTAATGGAACCATGGGATGGTCCTGCTTCAATAGTCTTTACAGATGGACTAATTGTAGGAGCTGTTTTAGATAGAAATGGTCTTAGACCATCAAGATATTATGTAATGGATGATGACACAATAGTACTTTCTTCAGAGGTTGGTGTGTGCGATATAGATCCTGAAAAAATTGTTCTCAAGGATAGGCTCAAACCCGGAAGAATGCTTTTAGTTGATACCGTTGAGGGTAGAATAATCTCTGATGAAGAGCTAAAAAAGAGCATTTCCGAAGAGAAGCCGTATTCTTCATGGCTTGATAAATATATGATTGCCCTTGATGACTTAGTGATTAAAAATACATCTCTCTCACAAAGTAATTCAAATTTATCCCTGACTCAATTGCAGCTTGCTTTCGGATATACATATGAGGATATAAAAAAGATAATTGAACCAATGGCACTTCAGGGAGTTGAACCTGTTGGGTCAATGGGTTATGATTCTCCACTTGCAGTGCTTTCTAATCAAGAACAATTGCTATATAACTATTTTAAACAACTCTTTGCCCAGGTTACAAATCCGCCGCTAGACGGTATTAGAGAAGAGATAATAACGGCTTCCGAGATGCTTCTTGGAAGCGAAGGAAATCTTATCGAGCCAAGACCAGAAGATTGCAGACGTCTTTTGTTAAAAAATCCAATACTTACAAACACAGATATGCTGATGATAAAGTCTCTCGATCATGAGAACCTGAAATCTGAAACAGTTTCAATATTATTTAATCGAGATTCTGATCTAAAGACTTCTCTTGATAACCTTTTTGAAGTAGTAGACGTATTAATTGGAAAGGGAGTAAACGTTATAGTGCTTTCTGATAAAGGCGCCAGTTTTGATTTCGTCCCAATTCCTGCTCTTCTTGCTCTTTCAGGGCTGAATCATCATCTTATAAAAAAGGGCACCAGAACGAAGGTTAGTATAGTTCTGGAGTCAGCAGAGCCAAGAGAAGTCCACCACTTTGCATGTTTAATTGGTTATGGGGCCAGTGCTATAAATCCCTATCTTGTCTTTGACACGCTAAAAGATATGTGTGAAAGATCACTTTTAGAAATAGAATACGATTTAGCTGTAAAAAATTACGTAAAAGCAGCTTTGAAAGGTGTGATGAAGGTAGCCTCCAAAATGGGCATTTCAACTCTCCAAAGTTATATGGGCGCTCAGATATTCGAGTGCGTAGGAATTGGCAAGGAGGTGATCGATAAATATTTTACAGGAACGCCGTCAAGAATTGGCGGAATAAATTTGGATATAATTAAACAAGAAACCCTATTAAGATACAACAAAGCCTTTTTACCAAACAATCAGATACTACCCCCAGGAGGTATTTATCAGTATAGGGATGATGGTGAATACCACGCTTATAGGCCAGAAACTATATATCTTTTACAAAGGGCTGTTATAGAGGGCGATTATAAAAAATTTAAAGCCTTTACCGCCTCTTTACACGAAGGGTGCGGCGCTATTCAGAACTTGAGAGGACTTTTTAGATTCAAAAAACAAAACAACTCAATACCTATTGATGAAGTTGAGAGCGTTGAATCCATTGTAAAGAGATTTAAAACTGGTGCTATGAGCTACGGTTCAATTTCAAAAGAAGCACATGAGACACTTGCTATTGCTATGAATAGAATAGGTGGTAAGTCAAATACTGGAGAAGGCGGTGAGGATCCATCTAGGTATATTCCAGATGAAAACGGTGATTCAAGAAATAGTGCTATTAAACAAGTTGCATCAGCAAGATTTGGTGTTGATAGTTTGTATCTTGCAAATGCATCCGAAATTCAAATAAAAATGGCTCAAGGAGCAAAGCCTGGTGAAGGAGGGCAACTCCCTGGTCAGAAAGTTTATCCATGGGTAGCAAAAACAAGATATTCAACTCCTGGAGTAGGCCTTATTTCACCTCCCCCACACCACGACATATACTCTATCGAAGATCTGGCTGAGCTCATTCACGATCTCAAGAACGCCAATCGAAAGGCGAGGATCAACGTAAAACTTGTTTCTGAGGTGGGAGTTGGCACTATTGCTGCTGGAGTGTCTAAGGGAAAAGCAGATGTGGTGTTAATATCTGGATATGATGGTGGAACGGGTGCGTCTCCACGATCCAGCATACGGCATGCAGGACTTCCCTGGGAGTTAGGGTTGTCTGAAACTCATCAAACGCTTGTTTTAAACAATTTAAGGGATAGAATAACCGTTGAGGTAGACGGGAAACTTATGTCTGGTAGAGATATTGCAATTGCAGCAATGCTGGGGGCTGAAGAATTTGGATTCGCTACCTTGCCACTTGTAGCGCTTGGATGTGTGATGATGAGAGTTTGTAATCTTGATACATGTCCTGTAGGTATTGCAACCCAGAATCCAGAGTTAAGAAAGTATTTCAAGGGGAAGCCTGAATATGTAATTAATTTAATGTATTTTTTGGCAACAGAGCTTAGGGAAATTATGGCTCAAATGGGATTTAGAACTGTAAATGAGATGGTAGGAAGAACTGATTGTCTTGAGGTTATAGAAACCGATCACTGGAAAGCCAAAACGCTTTGTCTGGATCCAATTCTGGCAAAACCACCAGTTGGTCCTTTAGTTGGAAGATATTGTACTAAAAGACAGGATCATTCAATTGAAAAGTCCCTGGATTATAGAATATTGTTGGATAGATGTAAAAGAGCAATAGAAAATAAAGAACCAGTTGAAATTTCTCTACCTATCAAGAATACCAATAGGGTGGTAGGGACAATTCTCGGTAGCGAAATAACTTCGAGATATGGTCTAAATGGCTTACCTCCAGATACTATAAAAATAAATTTTGTAGGTTCTGCCGGTCAAAGTTTTGGAGCATTTTTACCTAAAGGGATAACTCTTGTTCTTGAAGGCGATTCAAATGATTACATAGCAAAGGGTTTAAGTGGTGGCAAGATAATAGTTTATCCACCGAAGAATTCAAAATTTGTCGCTCATGAGAACATAATTATAGGGAATGTTGCGTTTTATGGAGCTACGTCAGGAGAGGGATATATAAGAGGAGTTGCGGGAGAAAGGTTCTGTGTGAGAAATTCAGGGGCAAACGTCGTTGTTGAGGGCGTAGGCGATCACGGTTGTGAATATATGACTGGCGGTATTGTGATTTGCTTAGGAAAAACAGGAAGAAACTTTGCTGCCGGAATGACTGGTGGAATAGCTTATGTGTATGATATAGATGAGAGTTTTAAAGCAAAAATAAATATTAATACTGTTTACGTAGAATCTATAAAAGATTTGTCTGAAGAAGAAAAGGTTCGATCTATGATTGAAAAACACGAGCTGTATACAGATTCTTCTCTTGCCAGACAAATTCTGTCAAATTGGGAACAAAATAAGAAGAGGTTTGTAAAGATAATACCAAAAGATTATAAGAGGATGCTTCTTGCAATTGAGAAAGCTTATAATGCTGGCTTTAGTGGAGATGAAGCTTTGATGGAGGCTTTCTATGAAAATATCAAGGATATGTCAAGAATTTCTGGTAACTAATCATTGTTTAGGAGGTATTTATGGGCAAGATTGGCGCCTTTCTTGAACAAAAAAGAATAGCCCCTTCTGAAAGAGATCCTCTTGAGAGGATTAAAGATTTTAACGAGTTTAGGATACCTATGAGCGAAGAAGAAGTAATTATTCAGGCATCAAGGTGTATGGATTGTGGAATACCTTTTTGTCATTCAGGAGTCCTTCTTGGAGGAATGACTGCAGGATGCCCACTTCACAACCTTATTCCCGAGTTTAACGATCTAATTTATAAAAAGGCATGGGAAGAGGCATATAAAAGGCTAATTTTTACCAATAACTTTCCTGAATTTACCGGCAGAGTTTGTCCGGCTCCTTGTGAGGGTTCTTGTACAGAAGGTTTAAATTGGGAGAGCGTAACTATTAAGAATAACGAACTTTCTATCATAGAAAGGGCTTTTTCTGCGGGTTTTGTTAAGAAAAAGGTTATTAAAAGAACCGGTAAAAGAGTAGCTGTAGTTGGATCGGGTCCATCTGGTCTGGCTTGTGCTGATACCTTAAACTCTTATGGTCACGAAGTTTCGGTCTTTGAAAGAGCAGATAGAGTTGGTGGACTTCTTATGTATGGCATACCAAACATGAAGCTTGACAAAAAAATCGTAATGAGAAGGATCAGCTTAATGCAAGAAGAGGGCGTAAAATTTTTTACAAATGAAGAAATTGGTATAGATATACATTTAAAAGACCTTGTAGAAGAGTTTGACGCTGTGGTTCTTTGTTGTGGTGCGACAAAGCCCAGAGATCTAAGAGTTCCCGGGAGAGAACTAAACGGAATCTACTTTGCTGTGGATTTTTTGAGATCAAATACAAAATGTCTTTTGGATAACGATTATTCAACCTTAATATCTGCAAAGAACAAAAATGTAATTATAATAGGTGGTGGAGATACAGGCACAGATTGTGTGGCTACAGCTATCAGACATGGGTGTAAAGACGTTATACAAATAGAAATACTTCCTGAACCCCCAAAGATTAGATCTCAAAATAATCCATGGCCAGAGTGGCCAAAAGTTTTAAAAGTTGATTACGGACAAGAAGAAAGAATAGCTCTCTTTGGAAAAGACCCGAGAATTTATCTTACCACTGTTACGAGTTTTGAACCTAAAGAAGACGGCATTAATCTTGGCTGGGTTAACACAGTTAAAGTAAAATGGGAGAGAGATAACAAAGGCAATTTTATACCAAAGCACATTGATGGTAGTGAAGAAAAGTTAAAAGCTGATATGGTCTTGATTGCTATGGGTTTTTTGGGTCCGGAGGATAAAGCTATTAAGGGGCTTTCTATTGAGCAAGATCATAGATCTAACGTCAAAGCACAGTTTGGTGATTTTAAAACAAACGTAAAAAAAGTGTTTGCAGCAGGGGATATGAGAAGAGGCCAAAGCCTTGTTGTTTGGGCTATAGCAGAAGGAAGGGGTGCTGCCAGGAGCGTAAATGAGTTTTTAATGAGAGAAATAAAATAATTGGTTTTTGTAGATTTTTGTTAAATTTAAAATAATATAGTTTAATATAATATTATTATCACTAATAATTTTGAAAACTAAAAAATAGGGAGTGTAGATATGGCTGAAATTTCAATGAATGACTTAAAAAATTCTACAAACATTTTAATTGACGGAGCTGTGTATCAGGTTGTTTACTTTCAACATGCTAGAAAAGCACAAGGTGCTGCATATGTCAGAACAAAGCTAAAGAATCTAAAGACTGGAGCTGTCCTTGAAAAGACCTTTAGATCTGAAGACAAGATAATAGAAGCAGATGTCGAGAGAAGACCATTTCAATTTCTTTACAAGTCGGGTGATACGTACCACTTTATGGATTTAAATAATTATGAGCAGTGGGAGTTGAACAAAGACATTTTGGGAGATGCTGTAAACTATCTTAAAGAAGAGCAAAGCGTTGACGCAATAGTTTATAATGGCATGCTTTTAAATATTGAACTTCCGACTACTGTTGATCTGGAAGTGGTTGAGACCGAGCCGGGAGTAAGAGGCGATACCGCACAAGGTGGTTCAAAGCCTGCTACCCTTGAGACTGGAGCAGTGATAAGTGTGCCTTTGTTTATTAACGTGGGAGATGTGGTAAGAGTGGATACCCGAACAAATCTTTATATTGAAAGGGTAAAATCATGATTAACTTTGATCTTGAGGAAATAAAAGAGCTAATAAAGGCTATGCAGGAAAACTCGATTACTGAGCTTTGTTTAGAATCCGAAGGCATAAAATTAAATCTTAAAAGAGAAGGCAGTCATAAAGTCGTAGCTGATACTGGCGCTCCTAATTTCTCTACTTCTGATGAAATCAAAAAAGATAGCCTGGAGCAAAATTCTAAATCTCGATCAGATGGAGTTTTTATAAAATCTCCGATGGTTGGCACATTTTATAGATCCCCTTCACCTAACTCCCCCCCTTTTGTAGAGGTTGGAGACTACGTAAAAAAAGGTCAGGTTGTATGTATTATTGAGGCAATGAAACTTATGAACGAAATAGAATCTGAAGTAGAGGGAGTTATAAAGGAAATACTCGTAGAAAATGCTATGCCTGTTGAATTTGGCCAGCCTTTGATGGTTGTTGAACCGCAATAAAATTATTTAATTCTTTATTTGATATTTTAGAGGTGAATCAATGTTTGAACTAAGGTTGCTATTTGTAAAATTTACTTATTTTAATTATTTTGCTTTATGAAAAGAATACTGATCGCGAACAGGGGAGAAATTGCCCTAAGAATTATTAGAGCTTTGAGGGAATACGGGTACTTTTCTGTCTTAGCTTATTCTGAGGTTGATAAAGAAAGCCTTGCAGTAAAACTGGCAGACGCAAGCATATGCATAGGGCCTGCAAGTGCAAAGGGAAGTTACTTAAATATACCGGCTATAGTCTCTGCGGTTGAGGTTACTGGCTGCGATGCTGTGCATCCAGGCTATGGGTTTCTTGCTGAATCTCCTCAATTTGCAAGGGTTTGTAGGGATGCTGGGATTACCTTTATAGGACCATCTCCTGAGGCTATGGAAAAGGTTGGAGATAAGTCTGTTGCAAGATCTGTGGCTATGAGTGCTGGAGTTCCAGTAGTTCCTGGTTCAACTGGATTTGTTTCCTCAAAAGAAGATCTATTTAGACTTGCAAAAGAGATAGGATTCCCGCTAATATTAAAAGCTGCGGCAGGAGGTGGTGGAAAAGGTATGAGAATAGTCCAGAGTTTTAAAGAACTGGAAGATTCCTTTGAAACTGCCTCAAATGAAGCCAAAACAGCATTTGGAAACAGTAATTTATATCTTGAAAAGTATGTTTCAGAGCCAAGACATATAGAGATTCAATTTGTAAGGGACAAATTTGGCAACTGTGTCTCTCTTTTTGAAAGGGAGTGTTCAATCCAGAGAAAACACCAAAAGCTTCTTGAAGAGAGTCCCTCATGTATTATCAGCCCAAAATTGAGAAAAGATTTAAGTGAGGCTGCTCTTGCTATTGCCAACCAGGTAGGCTATGTGGGAGTGGGTACAGCAGAATTTTTGGTTACTCCTGAAGAGATGTTTTATTTTATTGAAATTAATGCAAGGATACAAGTTGAACACCCTTTAACAGAGATGGTAACTGGCATCGATCTGGTAGAATTACAGCTCTTGATTGCTGAAGATAGACCAATTCCATTTTCTCAGGCCGACGTAAAGATTATCGGACATGCTATAGAGTGTAGAATTAATGCAGAGGATCCTCGTAATAACTTTTGTCCATCTCCGGGGAAGGTTACTCAATTTATTCCTCCAGGTGGCCCTGGCATAAGGTGCGATACGCATCTTTATTCGGGATTTGAGATCGTTCCTTACTATGATTCGCTCATCGCAAAGGTTATCGCATACGCTCCTACCAGAGAGAAGGCCATAAACAGGATGGAAAGGGCGTTATATGAGATGACAATAGAGGGAATTTCAACTACCATAGACTTTCACAAAGAAGTCTTGAAGAATGCCTTTTTTATAAAGGGAGATTATTATACGAATTTCGTTCAAAGAAGAATGGGCATAAAGTGAAAAAATCCTTAAGATATTTAAGAGAGATAGTTTTAAAGATTTTATATGAACTTGAGATAAACAGTCAAAGTACGATTGGCTCTCTTATGCAAAGGTATGGCGAACACATTCAACAAGAAGACTTTGAGTTTATAAGGATAAGAGCTGAGGGAATAATTGAAAATAAAGAAGCTATTGATAAATTATTAGACGAATTGTCTGTTGATTGGCCAACGGAAAGGATGGTTGTAACCGACAGACTTATTATGGAAATTGCAGTTTTTGAAATAAATTTTTTAAAATTATCTCCTTCGATTGCGATTAATGAAGCTGTAGAACTCTCAAAACTTTATGGAACTGAGAAATCATATAAGTTTGTAAACGCTATACTATCTAAAGTAGCAAGCATTAGCAAGCCTTAGAATTTTAGTTTAGCCTATATTTAATTTTTTGTGATTTACAATAATTATGAGGAGGACCTTATGCTCTCAAAGAGAATTATACCCTGTCTTGACGTGAAGGGTGGGAGAGTTGTAAAAGGGATAAGTTTTATAAATCTAAGAGATGCTGGCGATCCCGTACTTCTTGCAAGAACTTATGATAGAGAAGGGGCCGATGAGCTGGTTTTTTTAGACATTACAGCTTCAAAAGAAAAAAGGGACATAATGTTAAAAGTTGTCCAGGACGTAGCAAAGGAAGTCTTTATTCCCTTTACCGTTGGCGGTGGCATAAAGTCTCTTAAAGATATGGAAGAACTTCTTATGGCTGGTGCCGATAAAGTCTCGATAAATACTTCAGCTGTTTTTGATCCTGAGCTCATAACAAAAGGCGCTACTACGTTTGGAAGGCAGTTCATGGTGGTGGCTATAGATGCAAAAAGGGACAACAACTCGTTTAGAGTTTTTACGCACGGTGGTTCAAGGCCTACAGATCTTGATGCTGTTGAATGGGCAAAAGAAGTGGAAGATAGAGGCGCGGGGGAAATATTGCTAACCAGTATGGATCAGGATGGAAGAAAAACTGGTTATGATATTGAACTTACAAAAAGGATATCTGAAGCTGTAAATATTCCTGTTATAGCTTCTGGCGGAGCGGGCACAATTGAACACGTAATAGACGTTTTCAAAAAAACCAGGGCTTCGGCAGCGCTTCTTGCCAGTGTTCTGCATTTTGGTGAGATTAGAATTAAAGATATAAAGATAGCTATGCAAAAAGAAAAAATACCGGTAAGGTTAGACTGGTAAGGGAGGCATTTATGGAACTTAATAGATATGCTCAGAGAGAGATGAAGGCTATATTCTCTGAAGAAAATAAGATTAACCTGTGGCTAGATATTGAAATGGCGGTTTTAAAGGCATGGGAAACAGAAGGAGTTATTCCTGAAGGTACGTACAAAGCCATTCGCTCAAATGCAAAAGTGGATATTAAAAGAATAAAAGAGATAGAAAGCGTTGTTCATCACGAAATTATTGCATTCCTCACCGTCCTTGCAGAAAATGTTGGTGAAAAAAGTAGATTTATTCATCTTGGGCTTACATCTTCTGATATTCTTGACACTGCAACTAGCTTGCAGATAAAAGAGGCAAACAACCTTATCTATCAAGAGTTAGAGAAACTGGAATCTGTTTTGAAAGATCTGGTTATAAAGACCAAAGATATTTTATGTGTGGGCAGAACTCATGGAGTTCACGCTGAACCCATTACCTTTGGATTCAAACTTGCCGGTTATTTACTTGAACTGAAAAGAAATAAAGAAAGGCTTCAAAATGTTTCAAAAGAGGCCGCAGTGGGGAAGATTTCTGGTGCAGTAGGAACTTATGCTCACCTTAACCCAAATATAGAGCGACTAACCCTTGAACAACTTGGACTCAGACCCCTGGAAGTATCCACTCAGATAATACCAAGGGATATATTCGCAAACGTATTTTCTGCATGGGCATTGATTGGAGCATTTATAGAAAGACTTGCCCTTGAAATCAGACATTTGCAGAAAACTGAAGTATTAGAGATGGAAGAGCCTTTTTATGAAGGCCAAAAGGGTTCTTCTGCTATGCCTCACAAGAGAAATCCAATACTTTGTGAGAGACTTGACGGGATGTCAAGAATACTTAGAGGCAACCTTATAGTATCTCTTGAAAATACTGCACTCTGGCATGAGAGAGATATATCTCACTCCTCTGTGGAAAGGATGATCATACCAGAAAGCGCTATATTGACTCATTATATGATTAAGACTATGATTAAAATTCTAACTGATTGTAAAATATATCCAGACAATATGATGGAAAACCTTAACTTTAGAGGCAAGCTTATATGTTCTCAAAGGCTCCTTCTCGAACTTGTAAGAAAGAATATGTTAAGAGAACAGGCATACAAAATAGTTCAGGCGCTTGCAATGAAGGCGTTTAACGAAAAGATGAATTTTGAACAAATAGTTAGAAGCGATCCAGAAATAAAATCATATTTAAGCGAAGAAGAACTAAATGGTGTATTCGATTACAAATATTTTGTCCGTTATGTAGACGAAATAGTTTCAAGAGTAATATAACTAAACTCTTAAGGGAGATGATTTTGTGGAACTTTTGTATGAAGGAAAGGGAAAGCAAGTATTTTTGACAGAAGACCCTGATCTGGTTGTTTTTCGATTCAAGGATGAAGCGACGGCATTTGATGGAGTGAAAAAAGAATCCTTTGGCGGCAAAGGAGAGATATGTGCAACTATTACAGAAATTCTAATGAATCTTCTTGAAAAGGGTGGCGTAAAGACACACTTTGTAAAGAGAATCTCCCAAAATGAAATGTTGGTCAAAAGGTGCACAATGCTGCCTATAGAAGTAGTAGTACGTAACTATTCTGCCGGTTCGATTGCAAAGAATCTTGGACTTAAGGAAGGCATAAAATTTCCGTTCCCTATTAAAGACCTTTTTTACAAAAGTGATGAGCTTCACGATCCTATGCTAAACGACGATAGAGCAGTTGCGCTTGGATTCTTAACCTTTGATGATCTTGACGTGCTGTACAAGAATGCACTCAAGGTGAATGAAATTCTTTCTAACTTTCTTTTAGAAAAAGGAATTATACTTGCCGACTTCAAGCTTGAGTTCGGAAAGTTTAAGGATTCAATATTATTGGCTGACGAGATTACTCCTGATTCGATGAGACTATGGGATAAGGATACTCTTGAGCCTTTTGACAAAGATAGGTTCAGATTTGATTTAGGTGATTTGCTTGCTGGCTATAGGCTATTTTTAGAAAAGATAACCAGCTAAGTTTTAAAAATAGTTTAAGGCTATGACGATAAAAAGAGCCTCTTCTTTAGGTTTTTGTTATGGGGTCAGGCTTGCTCACCAGAAGGTTCTGGATGCGCTAAAGAAATATCAAAGAGTTAATACGCTTGGGCCACTAATACACAACGAGCGTGAAGTGGATAGACTTTCCCAATTGGGCGTTACTATAATAAACTCCCTTGATGAGGTTAACGCTCCTGTGGTAGTATTAAGAACTCATGGAGTAAGACGAGACACTCTTGAGAGAGCCAGGAAACTGGGTATAGAAGTAATAGACGCAACGTGTCCTCATGTGGCAAAGGCACAAAGTATTGCACATAAGTTCTATAATGAAGGGTATCGCGTAGTAATTTTAGGAGAAATTGAGCATCCTGAAGTGCAGTCGATTTTAAGCTATGCGCCGGATGCAACTGTAGTAAACGAAAATCTCGAAAAGTTTAGCTTTGACAAAAGAGTTGTGGAGAGGGTGGGATTACTCTCCCAGACAACACAGCCAATTGAGAAGTTAAAGTTAATTGCATCAAGGATGGTGGAACTATCCCAGGAACTAGTGGTAGCGAATACAGTTTGTTTTGCTACCAGAAAAAGGCAGGAGGCGGCAAAGGAGTTAGCAGGTGAAGTCGAGGCTATGATCGTAATAGGTGGAAAAGCCAGTTCAAATACAAAAAAGTTGTTTTTAGCTCTGAGTTCATATAATATTGACGTATATCAGGTTGAGGGTGTTGCCGATCTGCCCGAAAGCGTGTCAAGATATAAGAGAATTGGAATTACTGCAGGGGCATCTACGCCTGAGTGGATTATTGAAGAGGTAGAAAGTAGGTTAAAGAGTTTATGAAAAGACTTCCTGTTGTAGTTCTAGCGGGTAGGGCAAATGTAGGGAAGTCTACGCTTTTTAATAGATTGCTCAAACAAAGCTATTCAATGGTTTCATCTGTACCCGGAACTACGAGAGACTTTCATGAAGGCATTTTTAGATATACCGATTCAACAGCTATAACTTTAGTGGATTTGCCAGGCGTTCTCGAAGGAGATTATTTTTCTGAACTTGCTTTCGAAAAGTCTAAAAAAATTATCGAAAAGTCTGATCTGATTGTTCAGATAGTAGAAGCAAAGGGCCTTACCAACGTGGACGAAGAGATAACTTTATATTTGAGAAAATTTAATAAACCCATGATTCTTGCAATAAATAAATGCGAAGGGAAAGTTGATTTATCGGATTTTTATTTACTTGGGATTGAAGATATGGTAGAGATAAGTGCCTATCACGGCCTGAATATATATCAGCTTGAAGACTTAATATTTAGCAAATTAACAGGACAAAAATTCGAAGAGTCCAGCCCTATTGTATTTGGTATATTTGGTGCTCCGAACGTAGGAAAATCATCTCTTGCCAATGCAATTCTTGAGGAGGAGAGATTTATAGTTTCAAACTTTGCAGGCACAACAAGAGAAGTAGTAGCAAAACCATTTAGAAGACTTGGTAAAAGCTGGCTTTTATTGGATAGCGCAGGCATAAAGAGAAGAAAGTCTTATGACAAAGAGCTCGATGGATTGAGCGTTTCAAGAAGTATATCTGCTATGAAGGCTCCTATGGGAATTCTTGTTATAGATGCAAGTCGTCTGGTTACTCATCAAGACAAAAGGATTGCCAGTTTGATGATCGAAAGAACTGGCGCTTCAATAATCTTTCTAAACAAAAAAGATCTTATTCCTCACTCTTCTCTTGGAGTCGTATATAATAACGTAAAAAGCGATCTAAAGTTTATGGACTCTCCTCTATTATTTGGGTCTGCTTTAACAGGAGAAAGCGTTCACCTTGTATTAGAAAATCTTAAAGATCTCTGGGAAAGGGCCATGACCTCTTATAGCAAAAAGGATATTTTAGAGGCAATACGGGAAGCAGTCTTAAGGAGGCCTATAACATTAGAGAACAAAACACTTGTAATAAGAAATGTTAGGTTTGAGTCAAAGTTTCCCCTGGAAATTCATATCAAATCAAACGTTCGTTCAGATCTTGTTCCAAAGTCATATTTAAGATATTTAACAAATACAGTAAAAAAAGAGCTTGGTATGAGAGGTATAAATTTGAGAATGGAATTCAAAGATTAAATATGAGTCTTCAGAATTTTTTCCCCTATTTATTTT
Organism: Thermodesulfobium acidiphilum; assembly: GCF_003057965.1. Taxonomy (NCBI): domain Bacteria; kingdom Pseudomonadati; phylum Thermodesulfobiota; class Thermodesulfobiia; order Thermodesulfobiales; family Thermodesulfobiaceae; genus Thermodesulfobium; species Thermodesulfobium acidiphilum. The sequence goes on from NZ_CP020921.1 coordinate 115,471, forward strand.
TTTTGATTATATCCTATATAATAGGAAGTCTGCCTTTTTCGCATTGGATAGCGCTTTCAAAGGGATGCGATCTTAGAAAAGTTGGAAGCGGCAATGTAGGCGCTACCAACGTATACAGGGTGCTTGGTTTAAGATATGCTATTTTTGCAGGACTTCTTGATGCTATGAAGGGATTTTTTCCGGTTTTCTTTGCAAGATTTGTTTTTTTCTCAAATTCTGAGATATTCGCTATTTTAGTTGGATTTGCTGCAATGTTTGGGCATATAAGTTCACCCTTTATGAACTTTAAGGGAGGCAAAGGTGTAGCTACTGGTGCAGGGGCCTTTCTGGGCATTGATCCGGGAGCTTTAACTGTTGGTTTCATCGTATGGTTTATAACCTTAAAGAGAACAAAAATAATGTCTCTTGCATCTATATTTGGTGCAACAAGTGTGTTAATATATGAGATATTGATAGGCTTTATATATCTGAAAGTCGTGTCTTTGATTGCCTTTTTGGTAATACTATATAGACACAGGGATAACATCAAAAGATTACTAAGAGGTGAGGAGTTAAGGCTGAAGTGATAGGTGTTATAGGTGCGGGAACGTGGGGAACTTCCTTTTCTACGGTAATTGCAAATAGAAGTGACGTGATGTTGTTCGCAAGAGACGAAGAGGTTGTCAATAGTATAAACTCTCTTCATGAAAACTTAAAGTATCTAAAGGGTATTAAGCTACCCCTAAACGTTTTTGCAACTAGTGATAGAAAATTAATTTCTAAAATCGAAGATGTGGTCTTTTCTGTTCCTGTTCAATCTATAAGACAGGTAATAGATGACTTCAGGCCATTTTTTAAAGAGTCTGTTAGAATTTTAAATCTTGGCAAGGGTATAGAAATAAGTACGTTAAAAAGGGTTTCTGAAATATTTAAGGAGCTCTTGCCTACCTCAAGGTATTCGGTCCTTTCAGGCCCGAATTTTGCTAGAGAAGTGGCTCTAAAGGAATTTTGTGCGACTGTTGTAGCATCAGAGCATGAAGATGAAAGCGAATATTGGCAAAAACTATTGATCTATCCATACTTTAGAGTGTATACTACAGATGATGTGGTGGGAGTTGAGATTTCGGGAGGATTGAAAAACGTGATTGCTATAGCTGCAGGAGTTGTTAAAGGTTTAAAATACGGCGATAATTCAAAAGCTGCTCTCATAACCAGGGGGTTAGCTGAGATTACAAGACTTGGTTTGAAACTGGGGGCAAGACAGGAGACTTTTTTTGGACTCTCTGGAGTTGGCGATCTCTTGTTAAGTTGCACCTCTTTTCAAAGTAGGAATTTTAGAGCTGGTGTGCTTCTTGCTGAGGGCTACTCTTTGGATGATATAAAGAAAAGGCTGGGCAGCATTATAGAGGGCATTTATACGTCTGAAGCAGCTTTTAAGTTATCTAAAAAATTAGGAGTTGATATGCCAATTGCTCAACAAGTTTTTGCAATTATAAATAAAGAAGCTTCTATAAAAGATGCAATTGATTTACTCACTTCTCGAAAGCCACTAAAAGAATTCTACTAAATTTGAAAGGAGGTGAATTTTTTGAGGAAAACAGATCTTATCAATGCAGTTGCTGAAAAATGTAAGGGTATGACTAAAAAGGATTGCACAGGTGTTGTGGAAGCCGTTTTTGACTCTATTAAGGATGCTCTTAAGAGGAACGAGAAAGTTCAGTTAATTGGTTTTGGCACCTTTGAAGTCAGAGAAAGAAAAGAGCGAAAGGGCAGGAACCCAAGGAGCAAGGAAGAAATAATTATTCCTGCCATGAAGACTCCAGGCTTTAAGGCTGGGAAGGCTTTGAAGGAAGCTGTTCAACCAAAAAAAACTGAAAAAAAGTCTGTTAAGGGCGCAAAGAAAAAATAGATATTTGAAAAGAAGGAAAAGGAGAGAAAAAAAACTTTCCTTTTCCTTCTAAGTTTGTATTGCCTTTATTGCACAAAATTATTCCTTTTGTTATTATTCATAAATATGACTATCTTTAAAAGAAAAGAAGAAAAGATCTGTTATAGATGTAATACTAAAAATCCACCTGATGCATTTTTTTGCAGGAATTGTGGTGTGCCCCTGACGAGAGATGTCCTTCTTCAGAATTCTACAAAAAAGTTGAGACTAAAAAAGAGCTCTATGACAACGACATATATCTTATTTCTTGTAGTTGCGCTGATAATTGGTCTTGTTGTAGGTTTGGTTTCTTCTTTTAGTGTATTTAAAAAGTAGCTACTTAGTGAAATCTTTTATCATTTCATAAAAAAAAGTGCATATTAAATTAGCTTTATATCTATTTCTATATTTGCCTCAAAGGTTCTTGCCCATGGAAGAGAAAATCTTACATCCGTAATGTCAAATTTTATTGGGCTGAATATCCTAATCTCTTCTGAAATTCCGGGGAAGTACTGGAAGAATATGTTCTTTGCTATTTCAATACTTTCCTCTGTCATCTTGAAGTTGGATTGGTTGTTTTGGATTAATATGTTGTTTATCTGTGGCCTTATTACGTTTTGATAGTAATAGTCATAAATTATTCTCTCTATCAGAAATCTAAAATTTTCTTTAAAGTTTCTGCCAGAAAGGTAACTAACTGCTTGAGAAAGAGCGCATCCAGTAGTATTTGCCGCTGTATTCCAGCCTGCGTAAGCTATAAGCCTAAATATTAGACCACTTGTGAGCAAAAGTTTAAACATGTTTTTATCCGTCATGTTCATGTTTGACACGTCTGCAAAAGCCACATTTTTTTTGTTGTTAACAAGATATTTTACCTTCTCAAAAGCTGTTCTTTTATCTTCATCTTTGCCAAAGACTACCATATAAAAGTCTGGCTCGTTGATCTTTAGTTTAAGGTTTAAAAGGTTTATCTGCGATAAAAGGTTTTTCCCAAGAGCTACCGTTTCAAGTGGCATCACCTCTTCTTCTATATCTTCTGGGATAAAAATGGTTTTCAAGCTTATGTCTTTATTCTTTCCAAACCTTGTTACAAGAATCATACCTATCTCATCAGAACCCTGTACTATCTTGGTATTTTTTGTAGCGATCATACTCAGCCTCTTTTTCTCTTCGTATGCTATACCCCTATCAGCCGAGTCATCCTGGGCAAGTACCAGAAGATCCACTTTCTCAGAATTTTTTATTAACATCCTATCTACAAAATAATTAATCTTTCTTGAAGTTATATAATCTTTCAATATGTCTGGGGGAACGTAAGTCAAAAGAAGTTCTCTTTCATAGAAATTTACAGGATTTTTAATATCTTCATCTGAAAACTTCATTATTTCTTCTATCTTTGTAGCATAGAAGAGTTCTTTTTCATCTAAAACGGTAGGCATCAGCCTCATGAGAGATTTAAATAGATATACTTTGTCAAATATGTTTGAACTCTTTAGGCTAAGGAGCCTTTTTGTGTACCATATGGCATCATCCTGTGTCATCTGGGTCTCTCTTGAAGGGACTAGGCCTCCGAATATCATTGAGTCAGCGCTAATTATAGCACAATCTGCCCAATTTTCTACTAAAAATGCCAGTATTTTCTGACTAGAAGCCTTTTTTCTTCTTTCGGAAAGCATATCTTCTGGGGGAATAAGTAACTTTATTCCTAAAATATCTGCCAATCTTTTCGGATAGATAAAGTTTGGCGGCCTGTTGTCCAGAGGTACATAACATGCACTTCTTGATGAAGCTATGCTAAAATCACTAAAATATATCTTGTTTATAAGAGGTGATATTATAAGTATCTTTAGTAAATCCCTTCTAGAAAGAGAGGATTTCGAAAGAATTCTCTTTATAACACTGTCTTCTCTTGGGGATACCATAATGACTCTACCTGTCTTTTTTGAGCTTGAAAATCTCTTTCCAAAAGCTCAATTTGATATCCTAGTAGGCGAAAGGTCAAAGGAAATATTTTTAACCCTGCCAAACGTAGACGAAGTCTTTTTGTATACATCTGAAAACAGAGGCATAAAGGGTAAGATCCCTTTAATAAAGGATATTTCAAAAAAAAAATACGATCTTGTCATAGACCTCAGACACTCCATTCTGCCAATATTTGTGCGTTCCAAACAAAAAATATTCACAACCTTTAAGCCAAAAATCCCTGGAATTCATGCAACCGAAGAACATCTAAGAAATATCTTTCACAAAGATGCCGAAAACTTTAAATTCGATTACTCTGATAAGATTATAATTAACAATAAGACTATTATCAAGTTTGGTGATGTTCTTGACAGGATATTGGGTTCGGTTGGCATCGTGCCGGGCGCTACGTGGCAGCCTAAGGCATACAGAATTGATGGTTTTGTGGAGGCTTCAAAGATGTTGAGAAATAAAGGCTTAAATCTGGTTTTGCTCGGGTCAAGCGATGAAGTAGGCCTTTGTGATGAGATCTCGAAAGAGGTGGAATCGCTTAATCTTTGCGGAAAGACGAGCCTGATGGACTTGTTCTATATTATAAAAAATCTCTCAGCTCTTGTTACTAATGATTCAGGACCTATGCACATAGCATCTTTGCTAAATATTCCTACAGTTGCGCTCTTTGGGCCTTCTGACGAGAGAAGATATAGACCCTGGGGCAAAAGGTATAAGGTATTGATGCACAAAGAGATTTGCAGAGAGTGTCTTTATCAAGGGTGCGATAAAGGTGGAAAGTGTATGAACTTGATTACTCCTGATGAAATAGTTGATGCCACTATAAATCTTATTGGAGCTTTAATTTAATGATTAAAATAATGTTAATGTAAGGTTAAAATGATTTTATCTACTTGACAGAATTTTCTAATCTAGAGTAAATTACTATAAGCTAATTATAGTTTTTCAACTTTGACAACTAAATAGCGTTTCGCTTCTCCCAAAGCTTTGAAAGGCTTTTTTAAAAGCCTTCAAAGAGCCTTTTACAGATGATTTCAATCTGCGAAAGAAGGAGGTGAAATCCCCCGAAAGCAAGAAATGATTCTGTAAAGAGGCTAATATATGAAACAAAAAAACTAAACTTTCCTAAAGGGGGATTTTGAAAGATGAAAAAATTCGCTATGTTTTTTGTAGTAGCATCTCTTCTCGTTGCCCTTGCAGTTCCCGCTATGGCAGGACCATTCTCAGATGTACCAGCTAATTCTTGGGCATACAAGGCAGTGCAAGATTTAGCAGCAAAGGGATTGGTCATTGGTTATGGCGATGGAACATTTAGAGGCGACAGACTTGCCACCCGTTATGAGATGGCAATGGTAGTTGCAAGAATGCTTGATATGTATGAAAAGGGTCAAAACGCACAGGATCAAAAGATAGAGCTTAACGCTAACGACATCGCAACGCTTATGAAGTTAGCAGAAGAGTTTAAGTCAGAACTCGCATCTTTAAACGTCAGAGTTGCAGCGCTCGAGAAAAAGGCAGCTCTTGACACTGTGAACTTCACAGGAGACGCAAGATTTAGACTCGCAAGCGATAAGAGAACGTTTTCAGCGCTTTTACCAGGAACTATAGTTGCACCTGCGATAACAAATAACATTCCAGGTGGAATTGGTGGACAGGTTTTTTCGGTTGCAGGGACTCCTATTCCTGACAAGAAAGATGATACCTTTATGCGTTACAGAATCAGACTAAACGTTGCAGCACCGGTTGCAGACAATATATCTTTTAATGGCAGACTTACTATGCAGAAAAATGCAGGAGTCAACGGCAATGGAGATAACTCAAATCCTATTACAGCAGCAAACACGGGTTACAACAACAACCAGAATACTCTATTTGTAGAAAGGGCATATATCACATGGACTCTTAACCCATATCCTGTAACGTTTGTCCTCGGCAGACTTCCTACCCTGGATACAGGCAGATATTATAACGTTTTCTTCCTTGATGCATCAGTTGAAGGCGGCCTTGTAGTATTTGACCTTAGCAATATGCTTCCATCAACATCAGTTTCAGCAGCATGGGCAAAGCTCTTTGACGCAGGCTTGGTTACCTCTTCGCAAGAGGCAAATGGCTTCAAAGACAAGGATGTATACATTCTAAATTTGAAGACAAAGCTCTTTAATACCTTTGGCTTAGAGGCAGACTACGGTTATGCAGATAAGCTAACATATTTTGGCGGCCTTAGTAATAATACTTCTGGCTATACTTCAGGCGCAAACGGCATTTATGGCAAGTATGATTGGTGGGCAGTCATAGGTAACTGGACTATGTATAACATAAATATGTGGGCAGGTTACAATGGCACATCTACAGATATGCCAGCACAAACCGCCACAGGTCCAAGCCTTACAAGTTTACACTCTGTTAATGGCGGCGCATGGAGAGTTGGAGCTACCATTCCTCTTCCAGTTGGCGCACTTACAGGAGACTTCTGGTTTGGCGACAACAAGTGGTTTAACCCATTCATACTTAACACAATGGTTACTACAGAGTATAAGGACTACTACAACGTATACTACACGCTCCCGGTCGCAAAGAACGCATCTCTTACCCTTAACTATGACTACTGGAAGGGCAAGAAGCCATATGCAACTGATTCTATTAACGGCTATTACTATACCTTTAACCCAGATCAGATTGACAAGGATCAAAGATACTACATCCAGATGGACGTAAAGTTCTAAAAAAGCTTTTTTTAACCCCCGAGAAATCGGGGGTTTTTTATTGATTATTGATAAGTAAAAGTATTTTTATCTTATAATTTTCTTATAGTTTTTGCCTCTTCACTAAATTGTTTCTTTTGTGATAACATAAGTAAACTTATTTAAAAGTGAGGGGCTATTTATTGAATAGTCGCAGGTTAACGCTATTTTTGTCATTATTATTCATAGCTATATTTAGTTTATTTATCTCTGGGTGCTCGCGGATAGGCCCTGTAGCTTCTTCATTAAAAATTGCTGTTATAGTTCCTCTCTCGGGGGAGTTTTCTCAGATTGGAGAAGAGGAGAGAAACGGTGCACTCCTTGCCATAGAGGATGCCAATGCCAATGGGGGAGCATTTGGCAGAAAGTTTGAGCTTGTCCAGATGGACGATAAGGACGATCCAGTAGAATCTGCCATAATTGCTCAAAAAATCTGTGCTGATTCCTCTATCCTTGGCGTTGTTGGAGGGGTAAATGCAGGAGATACTATACCGTCAGCTAAGATCTATGCAAAGAACAACGTAGTAATGGTAACACCCTCTACTACCAGCACAGAGCTTACCAGCAAGGGTTATTATAGTGTCTTTAGGATCTGTGCTAGCGATGTCCTGGAGGGTCCCTATGCGGCTAATTTTATAGTTAGCAATTTAAAATTCAAGCGAGTTGCAATAATTGAAGACAATAGTGCTTATGCAAAAGAGCTAACAGATTCTTTTAAAAGCGAGTTTTTGAAACTTGGGGGGACAGTTCTTATAGAAGAGAAAATCTCTCAGGGCGATAAGGATTTCAAGGCTCCTCTCGAAAAGATAAAGGCTCTTAACCCCCAGGTAGTTTATTTTGCAGGAATGTATCCAGAGTGTGCCCAAATCATAAAAGAGGCAAAGGAAATGGGAATAAAATCATCATTTTTTGGTGCTAACGGCATAAAGGATACTGAATTTATAAAAGTTGCAGGCATAGCTTCAGAGGGTACAATGGCTACATCAGTTGGATTTTCTCTAAACAAGATTTTAAAAGGACCTGACTTTGTTCAGAGATATAGAAATGAATTTAAGAAGGATCCAACTGACTACTCGGTCTTTGCATATGACGCAACTCTTTCTATAATAGACGCTATCAAATTAGCAGGCAATCCGGATAGGGCTACCCTTGCAAACGCGATGCATAATCTGAAATTTGATGGTATATTAGGTAGTACTTCTTTTGATAAGGAGGGTAACACTACTAACAATCTTATTAACGTCTATGTGGTAAAAAACGGCAATTGGGTAAGTTTCAACTAATATGAGGGGAGTGATTTTACAATTTTTTTACAACAGCTTGTAAATGGAGTAACTTTGGGTTCTGTGTATGCCCTGATTGCATTGGGCTATACTATGGTTTATGGGATACTTGAACTTATCAACTTTGCACACGGAGAGATCTTTATGATGGGGTCTTTTTTTGGTCTACTTTTCTGGTGGATATTGGAGATGACAGGTCTTTCAAAGGTTATACCTATTCCACTTGCTATCTTTCTGATGTTTATATTTTCTATGATCGCCACAGCTTTCCTGGGAGCTCTTCTGGAGTTTATTGCATATCGTCCACTAAGGAGTGTGACAAACAGGCTCATACCCTTGATCAGTGCCCTTGGTGCATCAATTTTTTTGCAAAATTTTGCTATGCTTACGTTTGGTTCTACAAATAGGGTGTATCCTGCAATATTTCCAGATGTTGGGTGGAATCTGTTTCACGCGAGGATAAGCCTGATACAGATATTTATTTTTATTACGTGTATTCTAATAATGGCAGGCTTAACCGTTCTTGTAAACAAGACAAAGCTAGGTAGATCTATGAGAGCTGTAGCACAGGACTATGTTACAGCAAGCTTGATGGGTATAAGGGTCAATAGAATTATTACAATTACCTTTATGATAGGTTCATCCTTAGCTGCTGCTGCTGGAGTGATGTATGGAATGTACTACGGAGTTGCAAAATTTGATATGGGATATCTTGCTGGCTTGAAGGCTTTTACGGCCGCTGTGCTTGGTGGGATAGGTAACATACCTGGCGCTATGCTTGGTGGCTTTTGTCTTGGTATTATAGAGAGCTTTGGTGCTGGTTATATTTCTTCTGAATATAAAGATATGTTTGCTTTTCTTATGCTTTTATTCATCTTGCTACTTAGACCTTCTGGTCTCTTAGGCCAGCAGGTACCAGATAAAGTATGATGAACATCAGATTTAGAAGAAGGATTAAAAACGTCGCAAGATTTTGGAACAACCTGGATATGCGCCTTAAGTGGGGTATACTTTTTGTGATTGCTATTGTTTATCCATTTCTTGCTTCGTCTCAATATTATGTTCACATTATGAATCTTGCTTTTATCTATGTGGTCCTGTCTTTGGGGCTAAACATCGTATGCGGTTTGGCAGGGCTTTTAGATTTAGGATTTATAGCCTTTTATGCTGTAGGAGCTTATACCTATGCAATTTTATCAATTAAGCTTGGCTTAAGCTTTTGGGAAATATTGCCGATTGCCTGTTTAACAACAGCTCTTTTTGGGCTCTTAGTTGGTTCTGCTGCTTTCAGGCTCAGAGGCGACTACTTTGCAATTGTTACTATGGGATACGGTGAAATAATTAGAATTCTTGCAAATAACCTTACTTTCCTGACAAATGGCCCAATAGGAATAGCGGGTATCCCCAGGCCAACTCTCTTTGGTTTCAAATTTGAAGACCCGTTTCAGTATTATTTTCTTGCACTTTCTTTTGTTGCTATTTCAATATTCTTAACCTATAGGTTTCAGGCATCAAGGATAGGGAGAGCTCTCGAAGCTATAAGAGAGGATGAAATTGCAGCTGTTTCTATGGGTGTAAACCTTAAAAATTTTAAATTAATCTCTTTTATAATAGGGGCAATGCTGGGCGGCTCTATAGGAGTCTTTTTCGCAAGCTATGCTACTTTTGTATCTCCTGAGAGCTTTAGCTTTATGGAATCAGTTATGGTTCTTGCTATGGTGGTAATCGGAGGTATGGGCACTATAGAGGGTCCAGTAATAGGCGCTCTTATTCTTGTCTTTTTGCCTGAGGCCCTGAGGAGCCTCTCTGATTACAGGATGCTTATATTTGGCGCTCTTATGGTATTTATGATGATCGTAATGCCAAAGGGCTTTATGGGGTGGATAAAGCCAAGGAGAATTTTAAAGGTTGCAGAGGAGGAAAATTCTTTTGTTACTAGAGATTTCTAATGTTACCAAACAATTTGGAGGGCTTATAGCTGTAAATGACGTTTCTATGGAAGTTAATGAGGGGGAGATAGTTTCTGTTATAGGGCCTAATGGTGCCGGTAAGACAACGCTCTTTAACTGTGTTACAGGTGTGTATACACCAGAGAAGGGGAAGATCCTCTATAAAAAGGATGGGGTGGTAAGAAATATTGTAGGAATTCCTGCTCACAAGATTGCATATCTTGGCATATCAAGAACTTTTCAAAACATCAGGCTTTTTAAAAATATGACAGTTCTTGAAAATGTACTTGTTGGCAGACATTCAAAATTGAAGTCTAAAGTGTGGGAAATACTTTTGACCCTGCCTGCTTTTATAAGAGAAGAGAAGGAAAGCGTAAGACTTGCAAGAAACCTATTAGATTTTGTGGGTTTGTTAAATAGAGAATCGGAGATCTCAGTAAACTTGCCATATGGACTTCAAAGAAAGCTTGAGATAGCAAGAGCTTTAGCATCTGAACCGAAGATACTTTTACTTGATGAGCCTGCTGCAGGAATGAATCCGTCAGAGACTGAAGAACTTATAAGGTTAATTAAAAAGATTAGAGAAATGGGGGTAACCATAATTCTAATAGAACATGATATGTCTCTTGTTATGAGACTCTCAGAAAAGATTATTGTATTAGATTTTGGGCAAAAGATTGCTGAGGGAAGCCCTGTAGAAATTAGAAATAACCCAAAGGTAATAGAAGCATATTTAGGGAAAGAGGAAGCAGAAATTGCTTAAAGTAAACAATATAGTTTTAAGATATGGTGGAATACTGGCTTTGAAGGGGGTATCCTTGGAAGTAAATAAAGGGGAGATAGTAGCCTTGATAGGAGCTAATGGGGCAGGAAAGACTTCTGTTTTAAAAGCTATTATGGCAGTTGAAAAGGTTTCAAGCGGCGAGGTATATTTGGATAATGTTCTTCTGACAGGACTATCAACTGACAGGATAGTTAGTATGGGGTTGTGTCTTGTTCCTGAGGGCAGGAGGATTTTTACTAGAATGAGCGTTCATGAGAATCTCTTAATGGGTGCCTTTCTTAGAAAAGATAAAAAGGGTATTCAGGATGATATAGAAAAAGTTTTAGCGCTGTTTCCCAGATTAAAGGAGAGGTTAAATCAAAAAGCTGGGACACTGTCGGGGGGAGAACAACAGATGCTTGCAATTGCAAGAGGGATGATGTCGAGGCCAAAATATCTATTTTTAGATGAACCATCTCTTGGTCTTGCGCCGGTTCTGGTTGACGAAATTTTTAAGATTATAAAGGAAATTAACGAATCAGGAACAAGCCTTTTAATAGTTGAACAAAATGCAGTAAAAGCACTAAAAATAGCAAATAGAGGATATGTTATCGAGACGGGAAACATTACTATTTCTGGAACTTCTGAAGAACTTTTAAATTCTGAACACGTAAGAGCAGCCTATCTTGGAGGATATTAAAAAAGCCGCGATTAACTCGCGGCTTTTTTATAAAAAACAAGCAGTATTATCCTTCGCTTTTCCAAAGGCCGTGAAGGTTGCAATACTCTCTTGCCATAAGGCTTTTTGGTTCTGTTGGTAATGAGAAGGTGGCTTCTGGTTTATCGTTGAAGCTAAGTCTTTTTATCAGAACATATGAGTCGTCAACGTGAAGCTCTATCCACTCGATCCAGTGGCTACTGGTCATTGGGTGAGGAGTAGAACCTACTTTTACCAAAACTTCTTTTCCTTTTCTTTCTATAACAGGAACGTGCTTTTCAACCGCAGCATCGACGGTATTCTCTTCCATAAGCTTCATTGGATTTCCACAGCAAACGAGCTGGCCCACTCCAGAGTGAAGAACCATAACTATATTGCCGCAAGTTTCACACTTATAAATTTGCAAAACTTCTGTAGCCATTAAATACACCTCCTAAGTAATAATTAGTATTATTATAACAAATATACTAAAAAAAGTGTTTTAATAAATCAAATAAACAAATTTTACTAAGTTAGACTTTTCTTTTGAAATATCTTGCCATATGGATTCTAATTTGCTTTCTTTTTCTTTTTCTTTATTTAAAAGACTTATTGCTATTGTTAAGTTTTCTTTATTATTTAATATTTCAATTCCCTTAACGCTGTTACCAAAGATTTTCCATATCTTTCTGCCAACAGTTTGAAGCATTTCAAGGAGTTCATTTTCTACTATAAAATTACTAACTAAGGCCCTTTCCTTTTCTATGGTGTATCCTGAAAATCCTAAAACTTCTAGGACCTTACCGTGATCTTTTGAGATTTGATAATTTTCAAATAGATCCTTTTCAAGCCCTAGTTTTTTTATAAGTCTTATTACTAGTTCTTCTAGTTCTTGAACCCTTAACTTTAGTATTTCAACTTCTCTTTCACTCAATTTCTTTCTCCTTTTACTGTACTGATTACTTTATAATTTTATATATTTTTAAAAGTTTATTTGTATTAACAAACAAAACTCTATCCTTTTCAGCGCTGTCCAATAAAGCCTCTAATTGTTTTTTGCCTAAATATGAATGGAAGAAAAATGAAACCACCCCTCTTGAAAAGGCTCTATGTTTCTTAAGTTCATTATAAACTGTTTTTTGGGTGAAGTTATATCCATCATACCCAAAGTCTTCTGGTATCCAGTAAAGCCCCATATAAGTAGAGGGATATATTAACATTTGGTGAACTATTAATGGATTGTTGAATTGAATTTCATCTACCAGAAGAACTCTTTCGTAAATCGTTTTTATACCCTCGTCTTTGAGCGCTTTATAGAGAATAGGAGGTGCCATATAATGAGGGGTTTCCCATCCGTCAATTTTAAGTCCTGCTTTCTCTATTATACTTTTAGCTTCTCTAATTCTATTTTCGAGCTGTTCAAGCGTAATTCTCTCTGGAAATGGTTTTTGGGTTCTAGGATTGAAAAATTCGTATCCTACAGCAGTTACTCCAGAAAATTGGTGTGTGAGACCATGAATAAATATCTGGGCACCATGAGATTGAGCGTTCTTTAAAATTTCTATGAGTTTTGGATCGTCAGTTAGTTTTATGTTAATTTTTTTTGCTGGGTTTACAAATATTGGTATTACGCCAATAGAAAAATGAATCTCCCTTTTTTCAAGAAGTTCTATTACTGCTTCTAACTTTTTAATATCATACATTGGATGAATATCTTCTAATCTGATGAGCCCTAAGGGTCTTGGCTCTTCTGAAACTCCCAGAAATCTCGCTAGAGCGTCACAAAGCGCCATATATCTTTTTCTATCAGGCCCTAAAAAAGGATGAGAAGTCATAAAGAATAGATTCTTTGATCTTAAAAGTATAGGTGCTACAGAACCCAAATTGTTTTCTGCTGCAATCATAACTTCAGATTCCTCTGGATTTATGGATGTTACGAAAAAAGGCTGCGTCTTAAAAACGAAACCTCTATATAAAACTTTGTCGAAATCAGATTTATTCTTTGAATATCGAAATCCTACTTTGTTTTTTCCGTAGCCCTTAAGTAGAACTTCTTCATTTGAACCGATCCACCATGTAATTTCTTTGCCCGACTTTGCTCTCCAGACAATTGGTTCTGGTACAAACTGCATCGCCCTTGTACCCTCGTAAAAGAGCATTTCAGGATCTTTTGCTACATAAGGTGAATTTATACTAAATCTTTCTGCTTTGATATTTCTAACGCCTAACAAGTTTTCAATCCATCTGGATTGCATCTGGCCTATACTCGAATACCAAACCCTCTTTTGATCACAAAATATCAAAGCTTTTATATTTTTGTTTGTATCAAAATGAATATACGCGATCGATATCGATAATATTAATAAAAAAGTGCCCAGCAGTTTATCTAACGATAAATACTGAGCATTTTGCATGATGGCTGATCTTATCCGATACGCTCCCCATTAAAAATCCTTCAAATTCATTTAACCCTCTGCTGCCCAGGACTACGAGATCAAAGTTTTCACTTTTTATTCTTTCAAGGATCATGTTTGCAGCATTTGCTATGTCCATAAATATAGAAATGTCTTTTATTCCATTATTCTCTAGATATTTTCTGGCGTCTTCGATTATTTTTTTACCATTTTTTTCAAGATCTTCTATCATTTGCGGCATAAAAGCTACTTCTGCTCCCATCAGATCTGGAAGCATAGGCGGCATACATATAGCATGGCAGATTTCAACTGAGCTATCAAAGGCTTTTGCAAGAGCAATTGTGGTGTCAAGGACCTTTTGGGTATGTACTGAACCGTCAATTGCAGCAAGAATTTTTTTATACATTGCCCTATTCGTGAACGTGTTCATGTGGGTGGGTATGTGGATGAGTGTGAACGCTTCCATCGCTATGAACGTGTTCATGAGTATGAACATTTTCTACGGTAAAGGTGCCTTCCTGATATAAACTTTCCTGTGCCCTTTCCAGCGCTGCTGTTACTAATTTTAGATGCTCAACTGCTTCATCCAGGCCCTTTTCCATACCATCAAAACCAAGCATACTTCCCATCATCTGCCAGCGAGCTATCTCTTCTCTAAGAAGTTGCACCCTATTTATCAGGTGTTTGCCTTCAATCTTCATTACTGTCATATAGGACTCATTATTCGAACACATAATAAACCTCCTTAAATAATTTTAATTAATAGTATAACAAAATTTAACTGGAAAATCTCATTCTAGTTCGATTGATAAAGTTATTTCTTATGCCTTTATATATTGATACCCTGCTTTAGATAGATTTACCATTTCTACAATGCCTGATGGGACTATTTTTACGAATTCAAGTACGTTATCTAAAGGAGTGTGTGTTTCTCTCAGTGCGTTTTGTGAAACCATAAACTTTACTCCTTTTTTGTGTAGGTTAATCATTTCATCTTTTAGAGAATTTTCTCTATCCTTTGTAAATAGCTTGACTCCATCGCCGTTTGCAATAAATACAATCTGTACTCCATCATCCTTATAAGTTTCCAACAAATTTTTTGCGCTGAAGAATGCCTTGGAAAGCTTAACGCTATCGTCAGTATCAATGTGTATTACTACGCTGTTCATAAATATTTACCCCCTTATTATATAAGTTATTTTTATTATACAATAAAACAGAATTTTGAGTATAGATAAAGCTTTTTAAAAGCAAAAAAACCCCCGATTTCTCGGGGGTTAAAAAAAGCTTTTTTAAAACTTTACGTCCATCTGGATGTAGTATCTTTGATCCTTGTCAATCTGATCTGGGTTAAAGGTATAGTAATAGCCGTTAATGGTGTTATATGGCTTCTTGCCCTTCCAGTAGTCATAGTTAAGGGTAAGAGATGCGTTCTTTGCGACCGGGAGCGTGTAGTATACGTTGTAGTAGTCCTTATACTCTGTGGAACCCATTGTGTTAAGTATGAATGGGTTAAACCACTTGTTGTCGCCAAACCAGAAGTCTCCTGTAAGTGCGCCAACTGGAAGAGGAATGGTAGCTCCAACTCTCCATGCGCCGCCATTTAAAGAATGGGTGCCACTAAGATCTGGTGCACCAGTAGCTCCAACTCCTGGCATATCTGTAGATGTGCCATTGTAACCTGCCCACATATCTACGTTGTAGATATTCCAATTACCTATGACTGCCCACCAATCATACTTGCCATAAATGCCGCTTGGTCCAGTTGTAACGTTATTATTATCGAGTGCGCCAAAATATGTTAGCTTGTCAGCATAACCATAGTCTGCTTCCAAACCAAAGTTATTAAAGAGCTTTGTCTTCAAATTTAGAACGTATACATCCTTGTCTTTGAAGCCATTTGCCTCTTGCGAAGAGGTAACCAAGCCTGCGTCAAAGAGCTTTACCCATGCTGCTGAAACTGATGTTGATGGAAGCATATTGCTAAGGTCAAATACTACAAGGCCGCCTTCTGTGCCTGTGTCCATAAACAAGTTGTTGTAATATGCTCCAGTATCCATGGTAGGAAGTCTGCCGAGAACGAATGTTACAGGATATGGGTTAAGAGTCCATGTGATGTAGGATCTCTCTACATAAAGAGTATTGCTATCATCATTGTAACCGGTAAGGGATGCATAAAGTGGGTTTGCATTGTTTCGTCCATTGCTGTTTACTCCTGCATTCTTCTCCATAGTAAGTCTTGCATTGAAGCTGATGTTGTCAGCAACTGGCGCTGCAACGTTTAGTCTGATTCTGTAACGCATAAAGGTATCGTTCTTTTGATCTGCTGGTGCGGGATACTGAGTGCTGATTGCTTCTCCATATACTCCAGGTGCGTAAGTATAAGTATTACCATTCAAAGTCGCTGTTCCACCACCTGAAAACAATGGCGCAACTATTGTTCCACCTGTAGGTAGTGCATAAAACGTTGCCTTTTCGCTTCCGAGTCTAAATCTTGCGTCTCCTGTGAAGTTCACAGTGTCAAGAGCTGCCTTTTTCTCGAGCGCTGCAACTCTGACGTTTAAAGATGCGAGTTCTGACTTAAACTCTTCTGCTAACTTCATAAGCGTTGCGATGTCGTTAGCGTTAAGCTGGATCTTTTGATCCTGTGCGTTTTGACCCTTTTCATACATATCAAGCATTCTTGCAACTACCATTGCCATCTCATAACGGGTGGCAAGTCTGTCGCCTCTAAATGTTCCATCGCCATAACCAATGACCAATCCCTTTGCTGCTAAATCTTGCACTGCCTTGTATGCCCAAGAATTAGCTGGTACATCTGAGAATGGTCCTGCCATAGCGGGAACTGCAAGGGCAACGAGAAGAGATGCTACTACAAAAAACATAGCGAATTTTTTCATCTTTGCATTTCCCCCTTTAGGAAAGTTTAGTTTTTTTGTTTCATATATTAGCCTTCTTACAGAATCATTTCTTGCTTTCGGGGGATTTCACCTCCTTCTTTCGCAGATTGAAATCATCTGTAAAAGGCTCTTTGAAGGCTTTTAAAAAAGCCTTTCAAAGCTTTGGGAGAAGCGAAACGCTATTTAGTTGTCAAAGTTGAAAAACTATTTCAGCAATATATTTAATTTAATTATATTTAAATAGTGTATATATAATAATTTATTTTGTCAAGTTTTAATCGCCGGTGCCATAGAGATTCTTCAAAAATTATTTTAAAGATTATTTGTATCAAGTTTTAATATAAATTTAGTCTTTAATTGATATAATCACTTTATGTCTAAAAATTACAAAGTAAAAGCTTTGAATTCTATAAAGATTGCTTCTAATGTTTTTCGTATAGCACTAGCTCTATTTTTTCTCTATATTATCTTTTCTCAAGGATCAAAAAAGCAACCTAACCGTTAACCTAATGTTAACACTTCAGTGTGTTATAATCATTAAAGCTGTATTAGAGTTACATTAGACTTTTAAACAACTTTAAGGGGTGAACAATTTTCCTTACTAAAAAGGGGCTTTCTGATGAAAAGGTTTTGGTATTAAATTCTTCGTTTTATCCTCTAGGAGTTAGCTCCTGGAGGAAGGGGGTGTTACTTGTTTGGAAGAAAAAAGCAGAAGTTATCGAATACAATGGTCACTTTTTAAGAGAAGATATAAGGCTTCCATGTGTGATAAAGCTCGATAGAAATATATTTTTGCCGCACAAAGACGTAGCACTAACGAGAAGAAATATAATTGCAAGGGATCAAAATACGTGTCAATACTGTGGCAAAAAGTCCTCGAATCTTACAGTAGATCACGTAATACCAAAATCTAGAGGAGGAGAACTTTCCTGGGAAAACGTAGTGGCTGCCTGTCAGGCATGTAATCTAAAAAAGGGTAACAGAACACCTGAAGAGGCTAATATGAAGCTTCTAAGACCCCCAAAAAAGCCAAAAATTCCGTCAAATCTCCTTGATATTGTTAGATTTGCAAAAAGCCAGTATCATGAATGGATAAAATATATACCTAAGAAATATTTCTCATAGTTACCAATTTTCTATCTGTCTTAGTGCCTCGTATAAAACTATTGCTACGCTATTAGCAAGATTTAGAGATCTTGCCTGTTTTTTCATCGGAATATAGTAAGTTTTTTCTTCAAATTCTTGAAGTATTTTTTCATCTAAACCACTGCTTTCCTTGCCAAATATCAGGATACTTTCCTTAGAATAACGTCCTTTTGTATAAACATTTTTTCCAGAAGGAGTAAAAAGAAAGATATTTTTTAGGTCAAAATCATCTCTTGCTTCGTCAAAAGTTGGGTAAAATGTAAAATCAAGATATTTCCAGTAATCCATTCCGGCTCTTTTTAACCTCTTGTCGTTTAGTATAAAGCCTGTGGGTCCTACTATGACTAATGAAACTCCTGCAGCTACACACAATCTGCCTATGTTACCTGTATTTTGTGGAATTTCAGGTTCAACCAATACAACTTTCATTTCGTTACTAACTCCTTGTATTTTTCGTTTTTGATTATTCACAGTATTCTATATAATATAGTAAAATGTTAAGATCTTTAATAATTTTAAACAAGGAGGTGAGCCCGGCTGGGCCATAATAATGAAAAAGATAGAAGCAATTATTAGACCTTATAAACTTGATGAAGTGAAGGCTGCCCTTACTGAAATGGGCGTAATGGGAATGACAATTACTGAAGTAAAGGGTTACGGGCGCCAGAGAGGTCATACTGAAAGATATAGAGGTTCTGAATATGTTGTCGATCTTTTGTCAAAGATAAAGATTGAGGTAGTAATTCCAGAAGACGAGGTGGAGGGCGTAGTTCAAACCATTATAGATTCTGCAAGAACAGGTGAGGTAGGAGATGGCAAGATATTTATAAGTTCAGTGGATGAGGTTATTAGAATTAGAACTGAGGAAAGAGGGGAGGCCGCTGTTTGAAGCTTTACCCCCAAACGTTTGAAAGAAGAGATGGGCTTTGTTATATTGGCGGTATAAGTATAAAGGATCTGGTACAAAAGTATTACACTCCTTTATATATAGTGTGTGCTCAGACTGTAAAATCTAGAGTTGAGAGCTTTAAAGAAAGCTTCAAAAAATACCTCCCTTTCGAATCCAGGATAGCCTTTGCGGGGAAATCACTTTGCGTAACTGGATTTTTAAAAAAGCTTAAAGAACTTGATACGTGGCTTGACGTAGTTTCTGGAGGAGAATTATATACTGCTATTAAAGCTGGTTTCGATATGAAAAGAATATATTTTCATGGAAACAATAAATCCTTTGAAGAGCTTGAGTTTGCTATTAAATCAAATGTTGGTTATATAGTGGTTGATGGCTTTTCTGAGATAGAGAAGATTAGAGAGCTTTCTAAAAAATATAACTATATTCCCTGTATGATTAGAATTTCTCCTGGCATAGAAGCCCACACTCACGAATTTATAAAAACAGGCAAAATAGATTCTAAATTTGGCTTTCCTATAGGAGAAGATGCTATAAAAGCTGTAAAGGAATTATCCTCAATAGATAGTGTTAAATTTAAAGGAATTCACGCCCATATTGGTTCTCAGATATTTGACTCGAAGCCTTACGTCGAGTTGGTAAACGTGATGTTTGACTTTGCAAATAAGCTAAATAATGAGGGTTTTACTTTAGAGAACATAAATTTTGGTGGAGGATTTGGAATAGCATATACAGAAGAAGATTATCCTCTTTCTATTGAAGAGTTCGTTAAAGACATATCACTAGAAATAGTTAAAAATATGAAGAAATATAGTATGAAAGATTTGGCCTTTACTGTTGAACCTGGCAGATCTATAGCTGGGCCTTCTGGAATAACCGTTTACAGGGTTGGTTCAATTAAAAAGATTAACGGATTTGTGCCCTATGTGGCAGTCGATGGCGGTATGGCAGATAACCCAAGATATGCTCTATATAAGGCAAAGTATCACGCAGAACTTGACGAAAAGACTGAAATATTTCAGGAAGTGAAAATAGTTGGCAGATTTT
This sequence comes from Thermodesulfobium acidiphilum, assembly GCF_003057965.1. NCBI lineage: Bacteria > Pseudomonadati > Thermodesulfobiota > Thermodesulfobiia > Thermodesulfobiales > Thermodesulfobiaceae > Thermodesulfobium > Thermodesulfobium acidiphilum. The sequence continues at coordinate 135,198 of NZ_CP020921.1, forward strand.
GTGAATCTGGGGATATGCTTATTGAGAAGATAATGTTGCCGGAAGTTAATGTAGGAGACTTGTTATTGGTTTTTGCAACCGGCGCATACAATTACTCTATGGCGAGCAATTATAATAGATTTGGCCGTCCTGCTATGGTGATGGTGGAGGATGGGAAAGATACTCTTATCGTAAGAAGGGAAACTTATGAAGATATCGTTTCTCATGATATGTAGGATGGTAAATTTAGTGATAGTTATTTTTTATTGAGATATTGTGTCTGTTTTCATCAAGCACACTATTGTGTTAGAAAGGGGCTTATATGAAATTTTTAAATATAAAGGTCATTGTGCCTGCTATTTTGATTTTTCTTGTTATAGGCGGCTTAATATGGCACTTTTCGCACAGAGCTGAGCACCTATCCTTTGTTCAAGTTGATAAACAAAATACCGATAACATTACAAACCAAATAAGGTCAAAGTTAACAGGTGATGTTCTTGACGTAAAGTCTGCTTCTGATGGATTTATAACAGGAGCATGGATAGCCTTGAAAGTGAATCCACAGAGCGATGCTTCATTTGAGTCAGAATCAAAAGAGATATTTTCTTCTTTGTTTTCTATTCCAGGGCTTGATTTTGTAGAGATAAGCTTTATAGAAAGGCCTGCTATTCATAAGTATGGTTATGGTGAAATATTTACTGCGCTTTCCACGCATAATGCTTTTAAGAATAACGTTCCTCTTGAAGACTGCGGTTATTTTTGGTCCTGGAACAATGGCAAGCCTTATTACAATGGTAAGGATCCCTTTAATAAGGTTGAGCAGGCACTCCCTATAAAACAGGGTGAGAAAAGGATATTTTTGACGTTTGACGATGGGCCGTTTCCCTTGTATTCGCTTTTGCTTGCTGATTTGATAAGACATTACGGTCATGCTACGTTTTTTTTGGTTGGCAAGATGCTTGAAGTAAGACCGTATATAGGGAAGATCTTGCAGGATTGGGGTATTGAAATTGGATATCATTCAGAAGATCACTATAACTTTAATAAATTAGATAACGCTATGGCAAAGGATGAAATTACTCTTGAAACCGCTACCTTTAAAGCTGCAGGCTTGGATTTGTCTAAAATCAAGTGGTTTAGACCTCCTGGTGGAGATCTTGACAGTCAGAAGGAGAATCTTGTGAAAGATCTGGGACTAAAAGTAGCGTGGTGGAATGTGAACACGGCAGATTACAAAAAAGAAACTACCAGAGAACAAATAGCAAGTTCATACCTTTCTGGTTTGAAGGATGGGAATGTGTTTCTTGGGCATCAAGGTCTCTTAAAGACTATCCAGGCCCTTGAAGTAGTTTTGCCAATTATGAAATCAAAAGGCTATAGTTTTGAAAGTTTATGAAAATTTTTAGGAGGATTTGATTTGGCTCTTTTTGGTACAGATGGCATAAGAGGAAAGATTGGCTCAGATTTAAGCGCGAAGTTATGCTTCGATGTTAGTAGGGCTTTTGGGCATTACTTAAGAAAGACCCTGCCGGGTTTACCTGTTCTCCTTGGGAAGGATACGAGATTTTCTGGGGATATGATTGAGTCTGCTATTTCTGCGGGGCTTAGCTCTCAGGGAGTTGAAGTTATAAAATTGGGCGTAATAACTACGCCAGGACTTCAATATTTGTGTGCCTATAAAGAGTGTGCTGGCGTAATGATAACAGCTTCTCATAACTTAGCGGCAGACAATGGCATAAAGCTCTTTTCTAAAGGTGGTCTCAAGCTCAGTCCTGAGGAAGAATCTTATCTTGAAGGTTTTATGAATAGTGATTTTAAAGAAGAGCCTCCAGCAAGAATTTATGAAGAGGACAAATTTGTCGAGATTTATCTTAACTACCTGAGGGAAAGGTCAAGAGGGATTATTGTAAAGGGTATTGTTTTAGATTGTGCCAATGGTTCTACTGTTCGCTTTGCACCTGGACTTTTCAATTACCTTCATCCAGATTTTTTGTATACTGCAGGTTGCTATCCCGATGGATACAATATAAACCTTAATTGTGGAAGCACCCATCCTGATGTTATTTGTGATCTTGTGAGAGGACTAAACAAGCGTTCGACAATCGGATTTGCTTTTGATGGTGATGGTGACAGGGTTATAGCCTGTGATGACAGGGGAATGATAGTTGATGGTGATGATTTCCTTGCGGTGCTTTCTTTATGGTTAAAGGTGGTAGTGGGCAAGAGAAAATTTTCTGTGGTTGGAACTGTTATGACAAATAGAGGACTCGAAGAATTTTTAAAAAAAGAAAGTATCCTTTTTTATAGATCGAAGGTAGGAGATAAAAATGTATACAGTATGATGAAAGAAAAGGGAGCGCTTCTTGGAGCAGAGACCAGCGGGCATGTAATTATAGATGGTGAGTTATGTGGCGATGGGATGCTGGCCGCGATATACCTGTTAAGAGGTGTTCATGAACTTGGTCTCAAAAGGTTGAATCTTTTTAAAAAGCATTTTCAAATTATGAAGAGCGTTAGGTTAGAATCAAGAATTTCTTCGTTGAATCAGGAAATAATTGAGAAAATAGAGGAGTTTCAGAAGAATTTTAATGGCAGAATAGTAGTGAGACCATCAGGGACAGAACCTCTTGTAAGGATTATGGTAGAGTCTAAAAGTTTAGAGGAAGCACAACTTGCCTGTCTAGACATTTGTAATATGTTTGAGAAGAAAGAATTTAAAACTGTTAGTTAATAGATAAAATTTTTAATTGAGTGGCGAATTTAAGTAATAACTCATTTAGGAGGAAGCCAAAAAATGTCAGATAAGACAGATCAAGAAAGAAGTATTGATTCTGCAATATCTCAAATAGAGCGCAGATTTGGTAAGGGTTCAATAATGAGACTCGGCGAGGCTGAGCCGCCAAAGGTAGACGTTATCAGTTCTGGTTCTATGGCTATTGATATTATTTCTGGGATTGGTGGGCTCCCGAGAGGAAGAATTATAGAAATTTATGGTCCTGAAGGTTCTGGAAAGACTACAGTAGCCTTGCACGCTATAGCAGAAGCTCAGAAAGCCGGTGGAGTTGCGGCTTTTATTGACGCTGAGCATGCCTTAGACGTTTATTATGCCGAAAGAATTGGCGTAAATCTTAAAAATCTTCTTATATCACAACCTACTACGGGTGAAGAAGCCCTTGAAATAGCGGATACACTTGTAAGAAGCAATGCTATTGCTATTGTTGTGATAGATTCGGTTGCTGCCCTTATACCAAAGTCTGAGCTTGAAGGGGAGATGGGAGACGTTACAATTGCCCTGCAAGCGAGACTAATGTCCCAGGCCTTAAGAAAGTTAACAGGTACAGTAAATAAGTCAAAGACTGCGTGTGTCTTTATAAATCAGCTAAGAGAGAAGGTTAGCACAGGGTATGCTTCTGGTCCAATAGAGGTTACACCTGGTGGAAGGGCCTTGAAGTTTTATGCTTCTATGAGAATAGAAGTTAGAAGGGGAGAAGCTATAAAGAGTTCAGTAGGAGAAATTATCGGCGCTAAGATGAAAATAAAGATTGTAAAGAATAAACTTGCACCCCCGTTTAAAGAAACAGAACTGATATTAATCTATGGCCAAGGTATAGATAAAACAACTGATCTATTTGAGACGGCGCTTAATCTTGGATTTATAACCAGGTCTGGTAGCTTTTACTACTTTAAGGACCTTAGACTCGGGCAAGGAAAGGACGCGTCAAGAACTTTGTTGGAAGAAAATGTAGACTTGAGAAATGAAATTATGCTTGCTGTTAGAACATATTTTGAACCAGAGGCCAAATCAGCGGCAGATGAGAAAAAACAATAACTAATATCTATTAAAAATTTTTGATGATAAACCGAAAGGGGTGATACCTTAAGTGGAACATGGTCTTTTAACGATTATTTTAATAATACTTATAATAATTGGCGTTGCTGTTATATTTTATTTATATAAAAAAACTAAGGAGTTAAGATTAGAGGCAGAAAAGCTTAGTAGAGAAGCTAAAGAAGTTCTTCAAAACAACATTAAGGAAGCCGAAAACAAGAAAAGAGAAATACTTCTTGAGGCGAAAGATGAGGCTATAAGGTTAAAGTCTGAAGCAGAAAGAGAGATAAAGGAAAGAAGAATTGAAATAAATAGGCTTGAGCAAAGGCTTTTGCGTAAAGAAGAAAACCTTGAAAGAAAACTTGAAAATCTTGAAAAAAAAGAGGAGCAGATAAATCTAAAAAAACTTCAGATAGATGAATTGAAGGCAAAACTTGAAGGCCTTATACAAGAAAAGATGATCGAAATTGAGAGAATATCAGGCCTTACATCTGAAGAGGCACGAAATATATTGCTTGCTGAAGTAGAAAAGGAGCTTGACGTTGAGATAGCAAACAAAGTTAAAGAAGCCCAGATGAAGATCAAAGAAGAATCCGAAAAAAAGTCAAGGGAAATATTATCTCTTGCTATCCAGAGATGTGCTGTTGATCACACTATGGAGTCAACTGTTTCTGTAATTACCTTGCCAAACGATGATATGAAGGGAAGGATTATCGGAAGAGAAGGGAGAAACATACGCTCTTTTGAAGCTGAAACGGGAGTAGAACTAATAATTGATGACACGCCTGAAGCAGTTACAATTTCTAGTTTTGATCCTATAAGGAGAGAAATTGCAAGGAGATCTTTGGAAAAACTTATATTAGATGGTAGAATCCACCCTGGAAGAATTGAAGAAACTGTTGAGAAATCCAGAAGAGAGCTAGAACAAGAAATAAAGGAATACGGTGAAACAGTTTGTCTTGAGATGGGCATAGCAAACTTTCATCCTGAAATTGTAAGGCTTATAGGTAGACTAAAGTTTAGGACCAGTTATGGCCAAAACATATATCAACATTCTGTAGAAGTTGCTCACCTTGCTGGGATAATGGCATCTGAACTTGGACTTGATGCAGCTCTGGCAAAGAGAGGTGGATTGCTTCACGATATTGGTAAAGCGGTAGATTTCGAAATGGAAGGTTCTCATGCCCTTATTGGTGCAGACCTTGCAAAAAGATACAAAGAGAGCCCTATAGTAGTAAATATGATTGCAGCACATCACGGTGAGGTGGAACCGATAAGTCTTGAGGCTATTCTTGTTCAGGCTGCTGATGCTGTTTCTGCGTCCAGGCCAGGAGCAAGAAGAGAATCCCTTGAGACTTATATAAAGAGATTAGAAAACCTTGAAAAGATTGCGCTTTCGTTTGAAGGGATAGATAAGTGTTTTGCGATACAGGCAGGCAGAGAAATAAGGGTTATGGTAAAGCCAGATCAGATTGATGATATTATGACACAAAAGCTTGCAAGGGATATAGCAAAACAAATAGAAGAATCATTAGATTATCCAGGAGAAATTAAAGTTTGCGTGGTGAGAGAAATTAGATCGGTTGAATACGCTAAATGAAGATATTGTTTGTTGGAGATATTGTTGGCAGGGCTGGTAGACAAATACTTAAAGAGGCCTTTATGTATCTTGATCTCAGATCAAAATATGATTTTATAATTGCAAATGCGGAAAATGCTGCTGGTGGTTTTGGTATTACGAATAAGGTATTGGATGAATTGCTTCAATTAGATATAGACTGTCTTACAATGGGTAATCATACTTTTGATAAAAAAGAGGGTGAACAGGTTTTATTACACAATAGAGTAATAAGACCGGCTAATTTTCCACCAAACGTCGTGGGTTCTGGTTACGGCATTTTTAGTTCTAGAGCAGGAAAGGTGGCCGTGGTAAACCTCCTTGGAAGGATATTTATGCAACCGATTGACTGTCCTTTTAGAGCTTTTGATCTTTTATACCCAGAGATAAAAAAAGAAACGGATATTATTGTTGTTGACTTTCACGCTGAAGCTACCTCTGAAAAGGTTGCTTTTGGACTTTATTTAGATGGAAGAGCTAGCGCTGTTATCGGGACACATACTCATGTGCCTACAGCAGATATAAGGATTTTCCCAAATAAAACTGCTTACCTTACAGATGTTGGTATGACAGGCTCAACTGCTGGGATAATAGGTTTCAAAAAGGATTCTATAATACAAAAATTTTTAACTTGCATGCCAAAAAAATTTGAGGTTGAGATTGAAAATCCTCAACTTCAAGCCGTTTCTATTGATATTGATAAGGATGGCAGGGCAAAATCAATTGAAAGGGTTTTTTATCCAGAAGAGGTCTTTTTTGAGGGAAAATCTCATAATGATTAAAGAAAAATTCACTCAAAAAAATATAGGTAAGTTTAATTTTCGAATTGAGGAAAACAGTTCTTTTTTTCAACTTTTTTCTAATACTAGGATAAGGCAAGGCCAATTGAACATAAGAGGAAAGATTGCTAAAACCCCATTATTTATGCCAGTTGCCACAAGAGGAACGGTAAGAGCGCTGACCCCATCCCAGCTTAAAGAAATTGGATTTGAGATGATACTTTCTAATACATATCACCTCCACGAGAGGCCTGGCGAAGAAGTTATAAATAAATTGGGCGGGCTTCACAAATTTATGAATTGGGATGGCTTAATACTTACCGATTCTGGAGGCTATCAAGTCTTTAGCCTTTCAAATTATAGAAGGGTTACTGATGACGGCGTAGTTTTTAGATCGATTCTAGATGGTAAAGAGATCTTTTTTACTCCTGAAAAAGTTTTAGAAATCCAAAAAAAGCTAAATTCTGATGTGGCAATTTTTTTAGATGAATGTCCTGAATATCCATGTAATGCAAAAAGAGAAGAAGAATCTCTGAAAAGGACTATAAAGTTTGCTGAGCGCTCTATTAAGGTAGAAAAAAATCCTGGTCAACTCTTTTTCGGTGTAGTGCAAGGGGGCATGAATTTTAAACTAAGACAAGAATGTGCCCAGGCACTACTATCTCTTGGTGTAGACGGCCTTGCTATTGGTGGTCTCTCAATTGGAGAAGAACCTTCTTTAACCAAAGAAGTTCTTTTGGCAACACTTGAGGTAATTCCACCTGGTAAACCAAGATATCTAATGGGCGTTGGATCCGACATATTAGAGTATATAAAAATGGGCATTGATATGTTTGATTCGGTTTTTCCTACTAGAATTGCAAGGCATGGCAGCGCTATTTTGTATAATAAAGGAAGAATAAACATATCTAATAAAAGATTTAAAGAAGATGAATCCCCTTTAGATAGAAATTGTGACTGTTATACTTGTAGAAATTTTTCAAGGGCATATTTAAGACATCTATTTGTTTGTGATGAATTACTTGGCAAAACTTTGCTGAGTATTCATAATTTAACTGTTTTATACAAGACCGTGAGAGCCCTGAATTCTTAAAGTGTTTTCAATTGTGAAAATTAGTTCGAAAGGAGTTGGAAAGATTTGAAATTTAGAGGATTGAGGTGGGGCATTATATTAATAGTGCTTGCAGCTGCAATTGCTATAAATTATCTGATGCCTCTCAAAGAAGGTTTGGATTTACAGGGTGGGATGGAAGTGGTCCTTGAAGCTCAAAATACAAAGAACATTACTGTTAATAGAGAGGTAATGCAGGGAGTTAAAGCGGTTATTGAAAACAGGGTAAACGGACTTGGCGTTTCAGAACCGCTTATACAACTAAAAGGAAATAATTCCGTCCTTGTTCAGTTGCCTGGTATTAAAGATTATCAAAATGCTTTGAACGTTATAGGAAAGACTGCTTTTCTTGAGTTTAAGGAGCCAATCTATGATACTGCAACCGGTCAAATTACAGGCTGGAAAACGGTTTTGACTGGTGCTGACTTGCAGGACGCAAAGGTAGGATACGACTCGAATAGTAAACCTGTGGTAGATATAACTTTCAACTCTGAAGGTGCAAAAAAGTTTGCTGAAGTTACAGCAAACAATATAAATAAACCTCTGGCTATCTTTCTTGATAACAAAGAAATATCTGCTCCGATAGTAAAAGAGGCTATTACAGGCGGAAAAGCTCAGATATCTGGGAATTTTACTCTTCAAAGCGCAAAGGAACTTGCAATCCAGATAAAGGCTGGCGCCCTGCCTGTTCCTGTAAAACTGGTTGAGCAAAGGGTGGTTGGGCCTACCATTGGTAAAGATGCAGTTGATTCTGGTTGGAAGGCTGGCTTTATAGGGCTTTTGCTTGTTGCTATATTTATGGTTTTGTATTATAGGCTACCAGGCTTGATTGCAGATCTTGCGCTAGTTTTGTACGGGCTTATTGTACTTGCTATATTTAAGCTTATACCTGTAACCTTGACATTACCAGGCATTGCAGGTTTTATATTGTCTATTGGTATGGCAGTAGATGCAAATATATTGATTTTCGAGAGATTAAAGGAGGAGCTCAGAAAGGGTCTTCCTTTAATATCAGCAATGGATTTAGGTTTTAAAAGAGCGCTGCCAGCAATTATCGATTCCAATGCCAGCACGCTCATTACTACAGCAGTTTTGTTTACGTGGGGATCCAGTATAATAAAAGGTTTTGCTGTCACTCTTGCTATTGGTGTAATTATAAGCTTTTTTACTGCTGTTATAATATCCAGAGCTTTGATGGATCTTGTGGTTCACATTGAATTTTTTAAAAAGTTAGGGTTTTATGGGGCTGGAGTTGGCATTAATGCTTCAATTACAGATGAAGTTCCTGGCGAAACTGGCATATCCTCTTCTGAAGCTTCAAAGCCAAAAACAAAAATCCCTGTTTCCTTAGTGCAAGAAATTAATAAGGATGAAAATGGAAAGGGTTCTTCTGAAGTTTTTTCTTCTGGAGAAAGGGAAAAAAAGCAAGAAAAAGTTTCAACCTCCAGGAAGGATAGAAAGGCTAAAAGGAGGAAAAAATAATGAATATAATTGGGCTTAGAAAGTGGTTTTATGGTTTGTCTCTATTAATAATTTTGCCGGGAATAGTTTCTCTTGTATTATTCGGTCTCAGACCTTCAATTGACTTTACTGGGGGAACTATGATACAGATGAGGCCAGAAAATCCAGTTAGCATAAGTACGCTAAGATCTGTATTAGAATCGAATAATCTCAAGGATACAATGATCCAGCAATCGGGCAATTCCTTTATTATCAGGACAAAGCCTTTAAATATCGAGGAACAAAAAGCTCTGGTTTCGAGCCTCGAATCTAAATTAGGAAAGATTAGCTTTGACAAAATTGATATGATAGGGCCTACGGTTTCTGCAGAACTGGTCAGACAGGCAATTATCCTGGTATTTGTTGCAGCATTTCTAATAATATTATATCTGTCCTTTAGATATAAACCTGTTTTTGCTATATGTGGTGTAATAGCATTACTACATGACGTATTGGTTATAACCGGGCTTTTTTCAATCTTTGGGGTTCTTTTCCACGCTGAAGTTGATTCCTTATTTGTTACTGCTGTTTTGAGTACTATAGGATATTCTATGCATGATTCAATAATTATTTTTGACAGAATAAGAGAAAATATGAAATTTATAAAGAAACACACCTTTGAGGAAATTGCTAACTTCAGCACGCTTCAAACAATTTCAAGGTCAATTAATACCTCATTTACTGTTGTGCTAGTTTTAATATCTCTACTTATATTCGGTAGCCCTGTGATAAAGTGGTTTATAGTAGCTCTATTGATAGGTATTATTAGCGGAACGTATTCTTCAATATTTAACGCTACAGCTCTGGTAGTGGATTGGACAAACTTTAGGAAAAAGATGAAAGAAAAGTCTAAATAAAGAAGGATAAAAGTTTTTGTTTTTAAAAAAGGAAGAATACTTCGCGTATATAGCGGCATTTTTGACCTTTGTTAGCGCATTAATTAGAGTATATGCAGGTTATTTAACCTCATCTCTTGCTATTACTGCCGAAGGCTTTCATGCCATTACTGATGTAGTCTTAAGCTTTGTAGCTGCAATAGCCTGTATTGAGGCAAGAAAACCTGCTGACAGAACTCATCCCTATGGTCATGGAAGAATAGAGGATCTTTTTATATTATTAGAGTCACTTGTTCTCTTAACTCTTGCAAGCTTTATTCTTTTTGAGGCAATTACAAAAATTAATAAGCCTACATTTAAGATGGATCCCATTTCAATGGTTATCTATGCCTTTACTCTTGTTTTAGTCTTGTTTGGATCTTTGTTTGAAAAATATGGCGCGAAGATTTTTGATTCCAACGTCCTAAGAGCTGACTCTATTCATCTAATGGCAGATGTATTTGTAGGTTTTGCAGTTTTAATAGGTCTTTTTGTTGAAGAAGTTTTTTCTTTGCATTTTTTGGATGCTTTTATGTCTATTTTAATTGCCCTATGGATACTTAAAACTTCACTGTCATTGGGTTTTAGATCGATTTCCTCAATAATGGAAACAAGAGTTGTAGAAGTAGAGTCGTACTTAAAATCTCAGTGCACGAATGTACCTGGATTATTATCGGTTCATGCAATAAGAACAAGAAAATCTGGAAATGAAGTATATCTTGACCTTCATCTAGTTTTTCCTGCCTGTTTTACGCTTTACCAGGCGAACGAGTATGCAGAGAAATTAGTGTCCTGCCTGAAAAAGAGGTTTGAAAATCTTGATATAGTCTTTAGATTGGACTCTTGTATAGAAAAGGGTTCTAATTGCAATAAAAATTGCAAGAGATATGATGATATGTGCTTGTTGAAAAATAATTTAAACAAAAATAGTAAATGCCCTTTAGTAAAATGATTTTTATAGCAGTTTATTATATGTATTACAATAAAAAAAATAATGGAGGCAAGGTATAAGGAGTGCTAAATTTGTTTGAAATTTTGCTTATACAACTAAGATTTCGTTCTTTAATTATATTTTAATCAATTTTACATAAGCTAATAAATATGAAAAAGATTATATTTTGTGATTTTGACGGAACAATAACGAAAAAGGATACTGTAGATGATTTCCTGAGGAAATTTGCAATGCCAGAGTGGGAAAAGATAGAACTTCTCTGGCAACAGGGTAGTATTGGGTCAGATGAATGTCTTAGAAGGCAACTTGCCTGTGTAAAGCATGTTACTTTACAAGATATTTACAACTTTCTTGATAGTGTAGAGATAGATAACAGCTTTATAGATTTTTATGAATTTGTAAAGGGTAAAAATATTGATTTTATCGTTTTAAGTGATGGATTTGATTTATTTATTAATTATATATTTAAAAAGTTAAAGTTAGATATTAGATTTTTCTCTAATTCTTTAACTTATAAACAGGGAAAATTGAGTATAGATTTTCCCTATAGAGATAGTTTATGTCAGGTTTCGTCTGGAATGTGTAAGTGTAAAATTATCGAGAAATATTCTAATAAGCAATTTGTATATTATATAGGCAACGGTAGATCTGACTTTTGTCCTGTAAAATTAGCTGATTTTATATTTTCAAAGGATGAACTTACTAGATTTTCTTTTGTAAAGGGTTATAATTTTTTTAATTTTGATAGTTTTTCAGAGATTAAGGACTTTATTTCTCGTCGTGTATTAGATAATAATACTTTTTATAAGAATTTCCAATCTATTTTCAGTTTGCTTTAGGAAATTATTTAGGAGGAAAATTAATGACAGATCAGGAACTTTATAGATTAGAAAGGAATTTTTGTTCCTTTGGAGATACAGTTCATTACGTAAAAGAACCTAAAATATTTCGCAGCGCTGAGGGTTCGTTTATGTTTGACTCCTTGAATACTCCCTTTTTGGATCTCCAAATGTGGTACAGCGCTTGCAATTTTGGATACAAGAACAAGAAAATTAACGATGCATTGATTGATCAGATGAATACCCTACCACAACTCACTTCTCAGTATCTTAGTGAGCCAAAAATTCTCCTAGCAAAAGAACTCTCCCTTGCTGTAGAGGAGAGTTTCAATAAAAAGGGGAGAATTCACTTTAATGTTGGAGGATCTCAGGCAATTGAAGATGCGCTTAAACTTGTGAGAAATTATACTGGCAAAAGCTTAATGTTTGCCTTTATGGGCGGTTATCATGGTAGAACGCTTGGAGCTTCAGCTATTACTTCTAGTTACAGATATAGAAGAAGATTTGGGCACTTTTCTGATAGAGCCTACTTTCACCCTTATCCTTACTGTTTCAGATGTTTTTACAAGAAGACACTAGATAACTGCGACTTTTATTGCCTTAAGATGTTTGAAAGACTCTTTGAAACAGAATACAATAGCGTCTGGGATCCAAAAGCTTCAGAATGCGAGTACGCAGCTTTCTTTATAGAACCGATTCAGGGTACAGGTGGATATGTCATACCTCCAAAGGGCTATTTCGAAAGACTTTCGAAAATTTTGAAAGAAAGAAAGATATTGTTAGTTGATGACGAAATACAAATGGGATTTTATAGGACAGGTAAGATGTGGGCTGCAGAGCACTTTGGAATTTCTCCTGATATAATAACTTTTGGGAAATCTCTAACAAACGGGATGAATCCTCTTTCAGGGCTATGGGCAAGAGAAGAACTTATAAGTCCTGAAATTTTTCCACCTGGTTCCACTCATTCTACATTTGCTTCGAATATATTAGGTGCAAGGGCAGGGCTTGAAGTTATGAACCTTATAAAGGAAGAAAGTTTTGAAAAAGAGGTAAATAGAAAGGGCAGACTCTTTCTTGATGGGTTAGAATATTTAAAAAAGAAATACAAAACAATAGGTCATGTAGAAGGACTTGGTCTTGCACTGAGAATTGAAATCTGTGAAGAGGATTCCTTTACTCCAAATAAAGCGCTTACAGATACAATTCTTGAAGAGGGCTTGAAGGGTGAAATAGAAGTAAAGGGGAAAAAATATGGCCTTATACTGGATGTTGGAGGATATTATAAAAACGTTTTTACTCTAGCGCCTTCATTGTACATTACTGATGAAGAAATTAATTTAGCCATAGAACTTTTGGATAAGCTTTTTTCTAAAGTATCGGTTTAAAAAATTGATTAAGGATATAGAATTAAGAGCTGGGAATAAAAGAGCGGTAATTTTGTTTCATGGCCTAACAGGGACGCCATTTGAGCTTTCAAGATTTGCAAAATATTTTCTTTCTTTGAAGTTTGACGTATTTGTTCCTTGTTTGCCTGGTCATTGTACTAAGCCATCTGCGCTTGATCGCGTGGCATGGCAAGATTGGTCTTATTTTGCGCAAGATAAGTACAAAATGATATCGAATAAGTACAATGAAGTATTTATAAGCGGGATATGTCTTGGAGCTTTGCTTTGTCTTGAGATTAGTAGAAGATTTTCGGTTAAGGCACAGGCTTTGCTCTCCCCTACTCTTGCTATAGATGGATGGAATATTCCATGGTACAGATTTTTGCTTCCTCTTGCCTTTATTCCTCCTTTTATCTGGTTTTATTCCTATAAAGAATCCGAGCCGTATGGAATAAAAAATGAATCTGTCAGGCGGCAGGTCTTAAGGATTATGCAAAATAAATCGTCAGGAGTGTACGAAAACTATAGTGCAATTGCAATTAGAGAACTTTTAAGGTTTTCGAAAAGTGTAAAACTTTACTTAAAAGAGATTAAAACCCCAACTCTTGTTATTCATTCCACTCAGGACGATCTTTGTAATATAAAGAACGCTAGAGACCTGTATAATAGGCTATCTTCGAAAGATAAAAAGTTTGTTGAGCTACACGATTCTTATCACATGGTAACACTTGACAACGAAAGGGATATGGTGTTTAAAGAGTGTAGTGATTTTTTTATAAAATACTCAGAGGTGGTGGATGAGCAAGACAGTCAAATTTAATATCAGATATCTTCAGTTATTTACACTTTTTATATACATTATTGTTATTGTTTTTGGTTTTTTGCCCGATAGCGGCCAGTTTGGAAAATATCTTAGAATTTTATCGGGTCAATTTGGCGTTGCCTTTTTCCTATTTCTGACACTATTTTTAGTTGATTTAAGACTAAGTCATAACATAAAGACCTTTTTTTCAGAGCTTAGCCTTTCTGTATTAATATCATTATGTATCGTTCTTTTGCTGGGATTGTATGAGATACCTTTTACCCTGTGGCCTACGAACACAACCCCAATTCCTAAAATCTCTTTTAAATTTGTTCCATTCTTGAAATTTTTCTTTGGGTTACAGGGGGCAACAACTTTTTTGGCACTCTTTTTATTTTTCTTTATTTTGCTCAAGCTTTACTACTACCATAAAAAATGGCTTACTTTAAAGCCATCTCTGCCAACCTTTTTTAAAAAAAATTATCAGATGGATAAAAAAAAAGATTTAAATAGAGGGATCGCTGACGCAAAAGCAAACAATTTGCTCCAAAATGAAATTAAAAATCGACTATTAAAAACAGAAAAAAGAGATTACGATTCAACTTTTCAACAGGAAAAGAATAACAAAAAGGTTTTTGAAATTAATGACAAGACTTACGATCTGCCAGATTTATCTCTCTTTAAATCACCAGTCTTAACAAGATCGAGCTTTGATCATTCAAAAGTGAAAGAGAAATTAATAAAGGTATTTTCTGATTTTGGTATAGAGGTTAAGGTAGCAAGCTTTTATGAAGGGCCAACCCTTCTCTTTTACGAAATTTCCCTCCCTCCTGGCACAAAGCTTCAAAAGGTAATTTCTCTTGCTGATGAGGTTGCATTAGGTTTAGCTACAAGTTCTGTGAGAATTGATGGTCCAATTCCAGGTAGAGGCACGCTTGGCGTAGAGATTCCTAAGAGCAAGAGGACTCCTGTAAGATTATCTGAAATTTTGACAGACAAAAGCCTAAGAGAAAATCCATCAAAACTTTTGGTGGCACTTGGCAAAGATGTTCTTGGAAACAGTGTGGTTGCAGATATATTTGAGCTTTCTCATACTCTTATTGCAGGGGCGACAGGCGCTGGAAAATCGGTTTGTGTGAATTCGATATTGATGAGCTTGTTGGCAAGAAATACGCCCAAAGATCTTGAACTTCTTTTAATAGATCCAAAGAGAGTAGAACTTTCTTTATATGAGGGAATACCCCATCTCAGAACGCCTATAATAGTAAACGCAAAGGATGCTGCCAAACTCCTTAAGGTATATGCTTTAAACGAAATGGAAAAGAGATATGATTTGTTTGCAAAAAGAGGGGTTAGAAATCTTCAAACGTTTAACGAAAGGTTCCCTGAAGATAAGATGCCATACATTATTATAATAATTGATGAATTTGCTGATCTTATGAAGCTTGCTTCTCAAGAGGTGGAAGAGGTGGTGTTTCGTTTAGCTCAGATGGCAAGGGCTACAGGAATATATCTTATACTGGCTACCCAAAGGCCTTCTGTAGATGTAATTACTGGTACAATTAAAGCAAACATACCATCTAGAATAGCTTTTGCAGTATCGAGTTCTGTAGATTCGAGGACAATTCTTGATTTTGGTGGAGCTGAAAAATTATTGGGTAGAGGGGATATGCTATATTATCCCCAGGGCGTTCTAAAGCCTCTAAGAGTACAGGGTTGCTTGGTAGACGATGAGGAGATAAGGGCTTTGGTAGATCATTGGAGAAGATATCCGTCTATTCACAAAATTCCTCTGGAAATAGAAGAAAATAACGAAGAAGGCGATCTTGAACTTGACGACTTATTTGACCAGGCAAAAGAGATTGTAATATCTACCAGAAGGGCGTCTACTACCTATCTTCAGACCAGATTAAAGATTGGATTTTCAAGGGCAGCAAGGATAATGGATCAGCTTGAGAAAAAGGGTATAGTATCAGCTCCTAAGGGAAATTCTGGGATACGAGAGGTAATTGTAGATAAGTAATATGTTAAATCAACTTGAGCCATATGAACTCATCGATCTTTTTGTAAAGTTCCCACCATATGATTTTAAGGCGAGAAAAAATAACAAAGGAGTCATATTGTTTGATACCCTTTTTGATATCTTGACTACTGCTGACGATTTTCTTGCCAAAAAATTAAAAGTTTTTGAAAATCTTCCAATATTAAAGGGATTTTTTAAACCGCTTGCCACCTTTGTAGGCACCACAGTATCTGAATATCTTGTTTTGCCAGAACTGGATGAAATTCAATTTATTGACTCTATAATTGAAGGTTGGGATACTGAATACCTTATTGTAAAGGATATTCCAAAGGACTCGCCCCTTCTTTCAAAGCAAGAGAATGCCTATTCTGATAATCTAGTAAAACTCCTTGATAAGAGGGGATTCGTAATACTTACAGGTCAAGCTCTTGCATATAAACTTATTGATTTCAAGAGTATTGACGAATATTTGATGAGATTTTCCTATAAAAGAAGATATGACTTTAGGAGAAAATTAAAGAAAAAGGCTCAGTTAATACTTGAAATTGAGGATTCTGGAAATTTTGATAATAATAGGTTATCAGAATATTATTCAATGTATGAGAGTGTTTATAATAAAAGTTATATTCATTTTGATAAATTAACTCCTGATTTTTTTAGAGAACTCTTAAGGAGCAAAACGCTTGGCGCAAAAATTTTTTCATATTATATAAAGGATAAAAACGAGCTTATTGGTTATAAGATATGCTTTCAAGGAAGAGACTACCTGATAGACAAGTTTGCAGGTTTCAAGTATCCTGAAGCGCTAAATTTTAACGTGTATTTTATTAGCTGGTTTGACAATCTAGAATATTGTATCAACAACAAGCTCAAAAAATTTATAATAGGGTGGACAAATCCAGAAACGAAGGCTTATCTTGGTGCAGATTTTAATTTTACCCTGCATGCGGTATACCCAAGAAATCCATTGATTAGGAGGTCTTTGAGATATCTGTCTAGATTTTTTGAGTCTGATAAAAACGAGCTGGAAAGATTTTTAAGAAAAAAGTAGATATATGTGTTCTATTTTCTTTGAAATGTTCTCAAGGTGTGATAACCTTTTAAAAAAGAGGTGATAAATATTAAAAATAAAAAATTAAAACTAAAAAAGCTTATTGATAGTCTTGAAGAATCTGATATGGAGCTTGCTGAGAGTTATTTAACCTTTTTGACCTATAGACGAAAGCTTTTGAAAGATGATCTTGTAAAGTCCTTCGATGAAGCGTCCTATACCAAAGAAGACGACATTATTGATGACGTACTTGGAAATGAATAGAATAAAACTTTAAGAGTACATCTTATGAGAAATTTTTATTTACTGATTACTGGCCTTCCTTGTTCAGGAAAGACTACGCTTGGCAAAAGGCTATACGAGGCTCTTGTTCAAAGGGACATAAGCCTTGAACTCCTTGATGGGGATAAAGTCAGAGAATCTATCTCTAAGGATTTGGATTTCTCAAGACCTGCAAGAATAGAAAATTCAGTTAGAGTAGTGAACAGGGCACGAGATCTTATGGATAAAGGAACGGCATGCATACTTTCAATGGTAGCCCCTTATTCCGAGGCGAGGCTGAGGGCACGGAAGATAATCGGGGAGGGATTTGTCGAGATATATTTTGATGTGTTGCTGGAGACCTGTGAAAAAAGAGACGTAAAAGGGATGTACAAAAGGGCGAGAAATGGTGAAATAAAGAATTTTACAGGTATTGATGACATATACGAAGAACCTCTTAATCCAGATATTAGAATTAGAACTGATATCCTGGGAATAGATGAAAGTATTGTAAAGATAGAAAGATTCTTGTTAGAAAACTTTTTTATAGCTGAAGCTAAACTTAAAATTTAAGTTTTTGAACTTAACTAGAAAT
Source organism: Thermodesulfobium acidiphilum (assembly GCF_003057965.1). Lineage (NCBI taxonomy): Bacteria > Pseudomonadati > Thermodesulfobiota > Thermodesulfobiia > Thermodesulfobiales > Thermodesulfobiaceae > Thermodesulfobium > Thermodesulfobium acidiphilum. The sequence goes on from NZ_CP020921.1 coordinate 152,800, forward strand.
TTTTAACAAATATTTTACTGCCTGATATAAATTTTTAAATTCTTTATTTTCTTTTCCTATTTTTAGACCTGTTATACCAGCATTTTTTGCAGTTTGCATATCGCTTTCGCTATCTCCTATTAAGTATTTTGGTACATTAATACTAACTCCATCTCTTTCCAATTCATTAAGAGCTCTAACTATCATACCAGGCTTAGGTTTTCTACATTCGCAGTTGTCCGAAATATCGTGCGGACAATAAAAGATTTTATCTATTTTAGCTGCAGATTTTTGAAGTGAATCTTGCATGAAATTGTGGATTTTTTGAAGATCTTCTTCGCTCATCAATCGTTTCGCTATACCTCTCTGGTTTGTAATCAAAATTGTTATGAATAATTCATTATTTAATAATTTTATTGCTTTTTTCGAATATTTAAGAAATCTAAATAAGCTAATTTCTGTAACGTATCCACCTATGATTCTTTCATTTATCGTACCGTCTCTATCAAGAAAAACTATACCTCTTGGATTTTTTAAAATTTTTTGACTCCTCTTTTAAATTTGTCTTTAAAGTGTCGATATATATAATAACTATACTATAATACAAATTTGCTTTAAGGAGAAATGCATGGAAGAATCTCTTGTTACTGTTGCAATGCCTTCATACAATCATGAAAAGTATATCCAGGATGCTATAAAGAGCGTTATAGATCAAAGCTATGAAAATATAGAATTTATTATTATAAATGACTGTTCTACTGATAATACGCATAGTAAGATATGTGAAATGATAAATATTTGTAAGAGTAGATTCGTTAGATTTGAATATATAAACTCGGATAAAAATAACGGTATAGCAAAGACTCTAAACATGTGCCTGAAGTGGGCTAAGGGCAATTATTTCTCATTGCTTGCCTCAGATGATATCTTTTTCCCTGATAAAATAGAACTTCTGGTTAACGAACTTGAGAAATTACCTGAGAAATATGCAATTATCTTTGGAGATGCTACTTATATTAACGAATACGGAGGTATTTTGAAGGTAAAAAAGGGTTCTGTGGAGTCTGAAAGTGTACTTGTCATACTTGCATCTGATAGAGATGATTTTAACTATCTAAACGAAGATGAATTTGGCACATACAAAACTCTTTTTAAAGGATATCTGCCTACCCCTTCATGGCTTGCAAGGACCAGGTGTATTCGCGAGGTTGGTGGATTTAATGAAAAATATTTTATAGAAGATATGCCGCTGTGGGTAGCTCTTTCGAAAAGATATAAATTTAAATTTATTAATAAATCAGTTGCAGGATATAGGTTTCACCTTCAGAATACTTCTTCTTTGTATCATTATAAAATGCTTGTAGACTTAATAAAGTTGTTAAAAAACGAAAAACAATATTGTATTCAGAAGGGTTTAGAGGATGTCTGGAAAAATATGATGAGCCTTTGTCTGAAAGAGATTTTACAAAAGGAAAATTTATCCCTTCAACAAAAAAAATGTGTAATTGATTTGCTCAAAGAAGATAAGGTTTGAAAACAGATGAAAATCTGCTGAGATAAATAATTTTATATTTATATCTATAGAAAAGTTTTAAAAGATTGGAAAAGGAGCAGGATTATGATTAAGATTTTAGGCGTTGTAAGCGATCACACAGGTTGCCCCTATTACAGGATGAAACTTCCTTCAAAGTTTGTAGAAAGATATTTTTCTAAATCTGTAGAGTTTAATATAACTGACGAGATGAACGAAAAGTTAATGAGAGAACACGATTTTATCATTGTCCAGAAAACCCCGTATCCTGAGAGATTGGAAGAGTTTAGGTATATAAAAAAACTAAGAAAAAAACTGATGCTTGAATTTGATGACTTTTATCACGACGTTCCTTCATTTAACCCTTCGAGGAATTATTGGCTTAACAGGTATAAATATTACAGAAAAAGGCCACTTGATTTTTTTGAAGATATGTTAGGAGAGGTAGACAAAGTAATTGTCTCAACCAAATTCTTAAAGAATTTTTATGAAAAATTTAATAAAAATATTGTAATAAACCCAAACAATTTAGATCCTGATATCTTTTTGAAAGTTAAACCAGCAAGACAAACAGGAATAGATAATATAAATATTTGCTGGTTTGGATCTTCTTCTCATGTGGGGGACTTCGATATTGTGGGAGAAGTTTTAAAAGAAATTGTCTTAAAATATGATAACGTGTATATTCATATCGGTGGCGACTTACAAACATTTCTAAATCTAAAGGTAGATGAAACAAGGAAAATATTTCATCACTGGCTTCCGTTTGACGTGTACCCCTTTCAATATTCAAATTTCCAGATTGCTGTTGCCCCAATACTTGATCTACCTTTCAACAGGGCAAGGTCTCCTTTGAAATACTATGAATATGGTTGTTCAAATCTTGCAGGAGTATATGACAGGCTTGACCCGTATGAACTGGAGGTTGAAGATGGAAGGTGCGGTATTCTGGTAAAAGGAGAGAAGGAATGGTTTGACGCAATATGTAAATTGATAGAAGATGAAGAACTAAGGTATTCTATTGCAAATAATGCCAGAGAAGACGTTTTGAAAAATCACATATGGTCTGAGGAAAAGGCAAAATTTTATCTAACAGATGTTATTGGCATAGATGAAGAGGATATATTACATCCCAAAAAAGTCTTCCAGAAGGCTGAATGTTCTGTAAAAAAAGAGGGGATTTTTAGCATATTTTACTTTTTTTATCCTGTAGACGAAGCTTTGATTGAAAACGAAATAAAGATTCTTGAAGAATTTACAAAAGATTTTAATGCTGAGTTAAACATATTAAGAATGCCAGAAAGGATTCAGAACGCGTACTCGTTTATTGAAAAAAATATAAAGGGTGAGCATTTTGCTATTGTTACTCCAATATTTTTGCCGTATGAATCAGATTTTAACGTTTTTAAGAATCTTATTGAAGAATTAGAGGAAAACGATTTAGACATTATTTCTCCTACCCTAGTAGACATGACTGGGAAAATTTTATCCTGTGGGATAGCTTTTAAAGAAATGGACGTTCTAAAGGGTCCTGTAGCGCCAGGATATTTTCTGGTTGAGTCTTCTTTATCATTTCCTGATGAAAAGATTCAGATAATGAGCGCACTTCCATTCAAATTTCTTGTTGGTAGAAAAAGTTTTATAGATAAAGTGAAGGATATGGAAACTGCAAATTATGAAAACAACGAGTATGCATTTATTGAGAGCCTGCTTAAGGCAAGGAAAGTTCTTTGGGCTGGGGTTTCAAAAAGATGTAAGGTTACCTATGCCTTTTCAGAGAAGATCTCAGAACAACTTCATGCCTATCGAATAGGATTAGAAAGAGACGATCAGAAGAAACTCTTTTCAAGAGTCGAGATACTGCCAGATTTTTATATTCACACAAAGTGGTATGCTCCAAATGAATGGGATATCAGAATCTATAAGTACGGCCTAACTAACAAAGATAGAGTATTAGAGATGAGTAGTTTTGAGAGAGGCAAAAGTATATTGTCACCGTATTTTAGAAACGATTTAGAGTCTGACTTTTTGAGCGTTTGTGTTTTAAAAGAAGAAGGATTTAATCTTGAGGAACTTTATAAGACATTACGCTGGCAACAATTTCCTGCATTTCAGGTAGTGGAATTTGCAGATTCAAAAAGTTTTTTAGAGAGAATACTTTCTATGAAAGAAAGGTATTTTGTTATAACACACAAGGATGCCAGACTTCACCCGTGGTTTATGTCTTATGTTTATGGCATTGCAAAGGAATGTTCGCCCCAATTAATAACTACCGATTATATTCTTGATAATGAGCCAATTTGTACCCCTGATCTCTCTGTAGAATTTCTAGAAAGCTATAACTATGTAGGAAAAACTTTTGTTGTCGAAAAAGAGCTTTTAATAGATGTCCTGAGGGAAAGAATTTCTGATATGCCAGACTTAGACGTTTTACTTGAAGAGCTTTTGGAATTTGATTCTCAAAGAATAGAAAACGGAATAACAAAAAAACTCGAAAAAATATATCCTGATTTTTATTATGATATCTTGCTCAGAATTTCAGAAAAAAATCCCAAAACTTTTAGGATCCCAATGCATTTAATAAGAACTTCAGAATCAAAAGATTCTAATGCTGAAAGGATAGCTTTAGAAAATCATCTGGAAAGAATAGGATTTGAATATGAGAGAATAGAAGAAAATTACGGCTGTTTTAGAATTTATCCAAAGATTGCTGAGGTTCCTATTGAAGTATTTGTTGTAGGAGAAAATGTTCATGAAGACGTGCTAGATAGCATTTCCAAAGACTTTAAGGTGACAAGAGTTTCTAATTTTAGGCAACTATTCAATGCAGCAAAAGAATCAAATTCAGAAAACGTGCTGGTTATAAAGGATAGCTTAAGGTATATTGATAATGACGTTATACTCGGACTTAACTCTTATCTTTCAAAAAAGGATGTTGGTATCACTTCCCTGAAGGCGCTCTATAGTCAGAATAAATTGGTAATTGGTACTGGCATAGTAATTTCTAAGAACAGGGTCTTTTATGCCATGAACCTTTCAAATGCAGATGAAGAAGGACTTACGAAAAGAGGTTCTGTTACGAGCAATTTTATTTCCCCTATTATAGAGATATTTGCCATAAAAAGGCATTTGTTTTTAGAATTAGGATCAATTTCAGATACGCCTTTTTCTCAGCTTGAACTCTCTCTAAAGGCTCTTGAAATGGGAAAGAGAACTGTAGTGTTGCCCTATTTTACGGCTATGTTTGAAGAACCTATTACATCTAATAATAAATTTGAGTCTTCTAAGAAAAAGACATCTTTAGTAAGTAAGGAACTTTCAAGAATTCTTACAAGGTATAAAAAATTTATTATTAGCGATGCTGACTTATATTTTAATCCAATGCTTAACTATTCATTTAGCGACTTCGAGTATTAAATTTTTGTAAAAATTTTCCGATACTATGTTTAGATGAAAAATATCTATTAAGGAGGTGAAGGAAGGGGATAATTTGAGGTAAGTTTTTGATCCATCCAGGGAAGAAAATTTTAAAAACATGGAGGTTTAAGAGATGGCTCTTTACATTAACACAAATGTGTCTGCTATGCAGGCAAACTACAATCTCTCTCAGACAAGTAACGCAATGAGTTCAAGTCTTGAGAAGTTATCTACGGGTCTTAGAATTAACAGTGCTGCAGATGACCCGGCAGGTCTTACAATTTCAAACACGCTTCAGGCACAAATTAAAGGCCTGGGACAGGCAATTCAGAATTCAAATGATGGCATAAATATGATTCAAACTGCTGCAGGAGCCCTTACTGAGGTTACAAACCTTATTCAGTCGATGAGAACTCTTGCAGTGAGTGCATCGAACACGGCTGTGAATGATACAGCCTCGAGACAGGCCGATCAGTACCAGATTAACTCTGCTATTTCATCTCTAAAGAATATTGCAGCTACCACTGCATTTGGAAACGTAAAGCTCTTAAATGGTAACTTTGGTTATAACACCCAGATAACGACGCCAAACGATATAAGTGGCATGGGTGTAGCGGCGAGTGCAACAAATCTTAATTACCTTGGCAACATTTCAATGCAGATTAAACAGCAAGCTACTCAGGCATATATGACAGGTGCATTTCTTGGCACTTCGGCTTCGGGTGCGGGTGGAACAATTGCATTTTCTATTAATACCCTGGATTCTGCAGGAAACATTATAAATACTCAAGCTATTACTGCTACTATAGCTAGTGGTGTTTCAGGTTCTGCTGCTCTAACTAATATTGTAAATGCAATAAACCAGTTTAGTGGAACCACTCAGGTTTTTGCTGCTTTAAATACAGCAGCAGCTTCTGGTGAGGTTGATCTTGGAAGTGTACAGTATGGTTCGAAGTTTAGCTTTTCGATTTCACCTGTAACTGTTAGTTCTGGAGCATCCGGTGTTGTATCAGGACAATTGTCTGGAGCAACGGCTACTGGAGGGCAGGATTTGGTTGTGCAGGTTGGTATAGGTACAGCTGCTTCTGCAGGTGATACGCTCACTGCTAACTACATTGCAGGAAATAGCAGCGGAACGTCCGGTCAATTTGTTATAGCAGATACTGCGTCAACTAATAAGTATGTGGGCTTTTATGCCAATTTAACATTGACTAGCGGTTCAGGTGGGAGTGGAACAGTTACTACTGGCAATTCGGCTTTATCTGCTTCTTTTGAAGCTACTGCCAATCCAAATTGGACTACTGCTGTTGGCATGCTTAATACAGGATCACAGGTTAACGTAGGCGTTCTTGCAAAGAATAGTGCTACCTTCCAGATAGGCGCAAATGCAGGACAGCTTGTGAGTATGGTAATTAATAACCTTACTCCAGATGCGCTTGGATTTAGCGCAGGACTTGGAGAGAGCGTTTCCCAGATAAACGTCCAGACTCTATCTGGCGCACAAAATGCAATACAGGTCTTAGATGCTGCAAATACTGAAGTATCAGTTATTGCGTCCAGTCTCGGTGCCTTCCAGACAAATACCCTTCAGTCGAACGTCAATTCTCTTTCTATAGCACAAACTAATCTGTCTGCATCCAATGCTGCAATTCAGGATACTAATATGGCTGCTGAGATGACCAACTTTACAAGACTTCAGATTTTGATGAAATCGGGCATTGCAATGCTTTCGCAAGCAAACCAGATTCCATCTGCTTTACTTACGCTTTTGCAATAATAGTTTGCCCGGGGAATTCCCCCGGGCATTTGTTGTTTTTTATGTTCTGTCTAAAGAATATAAATAACAACAAAATTTATAAGGAGGCAAAAAGTGGATGCTAGTAGCAAAAATCAATTAAACAAAGCTGTTCAGATACAGCCAGAATTGATGGCTATTCAGCAGTCACAGGTGGTAGCCAATAAAGTGGAAAACAATACTATAAGCAATAAGATAGAAGCTATACCAATAGATCAAAAGCCAGGCTCAGATAATAATAGCGAAATAAGTCTTAAAAACCTTAAAAGTATAGCAAAGAGCCTGAACAATATAGCCAAAAATCTTGACATAAAGAGTAAGTTTGAGGTGTATGAAAAGATGAAAGGAGTTTATTATATTAAAGTTTACAATGCACAAACGAATGAAACCATAAGCGAATTTCCTCCTAAGAAATATCTTGATATGATATTTAGTTTTATAAACGGATCAGGAAATTTATTAATAGATAAGAAGGTGTGAGAAGATGTCCAGTGTAAATCCAACCTCGTCATCAAATACAAGTTCTCTTTTGAATAACGTGAGTTTAGGGAGCGCATCAATTGTCGGTTTGGCATCTGGAATTGATACTACGGCTCTTGTTAATGCTATGACCCAGCAAGATGAGGGAACGCTAAATCAACTTCAATCAGAACAAGCTACTCTGCAGGCAAAGATATCTGCCTGGAATAACTTGCAAAGCCTTTTTACAAAACTTCAAAGCGATGCTACTTCTCTTGCAAACCAAAACAACGTTTTGTCTGCTACTGCTATCAGTTCAAATACAAGCGTTCTTACAGCAACTTCATCAGGCGCAACTCAACCTGGTTCATATGCTTTGAACGTTACTCAACTTGCAACTGCACAAAGCTCAAGGTCTCAAAGCTTTTCATCGGCAAGCGCTACAATTGGACAGGGCACTTTTACTATTACCCCCAATAATGGTTCTACCCCTCTTACGATAAATATTACTTCTTCTAATGATACACTTCAAGGACTGGCTGACGCAATAAACAGCGCTTCTGGTTCTCCTGTTACTGCAAACATTATTAGTAATTCTAATGGTACTTTTTTGATTTTGACCTCCAATAAAACAGGTGTGGCAAATGGCTTTACTGTAACCGACAATGTAACCAATGGCGGAACTGTGGTTAGTTTTTCTGGAGCAACAAGTTCTACTGATTATACTCAAGGCATTACGCTTACCGCTGCTCAGGATGCACAGGTTCAACTAGGGACTACCAATCCAATTACAATTAATAGCAGCTCTAATACGATCACTACAATAGTGCCAGGTCTTTCTATAAATCTGGTGGGAGTAGGACAGGCTACCCTTAACGTTAGTTACAACGATTCCAATGCGAAAACTCTGATAAATAATTTTATTACTGATTATAACAACATAATAGCCTTTAGGAATCAATATGCTTCGTATAATTCTACAACCAAGCAAGCAGGGGTTTTGTTCTCAGATCCAAGTTTCAATAATTTTATGAATCAATTAACACAAGCTATCTCTTCTGCCGCCAAAGGTAACATCTCCCAGGGAAGTCCTGCCTCAATTGCTGATCTTGGGATTACAATATCTACTGATCCTTCTACTATGGGACAGCTTAGTTTTAACTCTTCTACCTTTGATAGCGCTTATAATTCTAACCCTCAGGCGGTAGCAAACGCGATGATAGGACTGGGCACTACAAATAATCCAAATGCTACTGTGATAGGTTTTTCTTCTCAGACACAAGGCGGTGTCTATACAATAAATGTTACTGGTTGGGATCCTAATGGCAATGCTATTGCTACTATTAATGGCCAGAGCGTGACAGGACAGGGCAATATAATAAACGGCTTAAGCTCTACTCCTGCAGATGGTCTTGGAATAAGCGTCACTCCTGGTTTTACAGGAAGTTTTCAGGTTACTATGAACAAGGGAATATTCCAGCAGGTTCTGGATGCTCTAACTCCCATTACTCAGCCCTTTGGTCAATTGTCTACTGTAATTACCAACCTTAACAATACTAACAGTGCACTTCAAAATCAGATAAATCAACAAACGGCTTTTATTCAGCAAAGAAGAAACTTATATTTAAAACAATTTGCTCAAATGGAGGCTACGCTTGCGAGTCTTGATTTACAAAACATGTGGTTAGGATATCAGACAGCTTCTCTTTCAGGATCAAGCGCATTGTCAGGGTCTTTGTCTTCTGCTGGTGGCTTGAGTTCTGTTACGGGATCTGGTTCGGCTTCAGGGTCCTCTACAAGTTCTTCAGGTTAATAACCTTAAGTTAAATTATAATCTAGTTATTTTGGTAAAGGAGGAAAAAGATGACGCCTTATGGCTCGCAGGTATATAAAACAAATGAATTAGAAACGTCTCCACCCTGGAAGATTTTGATAATGTCTTATGAAACTATTATAAAAAACCTGAAAATAGCCAAAGAAGCTATTAAAAAGAAGGATTTTTTTGTAAAGAGTAAAAGTATATCCAAAGCTCAGATGATAATACTTACTCTGATTTCAATGCTCGATCAAAGTCAAGACAAAGAAATTGTAGGCTCTCTTACTTCCCTGTACTTTTATTACACAAAAGAGCTAACAATAGCAAATGCTGAGAATTCTATTGAGAGGATAGACAACGTGATTGGCCTTATAGATACTCTAAAGAGTGGTTGGGAAGAGGCATTTTCAAAGATGGGACTCTTGGTGAAGTGAGAGAAGAAGAACTTTTTAAGAAGTTCAGGGAACTTCTTATTAGAGAAAGAGAGTTGTTGAAAGAAAAAAGGCTTTCTGATATTGATGCTATTATAAAAGAAAAGAGTCTAATAATTAGAGAACTTGATGAGATAAAGGTTAAATTTGGTCAATTTAAGCCTGAATCGCTAAATATTTTGAATGAATTGAAAAGGATTCAAGGTGAAAATATCGAAATATTAAACAAAGAGATTGAAAGAGTAAAACAAGATCTTAAAGATTTGAGATTTGATGAGGACTCAAAGAGAGAATATTTGCAGTCAAATTTAGTTGAAGATAAGAAAAAGCTTTTAGATCAAAATACTTAGTTTAGATAATAAATATTGTTTTTCTTCTGGGTGGCCACCTTCCTTGTGATATAATAGCAATTAAAGGCAAAGACTTACTTTTTTTGCCCAAAATTTTTGTTGGGAGTTCATTTCAATGATAAGAACTAGAGTCGAAAATCTTAAGGAAGGTGACGTATTAGCCTACCCTGTAATTGATGAAGCAGGTCGTGTTCTTATCGGAGCAGGTATACCACTGAAGGCCATAGTCATAAAGCGCCTTAAGGAATTGGGTTTTAACTATGTTTATATTGAGGCGCCTGGCTTTGAGGACGTTGAGCGACTTGAAATGATATCCCAAAATACAGAACTTGAAATAATAAAGACGTCAAAAGATGTATTTGGCAAGATAAAAAGGACTCAAGAACTAGACCCCCAAAAGATTCAACACCTTGCTGTTACCGTGATAAATGAAATACTGAGCAAGAAGAACATTGCCATAGTAATAGATGACTTGATGGTGTCTTCTGATTATCTATTTAGGCACCTTGCTAGAACGATGCTTTTTTGCTCTATTTTGGGTATAAGCATGGGATATAGCGAAAATAAACTCAGAGATTTAGCAAAAGCAGCATTTTTACACGATATTGGATATGCATTTATAGACGAAAGCATTAGAAACAAGAAGGGGAAACTTACTCCTGAAGAAATAGAGATTATAAAACAGCATCCAAAGCTTGCCGATGTTATTCTTACAAAAAATAATTTTTCTTCAACAGTTCGAAAAGCAGTTTTACAACACCACGAGAGATTTGATGGGAGCGGTTATCCGTTAGGGTTAAAAGGGGAAGAGATTTTTGAGCTTGCAAGGTTAATTGCTGTGATTGATGTCTTTGAAGCTATGACATCTGAAATGCCTTATAGAAAGGCTCTTTTCCCAAGCGAGGTATATGAATACGTTATGTCTCAGTCTGGTAGACTCTTTGACCCGGAAATTGTAAAGCTTTTTTCAAAAAAGATAATAATATATCCGACTGGCACGTCGGTAATTTTATCAAATAACCTTGTTGGAGTAGTGAAGTCAATAAATACGTCTTATCCTTTAAGGCCTGTTGTGAAGGTTTTTGCAAAGATGTCAGATGAAGGAACTGTAACTTATCTTGAAAGGGATATTGAGATTGACCTGCTCAAAACTTTGGATGTCGTTATAGTCGGATCTACTGATTTGTATGGGAACATTATAGATTACGAGAGAAATATTAGTGTTAGTTATTAGCAGAAAACCAGGTCAAAGTTTTGTTATAAGCGATAATATTGTGATAACGATAATCTCTATTGAGAGAGATGTGGTAAAGGTTGGAATTGATGCTTCAAAAGATATTAGAGTTCTAAGAAGCGAGCTAGTTGACAGGATAAAGGATTCGATGAAAAATTCTGTTTTTAAAGAGAAAGATATGAATAGTCTGTTAAAAGTCTTAAAAGATGAAAATAAAAAACTCTAGGGTTTTAAAAAACGTATATTTGGGGAAAGAGTGTTTTGTTGTTCCTGTGAAACAGCAAACTGAATGTTCCGAGCCTGAAGCGTTGTCAAATAATATTGATAAAAAAGAAGAAACAGTGGATAAAGAAGATATAATAAATAAAGCAATGTCTGAAATCGAAATGCTAAAAGAAAATGCTAGAAAGGATGGTTTCGAGTTAGGATATAAAGAGGGGATGAAAAAGGCGCAGGAAGAAATAGAGGCAAAAGAAAAGGAGTGGCTTCAGGTATTTAAAGAAAATATATTAAAGTTAGAAAAAGAAAATAAAGAATATCTTGATAGGGTTGAGAAGAGACTCGAAGAGGAAGCCTTTAATATAGTAGTGAAGTCAGTGAGCCAGATTTTGCACTCTAATTTACTGAAAGACGTAGAAATACTAAAAGAGCGAATAAGAGCTTTTCTAAGGGAAATTCCTCCTAGTGTTGAGATAAAGATAAAGGTTTCAAAAGATGACGCAGAAAGATTTTATGGTTTTGAATTGCCAGTAGAAGTTGATCCGGTTTTAAAGAGTGGGGATTTTATGATAAAAACAGATTTAGGCTTTCTTGACGGGAGAATAAAATCTTTGGAAGATGATTTTATAAAAGAATTAAAGAGGATCTTTGAGTAGATGTGAAGAATCTCAAAGTTCTAAGAGATTTTATAGAAGATTACAATTACCTCCCCTGGAATGGTACAATTGATAAGATTAGCGGTTATGTAATTGAGTCGATTGGTCCCAAGGCTTCAATTGGTGAAATAGTATACATTGATTCAGGAAAAAACCAAATACCATGTTTGGTTATTGGATTTTCTTCAAACAAAGTATATCTTACGCCTTTTGACGCCATTGAGGGTATAGAACCAGGCTCAATAGTAAAAAAGACGGGAAAACAGCTGGGATTGTGGGTAGGTAAGCACCTTTTGGGACAGGTGTTAGATGGTTTGGGGAGACCCTTGTCAACTGGATATATAGAAAGAGATGATATGTCTCAATACAGATCGATTGAAAACAAATCTCCACATCCGCTAAAAAGAGGGAGGATAAAAGAACCTATATCAACGGGTATCAGAGCAATAGATGGACTTTTGACTTTAGGGAAAGGGCAAAGGGTAGGGATCTTTGCAGGATCTGGCATTGGTAAAACTACACTTCTTGGAATGATATCAAGATTTTGTAACGCACAGGTAAATATTATTGCTCTAGTTGGAGAAAGAGGTCGTGAGGTTAGAGAGTTTTTGGAGGAAAGCCTAGGCGAGGATGGCCTTACTAAATCTGTAGTGATAGTGTCAACTTCAGATAATCCTCCTTCCCAGAGAGTACTTTCGGCCTTTACTGCGACTGTGATAGCAGAATACTTTAGGGACCTTGGGATGGATGTTCTTATGGTGATGGATTCTCTAACAAGAGTTTGTATGGCACAAAGGGAATTGGGACTCTCAATTGGAGAGCCACCTACTACTAGAGGATATCCGCCATCTGTTTTCACGATGATGGCAAGACTTTTAGAGAGAGCGGGGACTTCCGATAAGGGTTCAATAACTGGCATTTATACTGTACTTGTAGAAGGGGATGACCTTGCAGAGCCAATAGCAGATCATGCAAGAAGTATATTGGATGGTCATATAGTCTTATCTAGAGACCTTGCCGAAAGGGGGTACTATCCTCCAATTGATATTTCACAAAGCATAAGCAGGCTAATGAGTTCTATCACTGATAAAGAGCATCTAAATCTTAGTTATCGAATAAAAGAGTTGATAGCCTCATATAAGGAGGCGTATGATCTTATTAACATAGGGGCATATCAGAAAGGTTCAAATTCAAAGATTGACGAAAGTATAGAAAAGATGTCGAAAATAGAGGAATTTTTAAAACAATCACCTGATGACGCTTCAAGCTTTGATAATACTCGTAGACTTCTGGAGGAGATATTGATATGAACGTAAAAAGATACATTGCAAAAACTATTCCTGAAGCTATCTTGATGATTAGAAGAGACCTGGGGGAGGATGCGCTTATACTGTATTCCAGACCTATCAATACTGCTCCTCGTTGGATGATCTGGAGAAAGGAAAATGCGTTTGAAGTAATTGCAACGGTTAATCAGGAGAGCAGAAAGCTTGATGAACTGGCTAAAGAGGTAGAAGAATTTAAAAGGGAATTACAGGTTTTGAAAAAAAGTCAGGAAAGCCTCTCACTTCTTAAAAAGGCTAAAAGAGTTGATGAACCTGAAGTGCCGTTCTTGAAATTTCACAACTTTCGTGGGAAAACAAAAGATTCATCTATATTGATAAGTACTACAGGAGAGTTTGATGCTGGAGCAAGATATTTTTTTAAAGGGCTTGGCTTCTACCCCTTTTTTAACGAAAGAGCGGGGGTTATAGCGCTTGCATTTTTAGGTCCTACTGGAGCAGGGAAGACTACTACAATTGCAAAAATAGCTGCGAGGATGTCTTTATTGATGAAGAAAAGGGTTTGTCTTATTACACTTGATACCTTTAGAATAGCAGCTCTGGATCAACTTAAAGCTTATGCAGATATTATGGAACTGCCTTTTTTTGTGGCGCACTCTCCTAAAGAATTGAAAGAGATCGTAAAAAAAGAGAAAAATTCAATTGATCTCTTTCTTATAGATACTATGGGATTTTCTCCTTTTCAGGACAGTAAAATTAAAGAAATTTCAGCTTTTTTGTCTACTGGGATAGATACGGAAATTCATCTAGTTCTTTGTGCTAACTATAAACCTCAAGAATTAAACCTTTACATTAATAAGTATAAAGCACTTAAGCCAGTTAGCATCATATGGACCAAGCTTGACGAAGTAGTGTCTCTTGGACATATTATTGAGCTTTCAATTGAAAACAATTTGCCTATTTCACTTTTTGGCACCGGCCAAAGCGTTCCTGATAATCTGGAGGTAGCATCTGATGAATTTCTCTCAAACCAATTAAACTCTAAATATAGAGATTTTTACCCTGAAGGTTCTGGGATATGAGCGATCAGGCGCAAGAATTAAGAAAGCTAAGGGAAAGACTAAGTAGCGTTTTATACTCTCAATCAAATCGACAACCATTTAAAAACAAGCTTTCAATCTCTTTTGCTGGTGGGAAAGGCGGTACAGGAAAGACAGTGCTTAGCGTGAACGTAGCCCTATCCTTTGCAAAAAATGGAATAAAAACAGTTCTTCTGGATGCAGATGTGGGGCTTGCAAACGCAAATATAATATTGGGGATAAAACCTAAAAAAAATTGGGCTGATTTTTTGTACAACAATGCCCCATTTGAAGACATATTGTACTTTTATAATAGTAATTTTATATTGATTCCTGGAGCATCAGGCATCTCAGACGCTGCAAATCTTCCATCTTACAAACAAGAGGAACTTCTTGTATCCCTTGATATCCTTGAGTCTCAGACAGATATATTAATAATTGATGTGGGGGCAGGAATTCAGGATAATATAATAAACTTCTCCATTGCATCAAACAATATTGTTGTTGTTACCAATCCCGATCCAACCGCTCTTACCGATGCTTACAGCTTTATCAAGATAATCTCTAATAGGCTTTCTGTTGTTCATAAAATATATCTTGTAATAAATATGGCAAGGAGCTTTGATGAGGTTAAAAGAATTTATGAAGTATTTATACCAATGGTAAAATCAAGATTAAACGTAAATTTAGAAATACTTGGGAGTATTTCATATTCTGAAGAAATGGTTTTGTCAGTAAAACAAAGTAAACCTCTTCTAATAAATTATCCTAGATCTGGTGCTTCAAGACAAATAGAGATTATTTCCAACAAGCTTTTAGAAAACCTTTATAGTCAAAACCGGATTCAAAGCATACTGCCAAAATCTCATTTTAACAAACCCGATGAGTTTGAGGCTTCTAGAAAGGAAGGTTCTAAGAGTGGATTAGATATTACCAAAAGCGATTCCTTTGTTTCAAGGTTTTGTAAATTTTTTGGAATAAAAAAGTAAGAATTTATCGTATAATAAAAAATAAATTATTTGGAGGAAAAATGGAAGATAGATGGTTTTTAGGGGTTGCAACAGAAGATGAAGATTACTTTATAGATACACGCTCAATTCAAGAAGAGGATGGTTTTTTGGAAGTAATAATAAAGGAAGTTTTAAAGAGTGAATCAGCAAAAAATCGAGAATTAGAATTTATTGAGTCTAAGATTAATAAAAAAATAAATTTAGATCACTCCCTTTGGAAGTGGAGATTCAATCCTAAAAATATGACGTATACCATTCTTTCTATTGGATACTTCGATTCGAATGGCAAATTACTTCTTAATATGAAAAGCGATGAAAGCGATCTACATTGGGAGGAAATAGAGCCTGAAACTGCTGCTGAAAACATCTTTGAAGCGGTAAAAGACGTAGTGCAAAATATGCCTGAAAAAGGGATATAAAGTAATTTTATGTCATTTGATATTGTATTTTCTGGCATTTATGATAAATATCAACTATATAACTCTTTAGAGGGCTCAGATTGGGAACTTGCTGTCGTAAACATTCACATAATCAGAGGACAGGTTTTTTTTGATATAGTTCTTTGCGATAAGTTGAGAAACAAAATATTTCCTATTTTTCTAAATACATTTGAAGAAAATAGGCTATTAATCCCCAATGTATTGAAAACTATTGATATAACTAACTTATCAAAAATTTTCGAGCAATCTTTTACAATAATCTCATCTTACAAAGATAACATAAAACCACCTAATACTACGATTTTTACTGAAAACTATAACTATATAAAGTCACTAGATAATAACGTTAACCCGCATAGAAGGTCATTTCCTGGTATTGGTAATGCATCGTATTTAAAGTTTATCTTGTTTTATAAGCATGTTGCTAATATTATTAGATTAAGAAATAAAAAAAGATTGGATCTTAATATCCTTGATTGTTCATGTGGCAGTGGTTATGGCTCGATTATTCTTGGCTTTATTGATAATGCTGTTATCTGTGGGGCTGATAAGGACGAAGGAGCAATCAATCTTGCAAAGGCGTTAAATTTTAGTAAAGAAAATGTAAGTTTCGTAAACTCCTCAATGGAAGATTTGTATAAATTTGGTTCTAAATATGACTATGTTGTGAGCCTTGAAACTATTGAACATGTCCAGGATTCTGAGAAATTTTTAAATTGTGCAATAGATCTCCTTAAAGGTGACGGTACTTTAATTCTAAGCGTTCCTCACTGGCGATATCACGGAAGCGATTTGAATTCCGATCATGTTAGTAATTGGACACCTGACAAGGTAAAAAAATTTTTCGATAAATTTTTTGAGAGGGTAGAAGTATACTTTACAGAAGTAGTAAATTTAGACAATGTTTTAAACCAGGACTTTAGTCTTAAAGAAGATATAGATAAAAAAGCAATCGAAAATATCTTTGTAATAGCAAAAATAAAAAACAGGAGATATTCTTCAACTTTTTATGTGGGGAGAAAACCAAGAAGGCTTCTTTTTGTAAACCACTCTATTCCTCCATATGAACATACAGGTACACCGTTGGCTACTTATTCCCAAATGAAGCATATGAGATCTTTAGGATATGAGACTGCTGTTTTGATACCTCACCCTGATGCATCTACAAAATTTAAAAAAGAGAATGCTTTGAGTGATACAGTTTATAAAATACCTATTCTCAATTGGCAGGAGAGATTTTTGGACGACGCCTTTTCTGGGTATAATTTACGGGACTATCTTGGTATGGTGGAAGATGTTCTGGATGACTTCAAGCCAGATATAATTCACCTGGGAGATTATGTGGGAATGAGCTCAAAGATTATAGAGCTATTTGAAGCAAAGGGTATTCCTATATGTAGAGAAGTTCACGCTATTGAAGAGCTGTGCTTAAAAATCAGACCATCTGGAGGCAATATGGATGGTTTGTGTACAGGTCCAGAGTCAGTTGAAAAGTGTGCAAAGTGTGTTCTTAATAGTATGTACGAATCAAATGAGCTTTTTTCAATTAGGCTTTTATCTGAAATTATAGGAAAACTTCTTGCAAGGTTTAGATACATCAACTACCTTTACGCTAAGTTTGACGCGGTTATCTTCCCATCTTCTAGTTGGATGGAATATATGATGAATTATTTAAAGATAAATAAGGACAGGGCATTTGTTGTGCCCATTGGTATAGATATGAAATCGCCGAGAAAAATTTTTATGCAAGAAGACTCTATTAAAAGAAAAAACCTTAATTTAGCTTATCTTGGCACTGTCGCAATGGGAAAGGGGCTTGGCATTTTAGAAAGACTATTCAAAGATAAAGATTTACTAAGTAGAGATTTTAACCTTTATATATTTGGCAGATGTCAGGACGGCGAATCAGAAGAAAAGGTTAAATGTCTTGAAGAGGAATCGTTTGGTAAGGTAATTTATATGGGATCATACGAAAGAGATGATTTACCAAAGATTCTTAGTTCTATGGATCTAGGCATTTTGCCATATTTATATGAATCATATTCTATGGTTACAAGAGAACTATTGTATTTTGGTATTCCCGTAATCTCATTTAATACCTATGGTATAGATGAAATAATAAAAGACTCTTATAACGGTTTTCTTATAGAATTAGGTGATGTAGAAAGTATGAAGGAAAAAATTGTTTACATATTGGATAACAAAGAATTAATTGCCAAATTAAAAGAAGGCGCTTTTAACACCTCTATTATCACTCCACAGGAAGAAGCGCGCATGTTAGATGAGATATACAAGAGAATAGCGAAAAAATAAGCCCTTTTATTTATTTTTTATTATATTTTTTACTGTCATCCACAATTCTTTTATCATTGAATAGGCCTTAGGGTCAGTTGATCCTTTTGGATCTCTTGAAAAAGAGAAGTTTAACCAGTAGACAGCCTGTTCAAGCCTATTGAGTTTGAAATACATCGAAGCTATCATGTATTCTACAAGGGTTTGACTCATTTTTCCACCTAGCGGAAATTCTTCGTGATCATATGCCTTTTCGTAAAACTCTATAGCTTTTTTTCTGTACTCATCTTCATCTGAAGATCCAAAGCTTTTAGCAAGACAGGTCATCCTGAAATATATTCCTGCTAGAAGGCTTGCGCTGTGACCTGCTATATTAGCACAATAAATTGCCTGCTCGTAAGCGTCTATAGCACGCGCATAATCTCTTTCGCCTGTAACATCTATTTTATAAAGTTTTGATTTGGGAAGCTCTTTTTGGAGTAGCGTTATTACTACATCTGAAAGTTTGTTTTGAAAACTGTGATCAAGATTTGCATAGCCACACTCAGGACATACAACTGGGCTATAAAGATTTGGATTTATGCCTTCATAGGTATTGCACATATCAATGTCTCTACTCTTTATCCTAAAGGCATTAGTTTTCAATTTTAATTGTTTAAATTTAGCCTTACATACGGGGCAGACAAGATCTGTTTGGAAAAATTTGTTTTTGTCGAACAATCTTTCACCTTCTTGATTTTTTTCTTATGTGATATTATATATAAATTAGTGAATTTTGTATAATTTATTTCAGGAGGAATTGCTTATCAGATGATTGATTTTTTTAAGAGTGCCATACTGCTTTTTGAAGTAGGAGTGGCAATTTTGCTAATTGCGTTAATTTTGCTCCATGGTCCAAAAGGAGAAGGTCTGGGATCTATTGGTGGAGAGGCAAGGCTATTTACATCTCCACAGGGTTCTACTTCAGGCTTAACCAGACTCACTGCTTACGTAGCGGGAGTTTTTATTTTACTTGCATTACTTATGGGAATTTTTTGGTAGGTGAGAAAGTGTCAAAACTTGCTAAGATAAGCCTTCCAATTTTCAACTCACTCTTGTTCTTTGCTTTTTTGCAGGGGATTGCTACTCACACCTTTGAGTGGCTCCAGTGGCTAATGATGTTTTTCATTGTATATGGCACTGTAATATTAGGGGGCTTTATAATAAAGCAATTTGAAGATCAAAAGATCGACGAGAAATACAAGCCATATGTTAGCATACTAATACCAGCGCACAACGAGGAAAACGTCATTAGAAATACTGTTCTTGACGCTATAAATCAAGACTATATGGATGATAAAGGCAAAAAATTATTTGAGGTAATTGTTATAGACAACGTTTCTAGCGATAATACTCCTGTGATCTTAAGGCAGATGCAAGATGAATACCCAGAACTAAGAGTTATCTATCAGGGTCAAGATGCAAAAAGGGGTAAACCTGCTGCCTTGATAGCCGGTTTAAGGGAATCTCAAGGAGAAGTCATTGCAGTCTTTGACTCTGATACCAGGATTCCATCTGATTTTATAAAGAAGTGCATGCCATATCTATCCGATCCGAAGGTCGGAGGGGTTCAGTCGTTAGTTAGGATGTATAATGCCGACAAGAATTTTTTGACAAAGGCCCAAGACGATGAGTTTGCCATATTTACGAGAATATATCAGGAGGGTAGAGACTTTTTAGACGGTGCGCCTACCCTTGGGGGTAATGGTCAAATAACCAAAAAAGAAGCCATTTTAGCTGTTGGTGGCTGGAATGAGCATGCTCTTACTGAAGATCTTGAGCTTTCACTAAGGTTGTATGAAGCGGGGTATAACATTAGATTTTGTCCTGAGGTATCTGTTTATCAGGAAGGGGTAGAAAACTTCGGTGCTCTTGTGAAACAGCGAACCAGATGGGCTCTGGGTTATTTACAGTGTCTTATGGAACATACCCCTAAGATTATTTTTTCCAGGATGGCTTTTAATAAGAAGTTAGACTTAAGTTTGACTCTTTTTTCTATATTTTTGCCATATTTAACTTTGGTGGGTTATGCGTATCTTTTACTTGAGCTTAGCAGGATATTTATGTTTTATACGACTTTACCTTCCTTTATACTTAACTTTCTGGCTTTTGCATTTCTTGTTAATGCAAGCGTGGGCGCAAGAGTTTTAGGTCTACCCAGAAAGTCTTTACTTTATGTTCCATTAAGGTATTGGTTTTTCTCGCTTCACTGGTTAATTGCTTATATACAGGCTATGTGGAAGATGTGGCTTATGTGGATAAATGATGAAGCTCCTTTCTGGGACAAAACCCATCACAACGGTTTGCAGGAAGAGACTGCAAAGGGCGTGTCTGCTGCCTTTCAAGTTATAAAGTAGTATAAAAATAAATGTATATAGAAATGTTTCCTGTAACTTTTAAAACCTAAGTTCTACTCGTGCTCCCATTTCGTTTGAGAAGTGAATCAAAATGCCTGCCATTTTTGCAAGGCTTTTAATTATTGCAGTTCCTAGACCGATTCCTGAGCTATCCTGCCTATTTAGCTCCTTCATTTCTCCTTCTTTAAACCCAGGGCCACTATCCTCTATAACAAGAATATTTTCATAGAAGCTAATAAATATTGGTTCTTTCCCGTGAATTTTTGAATTTAGTAGTATATTTTTTGTTATAGTTTTAAGAATATACGGGTCTGTTTCAACAGTTTTGTCTCTTTCAATATTTATTTTTACATTTAAATGTGAATTTTTTAAAAAGGAATTTTTTAAAACTTCTTCAAGGAATAATAAGATATTAATTTTAGCTTTTTTTATATTTATTAGGCCTAGTTGAATTTTTGTTATTACTATAGCGTTATTTAATGCAAGATCAAGTCTTTTTATCTTATCTAACACCTTTTCTGAGAAAGCAGAATCTATATTGCCTGTAGCTTCTCCTGTTTCTATAATCGAACTAATGGCTGCAACTGGGGTTTTTAATTCATGAGAGATCTGACCAAGAAGTCTTTTTTTTAGCTCTGACTCTTCTTTATTTTCTCCAGGCTTTAAGACTATGATTCTCAAATCCTGTGACGACTTTAAAATAAACGTATATTTTGTTAAATTCATGCCTAAAAATATCTCTTTTTCAAAGTCTTTTATTTTGTTATCCTTTAATATCTCGTGGGCTTCAGAGAACCTAAGTACTTCAAAATAATATTTGCCTTCTAAATCTTTTATCCATGAAAATTCTTTGAATTTTTTATTGAAGTAGACAATCTGTCCTCTTTTGTCAATAATTAAAACAGGGTATTCAATTAGTTCAATAACCTCTTTTAAAAGTTCCATGTTATCTGATATTATAATAGAAATATGGACAATAAAATTCTTTTAGTTGAAGACGATATTGATATATCAAATAATATAAAGACTTTCTTAAGCCTAAACGGCTTTAAAGTTGTTCAAGCTTTTAGTGCAGGCGATACATTTGACATTTTTGATGAAAAAGAAATTTCTCTTATAATACTTGACTTGATGCTTCCAGATATGTTTGGTTCTGAAATACTTAAAGTTTTAAGGGCAAGGGGGATAAAAATTCCTATTTTGGTCCTTTCGGCGCTTTCAGAAGAACACAATAAAGTTAGTTTATTAGAGTTGGGGGCTGATGATTATCTGACGAAGCCTTTTGGAATGAAAGAGTTACTTGCAAGGATAAAGAGTCTTATCAGAAGAAAAGATGGCTTTGGTTTGGTAGCTGAGAAGGGACCATTCAGAGTAGACAGGGAGAAGAGTCAGATTCATTTCCACGGAAATTTGATGAATTTAACTGCTACTGAGTATAAATTGTTGCTCTTTCTTTTTGAAAATAGTGGGAGGACTTTCTCCAGAGAAAAGCTTATAGATAAGGTTTGGGGAGAAGAATATTTTGTTGAAGCGAGGATGGTAGACGTATATATTAGAAGGTTGCGGGAAAAAATAGAGGCCGATCCTTCAAATCCACAAATATTAAAAACGAGGCGGGGATTTGGGTATGTTCTTGAGATTTAGCCATTTAACTATAAATTAACTTAAAATTAACGCCCTATTAACATTTTGACTGTATATTG
Organism: Thermodesulfobium acidiphilum; assembly: GCF_003057965.1. Classification (NCBI taxonomy): domain Bacteria; kingdom Pseudomonadati; phylum Thermodesulfobiota; class Thermodesulfobiia; order Thermodesulfobiales; family Thermodesulfobiaceae; genus Thermodesulfobium; species Thermodesulfobium acidiphilum. Next base: position 174,890 of record NZ_CP020921.1, read on the forward strand.
ATTCAAGTACAAATTTATTAGGAGGTTTATTTATGAAAAGAATTTTGCTTTCTTTATTAGGCGTTTTCTTACTTGTTGCTACAGTTTTTTATGTGGCTGGATGCTCTAGTTCCAATGCTCCTCAGTCGGCTTCCCAGGTAAAGCAGCTTACTGGTGCTGGTTCTACTTTTGTTTATCCTCTGTTTTCAAAGATGTTTGAGGAATATAAGAAAGAAAAAGGAGTAGAAGTTAATTATCAGTCAATAGGATCGGGAGGCGGTATTAACGCTCTTAAAGATGGTACTACTGACTTTTCTGCAAGCGATGCCTATATGTCAGAAAAAGAAATGCAGGCTGTGCCAGGTGGGGTGGTTACTATTGCAGATGCTGCGGGCGCTGTGTCAATCTCATACAACATTCCAGGAGTCAATGACCTTGTTTTAGACGGCAAGGCTATAGCTGATATATATCTTGGAAAGATTAAGGATTGGAATGACCCATATCTTAAAAAGCTTAACCCAGGCGTAAATCTTCCAGCCAAACCTATAGTGGTAGCCCACAGATCCGATGGTTCTGGAACGACATTCATTTTTACCCATTATCTTTCTCTTATAAGCCCTGACTGGAAGGATACAGTTGGTGCTGGAACCTCAGTTAAATGGCCAGTAGGCCTTGGTGGAAAAGGCAGTGAGGGCGTTACTGCTATTGTTAAACAGAATCCTTATTCAATAGGATATGTAGAACTAACCTATGCGCTTCAAAATAATATTACTACTGCAAAGGTAAAGAATAAATCAGGCAACATAATTGCTCCTACCCTCGAGAGTACAAAAAAGGCATTCGAAGGAGTAAAATTGCCTTCTGATATGAGGGCTCTTGTCCTTGATACTTCAAATCCTGAAGGCTATCCTATAACTGGATTTACTTTCATACTCTTACACAAAGAAATGAATTACAAGGGCAATACGCTGGCAAGGGCGAAGGCAGTGCTTAATCTGGTAAAGTGGATTATTACTGATGGGCAAAAGTATTGTGAACCTCTTGATTATGTTCAGCTTCCAAAGGAAGCGGTTGATATAAATATGAAGAATTTAGAGTCAATTACCTGGGATGGGAAGCCAATTCTTACAAAGTAAATTTTAATTTAGAACAAAAAGCCATCTTTCGCTTGATAGTAGCGAAAGATGGCTTTTTGTTTTTTAAACTAATAGCTTCTTGTATATTTCTTCAAGAACCAAACTTGAACTCTCGTTGAACACAACATCGGCAAAGTCATCCAGGTGAGTTTTTGCTTTGTTAATTATAATTAGTTTTGAATTAAACTTAAGTGCTGTTTCCGGAATAGCTGCTGCAGGATAAACGCTTAAACTTGAGCCTATAACAATACAGGTTTTAGCCTGTTTTATGATATTCATCGCATTGTTAAAACTAGATGGCATAGCTTCTCCAAATAGAACAACATTAGGTCCAATTGCTCCGCCGCAATTTGGGCACATTTCAACGTCATCTAAAATGCTTGATGGGAATATGGCTTTACAGGTTCTGCAATATGCCTCTTCTATATTGCCGTGTATTTCTATAACTCTTTTAGAACCTGCCTTTTGGTGCAATCTATCAATATTTTGAGTTATTACACACGTTACAAGTCCTATTTCTTCTAATTTTGCGACTATTTCGTGTGATCTATTTGGGCTTGCAAGCTTTATCTTTGAGAGCCTTTCTCTATAAAACTTAATAAATTCGCTTCTTCTTTCGTATAGCGCGTCTATAGATGCAAGCGAAATAAAGTTTTCCTGGTTCCATAGTCCCGTAGGAGATCTGAAATCTGGTATGCCGGACTCAGTAGAAATGCCAGCACCAGAGAATACAACTACTTCTCCCTCTTGAACAATATCAGCTGCTTTCTTATAGTCATCGCTTGACATATCTTACACCTCGAAAGTTGAGCCAACGCCAGAAAAAATAAATCTATCCTTCAATTCGTTTGAGCATCTTGAAATCATCTCAAGTCCCGTGCAGTGTGTAAAGGCAACTCTGTCTGGATTCAAGATTTTTAGGGCTTCAATTGTCTTGTCCTGTTGTTCCTTAGATGCTGGTCCAAGATGAGATCCCCCAATAATAGCGTCTAACTCCTTGCATCTCGTTGTTCTTTTGCCTTGTTCAATAATATTTATTACTCCCATATGGGCACATCCTGTCAGGACGGATAGTCTATTGTCATCTTTAAAATATATACTCATGTCTTCTTCAAATGTATCTGATACTAATTGCCCTTTTTCATCGAGCTTTAAAAGATTTTGGTCAGTTATTTCAAAGTTGTTTGATGGTTCTATCTGATAAGATAAAAATATGTCTTCATCAATTTTGATTGGTGAGTCTAAAAATATAAAATTGGCTCCAAGAGATTCAAGCATTTCTCTGGTAAACGGTATTCCTATAAAAGTTATCTTCTTTGTTTTTTTGGAAAAAGTTTTCTTAAAAATATTGTGGTGAGCGTAGATTTTTATGTCCTTTCTAAGATAGTCAAGCAAAGTAAGAAGCCCACCGGTATGATCGCTGTGATTATGTGAGAGAATGATTGCATCGATATTTTTCAAATCCTTTTTAAGCCTGTGCGCATTGTTTATTAGGGCTACGCCGCTTGAACCAGTATCGTAGAGAAAGGTTTGTTTTTCGGATTCGATTAAAGCGCTAAATCCGTGTTCTGCAAGAAGATTGGCGGGTCTGGAAGAAAGAACTATATTATCTACGAGAATTGTTATTATTTTTTTACCTGTTTTTTTTTGCATAATCTTGCCTCCTTAATTAATTTTAGATTAAGCATTAAAAGTTTTAAAAAATGCTTTCCCAAAAGCTGGCATATATCTTAGTATATAAGATCTTTATTTAAAATGATATAAAAAATAAGTAAAGCTTATTTTACTTCAAAAATTTATTATTATAAAATTTTAATTTGTAAACTCTTGTTAAAATTGATATGTATAATTTATGAAAATTATAGAAATGTTTAAAATATCATAAATAATGTGTTTAAATTTTTTATGCGAAGGAGGGTGGTGGTCTAAATACTGTTATCCAAAAATCTTAAAAACCCTTTGTTCAGTTTGAACTAATTTTAAGGAGGAATTAAATTGTCTTTGAAAGAAGAAGCACTAATTTTTCATAGAAAAACTAAAGGAAAAATATGCGTTGAGAGCAAATCAGTCATTGAAAACGTTCACGATCTTTCTTTAGCCTACAGTCCGGGTGTAGCCGAACCAGTTAAAGAGATAGCTTTTGATCCAGAAATGGCATATTATTATACTTCAAAATGGAATATGGTAGCTGTAGTTACTGATGGAAGCGCTATTTTAGGTCTTGGGAATCTTGGGGCTCTGGCATCTTTGCCTGTTATGGAAGGGAAAGCAGTGTTATTTAAAAAATTTGGAGGGGTTGATGCTTTCCCAATCTGTTTGAATACAAAGGATACTGGGAAAATAATTGAGACAGTAAAGCTTATAGAACCAGTATTTGGAGGAGTAAATCTGGAAGACATCGGCGCTCCTAGGTGCTTCGAAATTGAAAGAGCACTTAGGGATGAACTCTCTATTCCAGTTTTTCATGACGATCAGCACGGTACGGCTGTAGTTACTTTGGCAGGTTTACACAATGCTTTAAAGATCGTTGGAAAGAAGTTAGAAGAAGTGAAAATAGTAATAAATGGGGCGGGTGCAGCGGGTATATCTATAGCAAAACTTCTCGTTCACATGAATGCTAAAAACGTAATACTTTGTGACACAAAGGGCACAATATATCAGGAGAGAGGGCAGGGGATGAACCCTTATAAGGAAGAGATCGCGCAATTTACGAATCCTGAAATGATAAGGGGGACGCTTGCAGAAGCCATGAAAGGGGCAGATGTATTTATAGGTGTCTCGGTTAGGGATGTAGTTAATCAGAAGATGATCAAGTCTATGGCAAAAGATCCCATAATATTTGCGTGCGCAAACCCAGATCCAGAAATACACCCAAATGCTGCAAAGGAAGCTGGAGCAGCGGTGGTTGCTACAGGAAGATCTGATTTTCCTAACCAGATAAACAATGTTTTGGGTTTCCCTGGTTTGTTTAGGGGAGTTCTTGATGTTAGAGCGAGGATAATAAACGACGATATGAATGTAGCAGCAGCAGTTGCAATTGCTGATTCTGTAGAAGATGACAAACTTACTCCAGAACACATAGTTCCGTCTCCATTGGATCTTGAGATATATCCTCGCGTAGCAGCAGCAGTTGCAAGAGCTGCAATGAAGTCTGGAGTAGCTAGATTTGCAGTTTTACCAATTGATGTCGAGCTTAATGCGCGTAAATTATTAGGACTTAATTAGGAGGACTTATGTTAAAAGAAGTTCCAGAGCTAAAATCTTATAAAATTTTTCCAGGTAGTTTTTTGTTTTACTTGCATAGGATTACAGGTTTATTGCTTGGCTTATACTTTTTGTTTCATATATTTTATCTTTATGGGATAAGATTTGCTGACCCATCCCTTATACCATTTTTTGAATCAATGCACGCTTTTCACGAAAGTCTTAAGATCATAATTAATCCTGGCGTTGCTTTTATTGCAGTTTTTCACGTAATGAACGGATTGAGAATTATTGTTTTTGAATTTGAGCCCAATTTTGCCATAAAGGAAAGGCAGGTCGGATGGTTTTATTGGGTAGTTGGAATTACTATCATTGCATTTATGGTAAAGATTGCCCAATCGATAATTTTTGGTTAGGAGGTTAATGTGAGGTATAATCGCTTTCTTATGCGTGCAAATGCTAAAGACATGTGGTTTTGGCAGCGCGTTAGCGCTATCGCACTTATAATTTTACTTATTTTACACGTTTTTAAATTTGCACTGTTTTTTCCTGTACATGTAGCTTTTGCAGCTTTTGTTTGTGTGCATTTATACATTGGTATGATTGCTATTACCAGAGAATATATAAAAAAGCCAACTCTTAACACGTTCTTGAATATGTTTTATTTAGTTCTTTTTCTGGTTATGTTTTTTGCAGCTTTTAGAATTGCAGAGGTTACTTTTTAATTATTAATTTTGATAGTTGAAAGGAGTCAGAAGTGAAAGATCCAAAAGTTTTAACCGAAAAGGTAGTGGATGTGCCGTTAAGAAATATCCACAAGCACGATGTTGTTATAATTGGGACGGGTCTTGCAGGTCTTTGGGCTGCTATAAAGTGTAAGAGTGCGGGACTTGATACCGCATGTATGACGAAGCTTTCTATGCCACAAAGATCGCATTCGACTGCTGCTCAGGGGGGTATAGCTGCTAGTTTGGGAAGCTTAGAAGAAGATTATTGGGAATGGCATATGTTTGATACTGTTAAGGGATCTGACTTCTTGGCAGATCAGGATGCTGCTGAGATCTTAACAAGGGACGCTATTACTATTGTTAGAGAATACGAACATATGGGCGCTCCATTTTCCAGAACTCCTGATGGGCTTATTGCTCAGAGAAAATTTGGTGGCCATGTGAAAGACTTTGGAAGAGGGGGCCCTGTTTTAAGGGCATGTTATGCTGCTGATAGAACGGGTCACGTACTTCTTCATACTCTCTGGCAGAAGGCGCTGGAATTGGGAGTTAGGTTTTATACTGAAATGTTTGCAATAAGCCTTATATCTGATGGCCCAAAATGTGCTGGAGTAGTTACATGGGACACAAAGAATGGAGGTCTTCACGCTTTTAAAGCAAAAGCCACTCTTATTGCTACTGGAGGTTATGGTAGAGCGTGGAAGATTACTGCTACCTCTTACTCATACACTGCTGATGGTCAATATATGGCTTTGAGAGCAGGTGTTCCACTTGAGGATATGGAATTTTTCCAATTTCATCCTACAGGCTTATTTGACAGGGGTATTCTTATGACAGAAGGTTGTAGAGGAGAAGGTGGGTATCTAATAAACGATCTGGGTGAGAGATTTATGAAAAATTATGCTCCAGAAAAGATGGAGTTAGCACCGAGAGATATAGTAAGTAGAGCTATAACAAGCGAAATAGAGGCTGGAAGAGGTATAAATGGAGGACCATACATATATCTTGATATTAGACATTTGGGCGCTGAAATAATAAATACAAGACTACCACAAATAAGAGAGATATCAATAAAGTTTGCTGGAGTTGACCCTATACATGAACCTATACCAATAGTGCCTACTGCACATTATTCTATGGGTGGAATACCTACGGACGTAGATGGAAGAGTTTTGTTTGACGGCAAATCACAAATTTTTTCAGGCCTGTACGCTGCAGGGGAATGCGCGTGTGTAAGCGTTCATGGTGCGAATAGACTTGGATGTAACTCTACCCTTGATGCATCTGTATTTGGTAGACGTTGTGGTTTAACTATTGTTAAAGATTTTGCAAATCTTGAACACTTGCCCCTTGAAGAGGATAGCGCTAAGATGGCAAAAGAAGAGATAGAGTTTATATGGAATCAGAAAGGATCAATAAGACCTGAGGAAATAAGAAACGAGCTTCAGACCGGCATGCAAAATTATGTTGCAGTTTTTAGGGAAGAAAAAGGACTTTTAAAAATGATATCCATTATAGAAGATATGCATAAAAAGATGAAAGAGATGCTTATTAGCGATAAGTCTCTTGCATATAACACTACTCTAATGGAGGCAATGGAGCTAAGACATCTGATAGCTGCAGCCGAAGCTGTAACGTATGGAGCTTTAAACAGAACAGAATCAAGAGGTGCTCAAGCAAGGCGAGATTATCCAAAAAGAGATGATGAAAACTGGCTTAAACATACTTTGTATTTTAGAGATGAATCTGGTTTTAGGTTTGATTACAAGGATGTCAGGCTTACTAGATTTGTCCCTGAAGAGAGAAAGTATTAGGAGGTAATTGTGGGAAACTTATATAAGCTTACAATTTTCAGATACGATCCAGATTCTAACAAAACATCAACCAGTAAATATGAGGTTGAGGTTACTGAGAGCCACTGGACGTTACTTGACGTTTTTAAATATATAAAAAATAACCTTGATGATACTCTTACCTTTAGGTATTCTTGTGGTCAGGGTATTTGTGGTTCATGTGCAGTGACTGTAAACGGGAAAAGTATTCTAGCCTGTGAAACTCAAATGAAGTTTTTGGATAGCTTTGACCTTGTAATTGAACCTCTTAGGGGATTTCCTGTGATAAGAGATTTGGTTGTAGACCATAGTCTGCTGGATGAAAAGGTTAGGAGAGTAATGCCCTGGCTGGTTTGTAAAAAAGATCCGGAATCTGATAAGGAAAGGTTCCAATCTGTTGATGATAGAGCAAAACTTGATGGTCTTTATGAATGCATAATTTGTGGTTCGTGTGTCGCAGCCTGTCCTACCTTCTGGAAAAACAAAACATTCTTAGGTCCACAGGCCCTTTTATATGCCTGTAGGTTTATGCTGGATTCCAGGGACGAGGGGAAAAACGAGAGATTCGAAATACTTGCTGATAAAGACGGCATATATGGATGTCATACTATATTTAACTGTATGGAGGTCTGTCCTAAAGAACTCAATCCGGGGAAAGCTATACTTGAGTTGAGGAAGATGTTTATGAACGAAGAATTTTAAAACCAAAGGACGCGCTATCTTAACTTTTTTTGTCCCTAATGAGGATGAGGGTTTTCTTCATCCTCATTTTTGTTATCTTAATTAAGATGTAAAATATCCAAAATTATATTTATAATAATCTATATTAAATTTTATATTCTTTGGAGGAACTATGCCTATTAAAGAAAGAGTGAAGTTAAGAGAGCTTTTACCAGAAGACAGGATATGTAACTACAACGAGATAGCTTTGGGATTAAATGAAAAAGAATTGGAATATGAGGCCAATAGATGTCTTCAGTGCAAGAAACCAAGTTGTATAAAGGGTTGCCCTGCAGGGTTGAATATACCAAGGTTTATAAAACTTGCTAGAGAGAAGAAATTTAACGAAGCGCTCTCTGAGATACTCGAGGTAAATCCGTTTAGCGCGACTTGTGCTAGAGTTTGCCCTTATGGCTTTCAATGTGAGGGGAGTTGCGTTTTAAATAAGACAGGTAGACCTATAGCGATAGGAGCTATTCACAGATTTATATCTGATTACGGTGAATATCAAATGAAGATGGTAAATGAGAGCGAAAGGATAAATGGTAAAGTTGCAATTATTGGGGGTGGCACTGCAGGTTTAAGCGCTGCTTTTGAACTTTCGAGGCATGGAGTAGACGTTGATATTTATGAATCCAGGCCAGTAATAGGAGGGCTTGCGCGCGCATGCATCCCGCCTTATAGACTTGCAAGAGAAGTTCTAGATAGAGAAATAGTATACATACTCTCTCATGGGGCTAAGATAAAAAATAATATATCTGTTGGTAAAGATATCCCCCTTAATGATTTTTTGGATATGTACGATTACGTTATTCTTGCAGTTGGAGCAAGCAAATGTTGGTCTTTAAGGCTTTTGTCTAATGAAGGGAAAGACTTTTTCGCCTATTCAGCAATAGAGTTTATTGAAAACTATATGTTCAGGAAAAAGGTTTTTGACAGAGGATTGAAAATTCTTATTATAGGTGGTGGCAACACCGCAATAGATGTGGGCAGGATATCAATAAGAGAGGGACTTAATCCATTAATTGTTTATAGAAGAGGAAAGGAACAAATGCCTGCCCTTCCAAAAGAAATAGAAGAAGCAGAAGAAGAAGGTGTAAAATTCAAATTTTTTGAAGTCCCAAAGAGAGCTATAATTGAGAATAACAAGTTAAAGGGGATAGAGGCATTAAAGGCGAAGTTAGGGCCACCAGACGAAAGCGGTAGGCCTAGTTTTGAGGTTGTTGAAGGCAGTGAACACTTTATAGAAGGAGATGTTCTGGTTTCCGCTATAGGTCAGGAGGTTGACACTGAAGTTTTAACGGGTTGCGATATTCATCTAGAAAGAGGTTTGTTGCCATACGACTTTGGTGGAAAATACAAAGATAAAGTTTTTCCTTGTGGCGATGCAGTCAGTGGGCCGTCGGTGGTTGTAAAGGCTATGAGAAGTGGACTTGAAGTTGCGAGAAAGGTCATAGGGAAACTTAAAGAGAGCACTTTCTAGTTAATTTTGATTTTTTAGGGTAGATTTTAGGAGGCTTATATGAGAGATTTATCTGTTGAGTTAATTGAAGATGCTGTAAAAGAGTTAGTTATGGATGCTAACTATAATGCTCCTGAAGACGTTAAAAAGGCTTTTGATATTGCTCTTGAAAGGGAAGAATCTGAGGTAGGGAAAAAGATATTTCTTGAGTTTAAGGAGAATCATAAATTGGCATCTCGAGAAAAGCTTGGCATTTGCCAGGATACAGGTCTTGCTGTGGTATTTTTATATATTGGGCAAGACGTACACCTTGTTGGTAAAGACATATATGATGCAATTAATAGGGGTGTAGAGAGAGGGTATGCTGAAGGTTATTTAAGGAAATCAACTTGTGATCCTTTCACAAGAAAGAATTTAGGTACCAATACCCCAGCAATAGTTCATGTGAAATTCATTCCGGGAGATAAAGTAAAAATTGTTGTTATGCCAAAGGGTGGTGGCGCAGAAAACATGAGTGCTCTAAAGATGTTTGCTCCGTCGGCTGGTCTTGAGGGAGTTATGGACTTTGTAGTTGAAACCGTTGAAAAAGCTGGGCCTAATCCTTGCCCACCTACTATTGTAGGAGTTGGAGTGGGTGGTAATTTTGAGTATGTAGCCTTTCTGGCAAAAAGAGCTCTTCTTAGACCTGTAGGTTCAAAAAATCCCGACAGGAGGCTAAGTCGCATAGAAGAGGAATTGCTTGAGAGGATAAATAAACTTGGGATTGGGCCTATGGGGCTTGGAGGCAGAATAACGTCTCTTGCTGTTCATTTGGAGGTTGAACCCTGTCACATAGCATCTTTACCTGTAGCGGTAAATATAGAGTGTAACGCTCACAGGCATAAGAGCATAGAATTGTAATATAGCTTTTATTTATTTGTGTTGAGATTAAATAATTTATGAATAAAGAGGATTACTGTAAAATATACCCGCCTGTTTTGCCATTGATTGAAAGGTTTCCAGATTTGATTAATTTGGTTAAACCTATTGAGACAATACTTGAAGAAAACGGCATTGAGGTATCATCTATAGATTTTCCCTCTATTATGGGACTGTGTGTCAAGAAGGGTGCAAGGTCATTTATCGGATATAAAGAGGGTGTGGCAAATTACATTAAAGAGGAAATATTGTTGCACGAGCTGACCCATTTAGTTTTGCATAATGAAAATACTCTTTGTCTTGTAGGAGATATGACAAGCAAGCTTGAACTTGAAGCATGGAAGGTTACCGCTGTAATACTAATACCGAAAAAATTTAAGTTTGAGAGCACTAAAGATGAAGATTTTTATGCAGAAAATTACCTGACCTTTGAAGAAGGATTAATTAGGTCTCCAATGCTTATAAACTTAAGAAATTCTATGAGGCTATAAAATTATGAATAATAAATTCCTCACTCTTCTTGTATAATTAAGTTTACTTCTAACTTGTAATAGCTTAATATATAAAAGGAGTATAAATTTGGATAATATAAGAAATTTTTCGATAATTGCTCACGTAGATCACGGAAAATCGACCCTTGCGGATAGGCTGCTGGTTAAATCAAAGATAGTAAACGAAAGAAAACTTGTCCCCCAGATGCTCGACAACATGGATATTGAACGAGAAAGGGGCATAACAATTAAGGCAAGAACAGTAAGGCTGGATATTAATTGGCAGGGTAAGGACTATATATTAAATCTTATAGATACTCCTGGTCATGTAGATTTCTCTTACGAAGTTTCTAGGTCGCTTGCTGCATGTGAGGGTGCAATTTTGCTAGTTGATGCTAGTCAGGGGATAGAGGCTCAGACTCTGGCGCATGGTCTTCTTGCCATAGAACAAGATCTCGTTTTGATACCTGTAATAAACAAAGTGGATTTGCCCACTGCTAATGTTGAGGGGACAAAAAAGGAAATAATGGATGTTTTTGGCTTTAACGAAGATGAAATAATATTGACCAGTGCAAAAGAGGGTAAGGGGATAGATGAAGTAATTTCTGCAGTTATTGAAAGAATTCCTGCTCCAAAAGGAGATGTAAGTGAGCCTCTATCGGCTTTGATCTTTGATTCACATTATGATTCTTATAGGGGCGTTGTCGCGTATGTAAGAGTGTTTGAGGGTGAAATAAAAAGCGGCATAAATATAAGACTTCATTCAACAGGAAAAACTTTTGAAGTACAGGAGATTGGGTATTTTAGAATAGGGCCTGAGAAAACTGATGCTTTAAGGGCAGGAGAAGTTGGGTATGTGGCTGCAAATATAAAAAATATAGAGGATACACGAGTAGGGGATACCATTGAGGAAGAAAAAAGACCAGCGAAGAAAATTTTAAAGGGATTTAAGCCCCCATTATCAATGGTTTTTTGTGGACTTTACCCTATAAATACTGATGAATATAACCTTTTGAAGGATGCAATTATGAAACTGAAACTAAACGATGCTTCGCTTGTTTTTGAACCAGAAACGTCGGCTGCTTTAGGATTTGGTTTTAGGTGTGGCTTTCTTGGCATGCTTCATATGGAAGTTACTATTGAGAGGATTAAAAGAGAATTTGATATCGATCTTATAATTACTCCACCTTCTGTGGTTTTTGAAGCTGTAAAGCAAAACAATGAAATAGTAAAGATTCATAACCCCTTGAAAATGCCAGATCCTGGCTCGATAATATCTCTGAGAGAACCGTATGTAAAAGTATCTATTTTCTCTCCTGCAGAATATATAGGTGCTATTATGGAACTTTGTTCAAATAAAAGAGGAAATTATATAGACATGGAATATCTAGATGTAAAAAGGGTAATAATGAGGTTTGAAATGCCATTATCTGAAATAATTTTAGACTTTTTCCCTTTGTTAAAAACCAAAACAAGAGGTTATGCTTCTCTTGACTATGAATTTATTGGATATAGAGAATCAGATCTTGTTAGGCTAGATATATTGGTTAACAGGGAAAAGGTGGATGCGCTTTCTTCAATAGTTCACAGAAGCAAGGCTCAGGAAATTGGATCAAAAATCGTCTCTTCTTTAAAAAAGTTGATTCCCAGACATATGTTTGAGATACCTATTCAGGCTGCAGTGGGTTCAAAAATTCTTGCCAGAGAAAACATTGCTGCAATGAAGAAAAACGTTTTACAAAAATGTTATGGAGGAGATATAACTCGTAAGAGAAAGCTCCTGGAAAAGCAAAAGGAAGGGAAAAAGAAAATGAAAATGTTAGGGGATGTCCAAATCCCTCAAGAAGTGTTTTTTGAGATTTTGAAGAGCTCTAGTGAACAAAAAAATTAGCTTTTTTTTAGACGACTTTGAATTAGGCAAAGACAGCGTTTTGGGCATTTATATACATATCCCTTTTTGTGAAAAAAGGTGCAATTATTGTCATTTTTTTTCAAGAATTTTAAAGCCAAACCATATTGAAAAGTTCTTTGAGGCGCTGGTTTCTGAAATAGAGTACTACGAAAAAACTGATAGAAATTTATTTGAGAAATCGTTTGTTGACAGCATATATTTTGGTGGTGGAACTCCTTCCATGGTAAAGCCATTTGTGTTAAAAAATTTAATTGAAATTCTTGGTTCTAAATTTAATTTTAAGAACCCGGAGATTACTCTTGAAGCTCATCCAAAATCTTTTTTAGAAAATTATAAGGACAAAAATGACGTATTTTTTAACAGGTTGAGTCTCGGGATAGTTTCTTTTGAAGAAAAGGAACTTTTAAACCTTAATAGAGAAAATTTTGGTTATCCAGCTCTGATATTAGCAAAAGAGCTTGGTATTGAAAACGTTAACGTTGACTTGTTAATAGGAATACCTGGTCAAAATTTAGCTTCATTTAAGAAGTCATTAGATATTATTTGCCAGTTTGACAATGTAAGAGGTGTATCCATTTATCCTCTTGAAGCTGACTTTGTTGAATCAGATGAAAAAGTACTTGAGCTTATGGATTATTCTGAAGAGTATTTGGATAAGATGGGATATATAAGATATGAGATTGCTAACTATGCAAAGGATGGTTTCTTTTGCAGACACAATTTGAAGTATTGGGAATATATGAATTTTTTGTCATTTGGCCCCTCTTCTTCATCAAAGATTGGAAATCATAGATTTAAGAGGTCTTCAAATCTAAATAGCTATCTGGAAAAGAAGTTTTTTTTAGAAGAGGACATAAGACTTTCAGAAGAGGATCTCTTTTTTGAGAAAATAATGATGGGGCTTAGATTGATGAAGGGAATCAAAATTTCAGAATTAGAGACCCAATTTGACAAAGGGCTTGTAGAAGACTTTTTAATAAAAATTAAAAAGTTCGAAGAACTTGTTAAAATAGAAAATGATATGGTTTTTCTTACTAAAAAAGGTATTATTTTTATGAACGATTTTTTGGTAGAAATAATGCCCGATCGAAAAGTGCTTTGAATTTAGAGAATTTCTAAGATTTTGCAAGAGGTGTTATATTGTTAAGTGATAAAGATGGTCTTTCAGAAGGAATGACTCTAAAATCAAGAGTGCCCCATGTTTGTGGCTCAAACTTGTGGACCATTATTTACCTTGGATCTGATGTAGTTCTCAGATGTAATAATTGTTCAACTGTAGTAATGGTTCCAAGAAAGAAGTTGTTTAGAAAATTTAGAAAATTGTAGTGAAAGCATTTTGGAGGAAAAAAAATGATTAAATTAGCAGATTTTAACAAAGAATATAATAAATTAAAAAACGAGATAGATAGAGAAGTATTGAAAGTACTAGATAGTGGATCGTATATAATGGGGAAAGAGGTAAGAGATCTAGAAACTAATCTTTCCAATTATCTTGGCGTAAAGGCCTATACGGTTGCTTCCGGGACAGATGCGCTGTTAATTGCCCTGAGGGCTGCTTCTATTGGTCAAGGAGATGAGGTTATAACCACTCCGTTTACTTTTGTTGCTACTGCAAGTACTATAACTTTTACTGGAGCTAAACCTGTTTTTGTAGATATTGACGAAGAGACCTTTAACATAAATCCAAAATTAATTGAAGAAAAGATCACTGAGAGGACAAAGGCTATTTTGCCAGTTCATCTTTTTGGGCACAGCGCTGATATGGAAGAGATATTGAGAATTGCAAAAAAGTATAATCTAATTGTAATAGAAGATAATGCTCAGGCATTTGGTTCGCTTTACAATGGCAAAAAAACTGGTTCAATAGGAGATATTAGTGCCCTTTCGTTTTTTCCTACAAAAAATTTGGGTGCGTATGGGGATGCTGGTGCGGTATTTGCAAAGGATGAAAAAATTTGTGAGAAGATTGATATGCTCAGATCTCATGGAAGTAAAAAGAAATATTTATATGAAATTATAGGATACAATTCTAGACTGGATACTATTCAGGCAGCAATTTTGAACGTGAAGTTAAAATATTTTGAGAATTTTATAGAAAAAAAGAGAAAACTAGCGAGTATCTATCTTGAAGAACTAAAGGGTTTTGTTGCCCTCCCTGTAGAAAAAGAAAATTGTCGTCACAGCTATCATCAATTTACCATTAGAGTAAAGAATAGAGATGAACTTTTTTCATATTTATCTTCGAACAACATACAATCAGCTATCCACTACCCATTGCCTCTACATCTTCAAAAGGCTTTTAATTATCTCGGTTATAAAGAAGGTTCTTTCCCAGTTGCAGAAAAGGTGTCAAAAGAAGTTCTTTCCCTTCCTATCTTCCATACATTGAGCGAGGAGGAAATATATAGAGTTTGTCAGGTTATAAAAAACAGATAAAAATTGAATTTGAAGGCAAACGTATAAGATGTTTTGTTTTAAGAAAAGATCATCTTTATATGTTTGTCAAAAGGCTTAGCGAAAATGTCCTGTGATCTGCCTAGATACAGATGGAAAAAGCCCTTATTCGAAAATATTTTAGATAGAAGCGTTTATGGGTATGTAAAATATATTCTTGAAAACAGACAGCTATCTAAAAGCCATATTGAAAAGTTTTTAAATATTTCTATAGACAATTTTGACCCTAAGTTTGAAAACGATAGCGTAGAAAGGGCCATTGAGGTTTTTAGAGATATGATTAATGCTAATGAACCTATTGGTATTTTTGGGGATTATGATGCTGATGGAATAACTTCTGTAGCGATTCTTTGCATTTTTCTTTCTTATCTGGGTAAAAAATTTATATTTAAGCTTCCTACAAGAGATGAAGGCTATGGCATTAGAGTTGATGTCTTAGAATTCTTTAAAGATATGGGCATAAACAATATTATTGTGTTGGATTCCGGTTCAAACTCTAGAGAAGTATGGCAGGCCGCTAGTAAAATGGGGCTTAATTTGCTTTATCTAGATCATCATGAGATTCTTTGTGATTTAGAGAAGGATCTAAACCTTGTAAATCCTCATTTGTGGAATGGAGATCTACTTTGTAGTGCTGGTGTGATATTCAGGTTCTTAATGCTATTGGACAAGTTCAAGAGCTGTTGTGAAGTATTTCCTACTTTACTGGAATTAGCTACTATTGGAACAGTTGGAGATTCTGTAGAATTATTGGGAGACAGCAGGATTATTGTAAAATTGGGTTTAAATCAGCTAAAAAACAGCACAATTCCAGGAATTGTAAATTTTTTTAATGTCAGATTGCCTTATATTACAATTGAAGACTTGATGTTTTATCTGGTTCCGCTGATAAATTCTGCTGGAAGAGTTGGTAAGCCCGATCTTGCTCTGAGTTTCCTACTTGAAAAAGATTTTCATAAATCCATTGAAAAGTGTGATCTTCTTGAATCTTTGAATCAAAAAAGAAAATCTATTCAAAGTCAGTTTTTTTCTATATGTATGAGTATTTTGAACGAAAGTTTATATTCTCCACATGTTCACTTTATGAGATTGGACGACTGCCCTAAGGGCATAATTGGTCCTCTTGCATCTAGACTTGCGTGTTCTTATAAAAAACCCTTTTTTCTTTGTTCTGGAGAACAATTGTTATACGGTTCAGGGAGGAGTCCTGGAAACGATATAGATTTGATAGAATTATATAATCAAATAAAATCAGAATATCCAGCAATAAACGATCATTTTATAAACTTTGGAGGTCATCAAGGCGCTGTTGGTTTTACAATAAAAAGAGATGCCTTTCCTGAAATAAAAAAGAGATTTGAAAGGTTTAGGATAAGAGAAAGTATCCCATTTTTAAATATCGATATATCCTTTGATGGCTTTTCAATTGACGATAACTTTTTTAGATCTTTAAAGGCTATGACCCCCTTTGGATTTGGCAACCAAAAGGTTTTGGTTCATACTAAAGGAGTAGAGCTTAAAAGCCTTGAAAGCAGCATAGATTATTCTGAAGTTGTAGTTTTTAAGCACTATAATAACATTAGATGGATAATAAAAAATAATAGACAGATTTTAAAAGATTTGCTTAACGCAAGATTTGACGTTGTTTGGGAAGCAAAGGTTAAAAACGATGGAATTGACTTTGAATTTTTGGACGCAAAAGTAGTTTTTTTGAATTGTTGTTAGCTATATTTTGAGAGGAAAAAACTATTAGTATGTCAGTAAATCAGGAAAAGAAATTAAATACTTTAAAAAAGCCCTCAGATGAGAAGGAATCTGTTAAGAATCTGGGTGCTGATTTGGCCGTTAATAACTCTGGTTCAGATATTCAAGCCTTATCAGAAGTAGAACCCAATTTAGAAGAGCTCTTTTCTAATTTTCCTGGCTTAAAAGAGCTATTAGATGGTTTCGATGAGTCTGAAAGAGAATTTTTATTAAGGTGTTTTGTTTTTGCATATTCTAGACATGGTGACCAGAGGAGGCTTTCAGGCGAGCCTTATATATATCACCCTCTTAACGTTGCGCTGATACTTAAAGAGGTTGGAATGGATTATAGATGCTTAGGCGCTGCGATTTTACATGATGTTCTTGAGGATACACAAACATCACCTGAAGAAATAAAAGCAAATTTTGGTGAAGATATCCTGGTTCTTGTAGATGGAGTAACAAAACTTGGAAAATTAAGGTTCAAATCTCCAAGGGAGAGACAGGCTGAGTCTTTCAGGAAGATGTTTGTAGCTATGGCAAAGGATATTAGGGTTGTTGTAATAAAGTTAGCTGATAGACTCCACAATATGAGAACCCTTGAAATTCTTGCCAACGAGAAAAAGGAACACATAGCAAATGAAACTCTTAAGATATTTGCACCTTTAGCTCACAGGTTAGGAATGTGGGTTATCAAAAGCGAATTAGAAGACCTTGCCCTCTATTATCTTGATAGAGACATGTTTAATCATATTTTAATGTATATGGAATCGAACATCAACAATCACGTTAATTTTTTATCAAAAATAGAGGGTATATTACAAGAAAGTTTCCAAAAAGAGTTAAACTGTAACTTTAAGATAAAGAGAAGAAAAAAACACATTTATAGCGTTTATCAGAAACTCAAGAGAACTAATAAAAGTATCGATGATATTTACGACATATTTGGTTTAAGGATAATAATAGGTGAAGACGTAGAAGGAGAAGATCCATATATTAGCAGTTGTTATCATGTTCTTGGAATTATTCACTCTCTTTTTCCTCCTATTCCGGGCAGATTTAAGGATTTTATTGCAGCGCCAAAACCTAATAACTATCAATCGCTTCATACTACTGTATTAGGTCCTGGAGGGATTAGGGTTGAGATTCAAATTCGAACAGCCAAGATGGACAGAATTGCAGAAGTTGGTGTGGCAGCGCACTGGCTTTATAAAGAAAGAAAAACTAGTTCAATCAGAGATATAAACGAACTAAAGCTTATATGGCTCAGACAGCTTCTTGAGTGGCAAAGCGACATAAAGGGCGCAGAATTTATGGATATGGTTGAGTCAAGCTTTAACGAGGAAGAAATCTTTGTTTTTACACCGCAAGGAGATATATTAGATCTTGAAGCCGATTCAACTCCTATAGATTTTGCTTATAGAATTCATACAGAAGTTGGTAATAAGTGTATTGGTGCAAAGGTTAACTCTAAGATGGTAGCTTTAAATACCCCTCTTCAAACAGGAGATGTGGTAGAGATCGTAACTTCAAAGAATGCAAAGCCACACCTTTCGTGGTTAAACTTTGTAAAAACAAGTTTAGCAAGACAAAGGATTAAAAGTTATTTTAAAAAGGAACACAAGAACGAAGCAGTTTTGGCAGGCAGACAAAAAATACTAAAAGAATTGTCCAGACTAAACATAGTTATAGAAGAAAATCAAAGACAAAATCTAATTCTTGAGGTTGCAAAAAAACTTAACTTTGCTTCTGCTGATGATCTTCTGGCTGCAGTTGGATTTGAAGATATTTCCGCGCACAGCGTTGTAAACAAGATTAAGGATATGATTGTAAAGCCTGAGGAGACCTTACCCACCTTTAAGGCAAAGGAAGTAACAAAGAAAAAAGATGACGTTATAAAAATAGGAGATATTGGCGGGCTGGAAGTTACTTTTGCTAAGTGTTGTGGTCCTGTTCCAGGAGATAGAATAAAGGGTTATGTTAGTCGTGGAAGAGGCTTGATAGTCCATAGAGAGAACTGTCCAAATCTTTTGAAACAGATTGCCAGAGAAGGTAATGATAGAATTGTAGATTTAAATTGGAATAACCAGCTGAAAGCAGAATCATATGAAAGTTATATGATAGTTGAGGGCACAGACAGAGTAGGTTTTATGAAAGATATTCTTATTAGAGTTGCCAGTCTGAACGTAAATGTGGTGAAGGCTTCTGTAAATACTAATAAGGCAAAGAAAAAGGTTTACATGATCTTGGAAGTTCAACTGAAGGATAATCTTGAAAGAGAGAAATTGATAAAGGAACTAAGAGAAGTTCCAGATGTAATAGATGTAAGACAAAGAGGAGAATGAACTAGTGTTTTTAATTAAAGATTTGAACCTGGAAGATATCCCTGAACTTCCAGGCGTTTATATGTTTTTCTCGAAGGAAAAGAAGCCATTATATGTAGGCAAGGCGATAAATCTTCTAAACAGGTTAAGAAGTTATCTTAAAAGCAAATCACACGATCAAAAAACTGCCTTAATGTTAAGCGAAGCAAGGTATCTGGACTTTATAATTGTAAGAAACGAATATGAAGCTCTTATTCTTGAAATGACTCTTATAAAAGAAAAGGTTCCAAAATATAACGTTCAATTAAGAGACAACAAATCATATCCATACATAAAAATAGATTTTAACGAAGATTTTCCAGCTTTAGAGTTGTTTAGGGGTAAACCAAAGGATAAAAAGAACGTTTTGTACATAGGTCCATATCCTGATGGTTCGAATTTAAGAAACCTTTTAGGTTATATAAATAACACTCTTCCTTTGAGAAAATGTTCGAAAAATACCTTTAAGCATGCTAAATCGTTTTGTATAAGATATCAGATGAAACAATGTTTAGCCCCTTGTGTCGGACTAACCAATAAAGAAGATTATAAAAAGATATTATTGATAGCGAAAGATTGGCTTTCAGGCGATCTGGACAAAGTTAAAAAAGACATGGTTAAAGAGATAGAGAGGTTTTCTAATGAAGAAAATTTTGAGCAGGCGGCAAGGCTTAGAGATAGCCTTTCATATATAGAATCGTTTTCAGATATAAAAGTGGTAGATCCTCAGGGAAAGTTGAACGCTGACGCAATTTATATTAATAAATTGGGAGACGTATCTCTTGTTCAAGTAAGACATGGCCTTGTTTCAACCAATATAATAAAAAGAATGACTAATGTTGAACAAACAAATCTGCATGATGCTGTGCTGTTTTTTTTATATGACTTTTATTCGAATATAGAACCTGGAAAATTTGTTTTTATAAATGTTTTTCTTGATGAAGTTGGTTTGATCGAAAGGTTTTTGCAAGAAAAGTGGGGCAAAAAGCGAAAAATAAAGGTTATAGATGAAGAATTACTTCAAGATGTAGATCTTTTTAAAAAAAATAAATCCAGGTTGAATATTAAATATATAGAGATCTTGAAGATTGCAAAGGAAAATTTATTTGTAAAAGATAAGATAAACATTTTTAAAGCAGGTTTTGAAAGACTTTCAGAAATATTTGGCAGAAAAATTTCATTGGTTTATGCCCTGGATATTGCGCATTTTCAAGGGGAGGCTACAGTAGCAGGCCTATCTGCGGCTGATGAAAGGGGATTGAGAAAAAGATATTATAGAAGAGTAAGACTTACAGATAATAACATAGATGATTATGCGTCTATGGATGAGGCGCTCAAGATCATTTCTAAAAAAAATATAGAAGCAGATATTTTGTTGATAGATGGCGGTTTGGGACAATTAGAGGTTGCATTAAGAAATTTAAAGGATTCTTACACAACTGTTATATCTCTGGCAAAGGGAGAAGAAATTATATACCTGATGGATAAAAAAGAGTTGAGACTACCAAAGAGCGACTATGCTTTGAGGGCATTAATGTACTTGAGGGACGAGGCACATAGATTTGCTAACGAATATCGTAAATACCTACTTTCCAAAACCAGAAAGCCTTGAAGATCTGAAAGCTGTTTAATTTACTTTAGTTTTATTTGTGCTAAAATAACCAAAAAATTATTTTGTTTTTTGAATTTTACACTATTTTTTGGCTCTTTTTAGAGAGGGAGGTCTTTTGTGCTAAAGCTTATGAGATCGGGTAAGTTTATATTCTTTGTAACCATAATACTTGTTATTGTATTTATACTAACTTCGGTAATTCTGTTTTTACCTGTATTCCCAAGGTGAAATGAATCGATACATAATTTCTCTCCTACTTTCACTTTTTCTTCTAACGGTTATATTGCCTTATGCTATTGGAAAATCAAGGGATGGTGTATCCACAGGAGATATTGAGCTAGAAAGGCTAAAAGGTGAAGTCGATCAAATAGAGGAAAATTTGAACCGTTTAAAATTGTACGAAACTAAAGGTGCAGATCAACTTAGTATTATAAATGCGAATTTGACTCTAAAGGAAGCCGAGATAAAGTATGTTAATTATAAGATAAATCTAATAGAAAAAAATATTTCTGATACTACTTCACAGATAGAGCATCAGAAAGACATAATTCAACAAAAGGAACAAGAGGTAGGCAAGAGACTTAGATCTATATATATGATGCAAGAGCTCCCATTCTTAGACGTTATTCTATCGATGAACAATAATATTAACGATTGGTTTGAAAGCGTTATTTTGTTTCAGAGGATTGAAAGTCAGGATAGAGACGTTCTTGATCAATATTCTCTGGCTGAAGCAAAATTAAGAGATCTATTACAATCTCAGAATAACGAGAAAAGTAAACTTTTTGATCTAAAACAGAAACTCTTTCAGAAAGAAAAAAGAATTATTGAGCAAAGAAACGAAAAAATGGCTTTACTTTTAAAAGATACAAATAGTGAAGTGTCTTATAACCAACATACTCAAGATCTTAGTTCAAGATCACGTGAAAGCTCGAGAGGCTTTATCTGGCCTGTAGTAGGGCCTATTACCTCAGGATATGGTTGGAGGATACACCCAATTTTTAAAATTCCAGAGTTTCATACGGGTATTGACATAGGTGTGCCTTATGGTACTCCAATATTAGCGGCAAAAAGCGGAGTGGTTACGTACTCAGGATGGGGAACTGGTTATGGTAATCTGGTGATTTTAAACAATGGTTCAGGAATCGAAACAAGATATTCTCATGCAAGCAGATTGGCGGTTTATGTGGGTGAAAGAGTTAGACAAGGGCAGGTGATTGCTTATGTTGGCAGTACAGGTTGGTCTACGGGCCCTCATTTATTTTTTGAAATAAGGATCAATGGTAAACCTGTTAACCCACTAAACTATTTACCGTAAGTCTTCAAAACTCTTTTCAAGTAACGTTTATTAACCTGGCAAGAGCGAGTTCATCTTTTGAAAATATGCAGGAAATAACTAGCAATGATTTATGTAAAGATACAAATAAGTAACCTTATTTGTGAGGTCGTAGGGACTTTTTGATCTACTTTTAAAATGAGAACAATTCGACTGTGCTAAAATAAAGTATTTGGAGGTTTTTTGAGATTTATCTTAATATTTTTGGCTCTTTTTAGAGAGGGAGGTCTTTTGTGCTAAAGCTTATGAGATCGGGTAAGTTTATATTCTTTGTAACCATAATACTTGTTATTGTATTTATACTAACTTCGGTAATTCTGTTTTTACCTGTATTCCCAAGGTGAAATGAATCGATACATAATTTCTCTCCTACTTTCACTTTTTCTTCTAACGGTTATATTGCCTTATGCTATTGGAAAATCTAATGAACAACTTGAGCAAAAGAGAAGTGAGTTAGAGAATATTAGAGCCCAAATTGAAGAAAAAAGAGCAATTTTAAATCAACTAAGACAACAGGAAAACTCAATTATAGGTCAAATAGATCAAATTGATGCGAATTTAGATCTTAAAGAAACAGAGCTAAAGGATGTAAATTATAGGTTGAATCTTTTGCAACAAAAGATTCAAGATACTAATTCTCAGATCAATTATCAAAGAAAAATTATTCAAGAAAAAGAATTGCAAGTTGCAAACAGACTGAGATCAATTTATATGATGCAAGAGCTCCCCTTTTTCGATATTGTTCTTTCAATGAATAATAACGTTAACGATTGGTTTGAGACCTTTTTCATTTTTGAGAGGATTGCATCTCAAGATAAGGAAGTTCTTAACCAGTATAACGTTGCAATGGAAAATCTGAACATGCTTTTAAAAACTCAAGAAGAAGAAAAGACAAAAGCTTTAGAACTCAAAAACGATCTTGATCAGAAAAAACAAGAAATTATTGCTCAAAGAAGTGAGAGACAGGTTATATTGAAAAATATAATGAGTAATAGGGCTTCTTACGAAGCAGCTGAGGCTGAATTACAGGCAAAGTCTCGGGAAATAGAAGCCTTTTTGAGAAATTTGGGTTCAGGTCCACGCGTGGGAACTGGTAGATTTATATGGCCAGCATCAGGCCCCATCACCTCTCCCTTTGGCCCAAGATTTGATCCGTATCTACATGTTCAAAGTTTTCATACGGGAATTGATATCGGCGCAGAATATGGCTCTCCTATAGTGGCTGCAGACAGCGGACGCGTTGTATACTCTGGGTGGTATGACGGTTATGGTAAGGCTATTATTATAGATCATGGGGGAGGGGTATCAACGCTTTATGCTCACGCAAGTAGATTAATTGCGTATGTAGGCGAAAATGTAAGACAGGGACAGGTTATTGGATATGTTGGGGATACTGGTTATGCAACGGGACCTCACCTTCATTTTGAGATAAGAATTAACGGTAAACCTGTTAATCCCCTGTTATACCTGCCATAATATAATTAGCTCTGACTTTATAAATTGATAGTTTGCGTTTTAAAACTTTTTGGAGGTGTATTTTGCAAGAATTTTATTTTCCTGAATTTAAAGTTATTGAATTAAAAAATTCTCTTAAAATTGTTTTAATTCCAATTTTTGAGTCTAACAGCATAGTTACTTCTTTGTATCTAAAAGTTGGAAGTGCTCTAGAGGATTATAATACAAACGGATTGTCACATTTTCTTGAGCACCTATTATTTAAGGGAACAAAAAAGAGAAGTGCCTATGACATCTTTTGTGATATTGAAAGCGTTGGCGGTGAGATAAATGCTGCTACTTCTAACGAATATACAGTCTTTTACACTTATCTTCCATATGATTCAATAGAGTTATCCCTTGATATGATATCAGATATTGTTTTTCATCCTGTTTTTCCAGTAGAAGAAGTTGACAAAGAGCGCCTGGTGGTGTTAGAAGAGATGAAAAGGTCTTATGATAGAATACCAAGCTGGAATTTTAATAATTTTTTGAAAAAATCATTTCCTGAGAGCACTTTGGGTTTTCCAATAATTGGTAGAGAAGAGGTAATTTCTAATATAGAATACGAAAGGATTATAGAGTTTTATAAAAAATTTTATGTGCCAAGCAATTCAATTTTAGTTATTTCTGGAAAGTTTGATGAAAAGGAAGCTCTTGATTTATCAGAAAAATATTTCGGAGTTATACCTGATGTGGGAAAGAATTTTTTTGATTATTCTGTTGATGGTTTTCCCGAAAAAGTATTTTTTGTTGAAAAAAGAAAAGATATAAAACAGGCTAGTTTGATTTATGGTTTTAGAACCAATGGTTATAGAGATAGAGAGAGAGTTATCTTTGATATAGTTGATGCATATTTAGGATCGGGAGGAAGCTCTGTTTTGTTTCAGGAAATAAGAGAAAAAAGAGGTCTTGCTTATGACATTTCTACTTTTAATTATGTGTTTAAGAAAGCATCTGTGTTTGGTGTAATTTCTGGACTTAACCAAAGGTATTTGAATGAAGCTATTGAAGTTATCAGAAAAGAAATTGAAAGATTGAAGAAAGAAGGAATAGACGAACAAGAACTTTCAAGGTTAAAGAGACTTTTAAGGGGGCGCTATTTGTTGGATTTTGAAACGAATTTCAAGATTTCAAGTTTGATAGGTAAACATATATTATTTGATGAGATAGACTACCTTATGTCTTATCTTGAAAAACTGGACAAAATTTCTCCAGAACAGATTTTAGAGGTTGTTAACGAATCTTTTGATTTCGATAGAGAAATTATTTGTCTTATAAAGAGAGAATAATTATACTTCCTCTCCCATCATATAATGGGAGAGGACGTTTGTGATGTAGACTTTTGTTTTTAATCGCTGATCGAGTTTATTTCCCTTTTTAAAAATAACTATTTGATGTCCTTTTGTTCTTGATGAGATAAAACCCTTCTTTTTTTTGTCTTCTCCTCTTATGAGGACGTCCAATGTTTTGTTTAAGTACTGTTGTCTAAAGCTGAGTGAAATTTCCTCAGCCTTTTTTATTAGGATATTTGCCCTTTGTGCCTTTTCCTGATATGAAATATTGTCTTCAAATTTTGATGCAGGTGTAAAAGGCCTTTTTGAATATATTGCTATATTTACTGTATCGTATTTAAATTCTTCAATTGCGTTTAGAGTGTCTTGAAAGTCCTTGTCTGTTTCACCTGGAAATCCCACGATAAAATCTGATGTTATAACTGCATCAGGTATTATTTTTCTTATCATATGTATAGAATTTCTATATTGTTCGACGCTATACTTTCTATTCATTAGTTTTAGAATCCTATCGGAACCAGATTGCATAGGAATGCTAAAATAATTGCATAAATTATCATATGACGCTACGGTTTCTAATAATTCTTTTGTAATCATTGAAGGATAACTTGTTATACACTTGAACCATAAATTTGGAAATTTCTTAGCACTGATCTCCAAAAGTTCTTTAAGAGATGCTCCGATATCTTTTCCATAGGAATCACAGTTTTGACCAAGATATATAATCTCTTTGAATCCTTGCTCACATCTTTGAGAAACTTCGCTCAATATACTTTCTAGAGACCTGCTCCTTTCTCTTCCCCTTCCATACGGAACTGCACAGTAAGTACAAAATTGATCGCATCCGGATGAAATTGGAAGGTATGCACTGGGAAAATCGTGTTGGTTCTCAGGAGCAGGGATACAATCTGGGTTTGTTATAGATTCCTTCAGATTAATATAATTTGTTTTTTCTATTATATTTTTAACAATTGTTTCGACATCTTCAAGCGATGCAGGGCTAAAGAGAACGTCAATCTTTGGAAATTTTTCAAGTATCTTTTTGCCCCATATTTTTGCCTGACACCCGCCAAGTGCAAAACACTTTAGTTTCCTTTCTTTTTTATATTTTAAATATTTTCCTATTCTTGCAAGGGCTTTGTTTTCAGCATTTTCTCTAACAGCACATGTCAATAGAACAATTATTTCAGCATTTTCTGGATTTGATTGGGATAAGCCATGCTTTAAAAAGAGAGAGGCAAAAACCTCTCCCTCATATTTGTTCATCTGACACCCCAAAACCTCAATAAAAAAGGTTTTGGGCAATTCGTTTAGCTTAAGATTGTGGCCTTCTTGGTTCAACAATTAATTTTACAGCTGTTTTAGCTTCACCTTGAATTTCTACATCTGCAAAAGCAGGTACGCAGATAAGATCTATTGCGCTGGGTGCAACATAACCTCTAGCTATAGCTATTGCTTTTATTGCTTGATTCACAGCTCCAGCACCTATAGCTTGTAGTTCTGCTCGCCCTTTTTCTCTTATTGTGTTTGCAAGGGCACCTGCTACAGCATTTGGATTTGATTTAGCACTGACCTTTAGTTCTGACATGCTATGACCTCCTTTTGTAAGTAGCGTTAGATTTTAAGATGAACACTATAATAGTTAATTTTCATAAAAATATAACCTGTTTGTCAAGTGGGTAATTTTAAACTAATTGGACTTGATATAAATTAATTGTCATTTTTGATAAACAATAATCTGGTATAGTTTATAATTATAACTAAGTTAAGTTTGAAAGTTTAGTATTTTACTATGTAGTTAGGCTAAGACAATATTTGTAATCTGGTTAATATTGTGTTCTCCATCATAAGAGTTGTTCAGGCAATAACTGTTATTAGTAGTTTTCTAATAATAGTTTGATAAGTTTTATATAATGAGTTAAAATTATATCAGATATAAATTATTTATATAGATTGGGGTTAGTGGTAATTAAAAATTATATGCGCATTAATAAGTTTTTGAGTTTTTCTGGTCTAACTTCTAGAAGGAAGGCAGAGACACTTGTCCTATCTGGAAAAGTTGAGGTTAATGACAAAGTTATTTCTGATCTGTCTTATAAGGTTGATCTGAATAAAGACGTTATAAAGGTTGATGGCAAATTAGTTGAAATAAAAAAAAGAAGACATTATTTGCTTTTTTATAAGCCGAGATGGGTTTTAACTGCTCTTGGAAAAGACCCAGGAGGCTTAAAAACGTTAGATGGATATCTTAAAGGCTTAAAACTAAGGCTTTTCCCTGCAGGGAGATTGGATTTCGACTCTGAAGGGTTGCTTCTTTTGACAGATGATGGGGAATTTGCTCACAAAATACATCATCCATCCTTTAAGGTTATTAAAAAGTATCAAGTTTTAGTCAATCCTGTATTTGATATGGTTGATAAGGAAAGAGTACTTTCAGGTTGTGTTTTGATGGGAAAGTTTGTTAAACCAGATAACTTTAAGATACTCAAAAATTTATCTGATGCCTCTTGGTTAGAAATAGCATTTCATGAAGGAATGAAACACCTTATAAAAGAGTATCTAAAAAAAATGGGATATAGCGTTAAAAGGTTGATTAGGGTAGGAATTGGAGATTTTAAATTAACTGGAATTCCGGGATCGTATAGGTGGTTGAGCGAAGAAGAAGTGTCTAATTTCAAAAAAAAGTATTTTGGTGATACGGCTGGTGATAGCGATGGAGAATATTAAATTTTTAAATCCGTTAAAGGTAAACAAGACTATTGATATAGTTTATCTTATGTGTCCAATGCATATCGTTTCAATTAAAAAGGCCCTTAGAGAATTAAAGGAGGGGGAGATACTTGAGGTATTAAGCGATTTTTCCCATGCACTTGAAGATATACCAAATTGGTGCAAGATGTCAGGACACGAATTTTTGGGAATTATAGAATGTGATGATTACGTGAAATTTTATATTAGAAAGTCTCAGGTTGACCCACTTAATGATCTATCTTGATTATTACTCTACTTCTCCAATAGAAGATGAAGTTTGTGAGGCGATGTATCCATATTTGAAAGAAAGGTTCTTTAATCCTCTTTCAAAAAATAAAATGGGCGCTATGATAAAGGAAGAAATTGAAAAAGCAAGGTCGAAAGTAGCTAAACTAATAAATGCGAGCGATGACGAGATTATATTTACATCATCTGGCACGGAATCAAACAACACTGTTATTAAAGGTTTGTCTTTTGCTTATGAAAAGAGGGGCAAGCACGTTATTACCTCAAAGTCTGAACATCATTCAGTATTGAATCCAATGAGAAGTCTTGAAAGAATGGGTTTTTATGTTACGTTTCTGTCACCAGATAAATATGGAGAAATCAAACCTTCTTATGTGGAAAGTGCAATAAGAGACGACACAATGTTAGTTTCGTTAAGTTTTGGTTCTGTTGATGTGGGAACCATAAACAATATAAAAGAAATAGCTAAAATCTTGAAAAAGAAAGATATTTTGTTTCATACTGATGCTGTGGCGGCAGTGGGTAACGTTCATATAGATGTAAGGGATCTTGGTGTGGACTCCTTATCTTTTAGTTCTCACATTTTTGGCGGTCCTAAGGGAGTAGGCGGTTTTTATCTTAGAGATGGCCTGAGATTTATGCCTCTAATTTATGGCGGGCCCCAAGAATTTGGCAAAAGAGCTGGTACAGAGAACGTGCCGGGAATAATTGGTATTGGAGTTGCAGCTGAATTGGCAATGCTAAACCTTGATAAAAGGATTGAAAAAAGAAATAAATTAATATCTGAAATTAAAAAAATACTTTCTCTCGATGGTATAAAACTCGTAGGAAAGGATCTTGAAAGGTTACCAGGACACCTTTCTTTTATTATAGATAAAGTCAAAAGTTCAGATATGATTTCTTATCTTGAATCAAACGATATATACGTTTCGAGTGGTTCCCCATGCGTTTCTTACGCGCTTAAAGCTTCGCCAGTTCTTATAAGCATGGGATATACCTTTGAACAGGCGTCAAGCATAATAGCACTATCTACAAGCCACAAAACTACCGAAGAAGAAATAGGCCTTTTCCTTGAAATTTTTGAAAGGGGTATCAAGAAGCTAAGGCGCTAGCTTATGTTTACTTACAGAGTTTTTTACAATTTTTTTTTACCAGATCGTTAAGGGTAATTTTTCCTAAGAAAGAGTTTACCTGATTACCAATTTTCTGCCACAACGCTCTTGTCAGACAATCCTCAGCCCTATGACACTTTGAAGGATCCGCCGAACACTCTGTTATCAAAACAGGTCCTTCAAGTACCTCTATTACATCCTTTATTATAATTTTCTTCGGGTCTACGTTTAGCTTATATCCGCCGCCAGGACCTTTAAAGCTTTCTACTATTCCATGATGTTTCAAAACGTTTAGAACCTGTTCAAGATAAGAAAGGGATATTTCCTGGTCTTTGGCAAGCTGATGAGCAGGTATGGTGTAACCCTTTTTTACCTGTGCAAGCTGACATAAAGCTCTTAATCCATATCTAGTTTTGGTTGAAAGCTTAAACATGTAAATATAATATCATATAAGTTCAATAATTTTTATTTTTTTATTAAACAAACATATAAGATATATTTATAAGTTAATAAGTAAATTTTTTTGTTAATTTAAAAACCTTATTATAAAAGTATTTGGATTCTTCCCACTTTAAGATAAAGCTTAAAATGAAGTAAAATGCGATTGAGGACAATGGATATGCTATCTCAAAATATCCCCTTAAATGTAAGAAGTGTGATATACAATAAAAAAATAAACAACATAAAAACGCAATAAAACCTCTAATTAAAATTTTTGTTAAAAACCTGTTTAACGAAAATAAACCTTTTTTGTCAAGTATATATAGTTGCCATATTGAACTTATAAGTGTGCCAATAATTGAGCCTAGCGCTACTATAAATATACCATATGGTTTGACAAACAGGGCACAAAATATAATGTTAAAAATTATTCCAGCCAGGATAGACCAAAAGCTCTCCCACGGTTTTTTTAATGCTATAAACGCCTGGTATGACATGCCAGTTATTCCTATTGTATAAAGCATCAATATATGATAAGACAAAAATTGTGAAGTAATTAAAGCTGCACTATTGTTAAAGGCTCCATGTCTATAAGTAATTGATATTATTATGTAACTAAAAAAAATAGTGCTAAATACAATTGGAGACATTAGATAAATAATTGCGTTCATTCCATTGGAAAAGGTTCTCTTGAATTCGTTGATCTTATTTTCACTTGCAAAGGATATCATAGTTGGAAAAAGAGCACTCATTATAGAAAAAATTACAAGCCCAGCAGTCCCATATTCGAATCTTGCAGAATAATTAACTGCGCTTATTGCTCCACTTGCAAGCCAGGACGCTGCTGTAGTTGCTATAAAAAGATGAATCGGCCAAAGGTTTGTTCCTATTAGGGTAGGCAATAGTAGATTAAGAAGTCTCTTTTGATTGATGTTAAAAAGTTTTAGCTTTTTAAAAATATTCTTCTTTATTCGTTTTTTTATCCAGATCCACAAGCCTATAATTTGTAAAATTGCCCAAATTACCTGAGAGAAGATAAATGCGTTTATTCCAAATGGCTTTGTGAAAAAGAGTAGAGCGCCTACTGTAAATATGTTAAACAAAAAGGCAAAGAGCACAGGGTAGAAAAATTGATAATAAGATTGACATATTACAGTGAGAAATTGTCCAATTCCTGCAAGAGTTGCATACGAAACACTTAATAAAATTATACTTAAAGCTAAATTTGTACTGATTAGTTTGTCGTGACATTGCCACAAAAATATAATAAGTGAGGTTGAAACAAAAAGTACTATCGATTGAATAATTATCCAGAGAAAAGAATTTGCAAGAAATTCAGTCGCACTGTCGTTATCTTTGGATTTTATATCTAAAAATACAGGCATAAATGAGCCAGAATAAGTTTTTAAAATAGACCATATA
Source organism: Thermodesulfobium acidiphilum (assembly GCF_003057965.1). Classification (NCBI taxonomy): domain Bacteria; kingdom Pseudomonadati; phylum Thermodesulfobiota; class Thermodesulfobiia; order Thermodesulfobiales; family Thermodesulfobiaceae; genus Thermodesulfobium; species Thermodesulfobium acidiphilum. The sequence goes on from NZ_CP020921.1 coordinate 205,541, forward strand.
AGGGAATTAGAGAGATTAAAAGCGAAGAAAAAGAAGTCTGTAATGTGAGTTATTCCAAAGGAATATGCAAAAAGTATCTCTCTTATAAAAGCTAGAGGTTTGGAGAACAAATTTGCTCCTGTAAGAAGTAGGGATGCTACGAATGGTGTTTGTTTATCAATATTGGAACTAATCTTCATTTTATAATTTAGATAATACTTTAGATAAAAAAATTTTTTGTTAAATTTACTATTAAAATGTTTTGAGCAACACAGTAGTTTTGAGTAAATTGTTAACATAGGGATAATATAAAACATTTTTTATGATCAGTAAAGAGCTTATTGGCTATTTCTTTGACCAGATTCTATTGCATAACTTTTATAATTATGTTATTCTTTGTAAATATGTCGGGGTGTAGCGCAGCGGGAGCGCACCTGCTTTGGGAGCAGGGGGTCAGAGGTTCAAATCCTCTCACCCCGACCAGGTTTTTTTGATATTAGAGCAGAAAAAATGTATTAATTAATGGGGAGGTATTGATGGCAGATATTAGGGTAAGTGCTAACTCAGCTGCAAAGTCTGTGGCAGGGGCTATTGCTGGAGCTATGAGGGAAAAGGGTAGAGTTGAAGTTCAGGCCATTGGCGCCGGTGCTGTAAACCAGGCTATTAAAGCAATAATTATAGCAAGAGGTTATCTTGCGCCAGGTGGTCTTGATGTTATTTGTATTCCGTCATTTACTTATGTAAATGTGGACGGTGAAGAGAGGACTGCAATAAAGCTTATTGTTGAGCCAAGATATTAGCTATATATGGTGAAAGGGTGTGTTAAGAAATAGAACTGTCTAGTACTGAGATAGTGTTTATTATTGTGGCCTTTTCTGTCTTCAACTTAGTTATAATTAGCGCTATGTTTATATTTATAAAGAGATCTTTTTCTGAATTTGCATCCCTTAGCCCAGCTGGTAGAACGCTTATCCTAAATAGAATTAAGGAGCTTGAAAGCAGATTAGAAAGTGTTGAGAACAATTATAAAGTTTTATCTGGTGATGTAGAAAAAATATTTATAAAACTAAAACATGCTTTTCAGGGTTCGGGGATTATTCGTTATGATGCTTTTGATAATATTAGTGGTATGTATTCCTTTTCTTATGCGCTATTGGATGCAAACAAAAATGGTATTATTATAACCTCCATAATGAGCAGAGATTTTACAAGAGTTTATGCGAAGGAAGTATCCAATGGAAACGTCAATCTTGAAATATCGCCTGAGGAGAAAAAAGCTCTAGAAATAGCAATAAGTAAAATTAATTAGCTTTGAGGTGCTATGCCAAAGAAATTGAACGACGAAATTACATTTATGATAGTGCCTCACTCAGGGCATACTCCCTTTTCGTTCAAAATAAGATGGGGGGTTTTAGTTTTCTTTTTAAGCGTACTCTTTTTTGGGGCTCTCTTTGTGATATGGACCTTTATTTTAGCATTAAGTGTAAATTCAAGGCTTTCAGATTACCAGATTCTGAAATTTCAAAATGCACGCCAATCTGAGGAGATAAGACAATTAAAAGTTGAGTCAGAAGCTCTAAAAAAGGATATAAAGCGTCTTAGCGATGAGGAAAAGGAACTAAGAAAAAACCTTGGCATATCTGAACCATCAGATCAAAATTCTAAAGTCAAATCAGATCAAAGTTCTTCAATAGAGGGAATAAGGCAAGATAACTCGATTGAATTAAGTTTGTTGTTTAGTTCTTCAGCGGATCCAAGATTTATAAATATAAAAAACGATCTATCTATTATTAGGACTCAACTTTCCTACAGAGAAAGGAGTTTTAACCAGGTTGCTCAAATAGCTAAGAGAAAGATTAATGAATATGCTTCTTTCCCTACTGGTTTTCCTGCAGATGGTGTAATTACGTCTTATTTTGGATATAGACCGGCTTTTGGCGATTTTCATCCTGGAATAGACGTTGCAGCGGGTTATGGTTCGCCAATATATGCCACTGGTGACGGTGTTGTTGTCTTTGCTGGATGGTATTTATCTGGTTATGGATTAACAGTGATAATTGATCATGGTAACGGTTACGAAACCCTTTATGCTCACGATAGTTCTTTTGCAGTTAAAGTTGGGCAAAGAGTTAAAAAAAATCAAGTAATTGCGTACATAGGCCTAACGGGCTTCACGACTGGTCCTCATGTTCATTATGAGGTTCATCATTATGGAAGGGTAATAAACCCAATGTCAGTAATTGGAGCAAATCCAGCAGAGCTTTAAAGGAGGTAAGCAAAATGTTGTTTAAAGTTAAAAGAGGTAGTAGTCCTGTAAGTCCCGATACAATTTTGAGCCATAAAAATGAATTTTCTGGGACCCTTAAGGGGGATGGGAATGTAAGAATTGACTCTTTGTTCGATGGTGAAATTACCATCGATGGTGAACTCTTTGTGGGGCAGGATGGAAAGGTAAATGCAAACGTTAAGGCAAAGAAAGTTTCAGTTTTTGGTGAGATAAGAGGGAATATTGAGGCTATTGAAGGGTTAATAATTCATAACAGCGGGAAGGTTTATGGAGATGTCAAGGTTGGAGTGTTGTTTGTGGATGAAGGGGCAATACTTGAAGGAAAAAGCGAGATGTTGAGGCCCTGAAAGGGAGGCTTTATTTAATTGGTACTCCTATAGGAAATCTAAGAGATATAACCTATCGGGCAGTAGAGGTTTTAAATTCGGTAGGATCAGTGTTTTGTGAGGATACAAGAGTAAGTCTAAAACTTCTGAAATATTATAATATAAAAAAACCTCTTTTTTCTTTTAATTCTCATAATTTTTTAAAACAATCTGAACTCGTGTTAAACAGGCTTGAACACGAATCTGTTGGACTTATAACTGATGCTGGTATGCCTGGTATTTCTGATCCGGGATCATTTTTGGTTGATCTGGTTAGAAAGAATAACTACGAGATAATAGTAATACCTGGCCCAAGTTCATTAACAGCGTCAATTGCTCTATCAGGTTTCAAACCAAATCTATGGCTCTTTCCTGGTTTTTTTCCTAAAGATAATTCTAAAAGAAAAGAAATTATCAATGCTTATGTCTATTCAGGAGGACATCTTATTTTTTTCGAGTCTGCCAAGAGATTATTTGATACTTTGCTTTGGATAAGAAATAATTTCAAATTTAACCCAAGAGTTTGCGTGTTCAAGGAAATTACAAAAATTTATGAAGAGGTTATTTGTTTTGAACTGTCTTTGATAGAAGAGAAGTTAGAATCATCTAATATCAAAGGCGAAATTGTTGTAGCTCTTGAGTCAGCTGGGACATTTGTAGATAAAGAAGAAGAATCTTATCAGCTAGCATTAGAATTAATAAAACTTGGAATTGAGCCTTCAAGGGTAGTTAGACTCCTTTCTAAATATTTAGGAGTGAATAAAAACTGCCTTTACAAAAAGCTTTTACCGAATTAATTTTAGATTTGAGCAACCTGTTTTATGATTCTTAAAATTTACTTTTGTGGGAGTTGGATGGTGAAAGAAATCTTGATTACTACAGAACTTGATCCCCAGGGATACTTAATTAAAGAAAGGTTTGGCGTTGTATTCGGAGTATCTGTTTTTTCCAGAAATGTGCTGGGCAACTTTTTCGGAAGCATTCGTGCAATTTTTGGTGGAGAACAAAGCGGCTATGCAAAAATGATTATGAAAAATAGAGACAATGCTATTGAGAAACTGGTTGAAAATGCAAGAAATTTGGGTGCAAATGCCGTAATAGGAGTAAGATTTGATTCTAATGAATTCGATTCAGGTAAAGGTCAATCTATGAATGAAGTTGTAGTTTATGGTACTGCAGTTATATTAGAGAAGAAATAAAAGGTATTTTTGATAATATTATCAAAACTTTTGAGTACTTAAAAGCATAAAAATTTTGTAAAACTGACAATAGGTTATAATATTTATATTACTTTAAGGAGGCAAAAATGGCAAAATCTTTCTACATTACTACCCCAATATATTATGTAAATGATAGACCACACATAGGTCACGCTTATACGACTGTGGCATGTGATGTACTTGCAAGATTCAGGAGGCTGGAAGGAAGAGATGTTTTTTTTCTAACTGGGACAGACGAGCACGGTAAGAAAATCCAGAAAGCTGCAGAAGAAAGCTCTTCAGATTCAAAATCATACGTAGATCGATTTGCCAAAATTTTTCAAGATGCGTGGTTTGCCCTTAATATTTCTAACGATGACTTTATAAGGACAACACAAGAAAGGCATTATAAAGCGGTTGCTAAATTCTGGCAAATTGTTAACAACAATGGAGATATATATAAAGGAAAGTATTCCGGATGGTATTGTGTGCCATGCGAAACTTTTTTTTCAGATGAACAGCTTGTGAATGGGAAATGTCCTGATTGTGGCAGAGAGGTAGAATGGATGGAGGAAGAATCCTATTTTTTTAGGCTTTCAAAATATACAGAGCCACTTTTAGATCTTTACAACAACAAAAAAAAATTTGTTATGCCCGATTTTAGAAGGAATGAAGTGATTCAGTTTGTAAAGCAGGGCTTAAAGGATCTTTCTATATCGAGAAGCAAATTTTCCTGGGGGATAAAGGTTCCTGATGATCCAGGACATGTAATATATGTTTGGTTTGATGCGCTATTAAACTATCTTACTGCTGCTGGATTTGCAGAAGATGAAGAGAAATTTAAAAGAATATGGCCTGCTGATGTTCACGTGGTTGGTAAAGAAATTGTTCGTTTCCATGCGGTAATCTGGCCTGCTATGTTGATGAGTGCGAAACTTCCATTGCCAAAAATGGTTTTTGGCCATGGTTGGTGGACTATGGAGGGGGAAAAGATGTCAAAATCTAAGGGGAATGTGGTTGACATATGGGCTTTATCGAAAGATGTTGGAGTAGATCCTATGAGATACTTTTTGATGAAAGCAGTGCCGTTTGGACAGGATGGAGATTTTTCTTATAAAAGTCTAAAGGAGATATTAAATGCCGATCTTGCTAATGACTTTGGAAATCTTTTAAATAGAACTGCATCAATGCTTGAAAGATATAATAATAGCTCTCTAACTGAAGCAGATAAGTTTTTTAATAAAGAGAGTTTTGTAAATTTAAGGGCTATTTTTGATGGTATGAAGGAAAGGATTGAAAGGTATTATGACAATCTTTCTTTCAGCTTTGTACTTGAGGAGATAATGACATTAATTAAGGGTGCAAATAAATTTTTGGACCAAACTGCCCCCTGGAGATCCTTTAAGGAAAGAGGATTTGATTTAGAGGTTGCAAGCACTTTTTATCACGTTTTTGAGATAATAAGACTTTCTTCTATTGCTCTATATCCATTTATGCCCACAATATCTAAAGATGTTTTAAGAAGACTTTCTATATATAAAAAACCTTCCTGGTCTGAATTTAGTTGGGGGTTATTGCCTTTGCCTTGCAAAGTTGAAAAGGGTGAGCCTATTTTCAAGAGGCTAGAAACCTGATGTATTTTGATAGTCATCTACATCTTGAGAGCGAATCGTTTGATTCTGACAGAGAGGATGTTATAAAGAGAGCTTTTGACGAACAAATAGGTTTGATGATTAATGTGGGATCGGATCTTGAAACCTCGCTTAAATCTGTAGAACTATCCAATAAATACAAGGGCAAAATTTTTGCTGTTGTTGGTTTTCATCCCCATGAAGCAAAATTTTTTAACGAAAATTTTTATAATGCAATAAAGGATTTAACTTACTTTGAAAACGTTTTAGCTATCGGTGAAATCGGACTTGATTATCACTATAATTATTCTCCGAGAGAATCTCAAATAAACTGTTTTAGAAAGCAGCTTGCGCTGGCAAGGGAAGTAGGGCTTCCAGTAGTTATTCATATGAGAGAGGCAACAAAGGATACTATTGACATATTAGAAGAGTTTAATGCTGACTCAATTGGTGGAGTGTTTCACTGTTTCTCTGGTTCTGTTGATACTATGAAAAAAGTAGTGTCTATGAATTTTTTTATATCTTTTGCAGGTCCAATAACTTTTTCAAATTCTCATAAGTTGAGAAACGTAGTCTTTGAGACTCCAATTGAAAGAATTTTGTCCGAAACCGATTCGCCATTTCTTGCTCCAGTACCTTTTAGAGGGAAAAGAAACGAACCTGTAAATGTAAAGGAGGTTGTAAGGGCCTTATCAGAGATAAAAAATATAGAAATTAACGATCTGAAGGCTATTTTATTTGAAAATTTATTGAACGCTTTTCCTAAATTAAGGCATTTTAAGGATAAAGGCCTTATTAACTATTAAGTAAAAAGAATTTTTTTGTAACTTATATGATGTTTTTCAACTTTCTAAGGAGGTGTTTTAAGTTGAGACCAGCTTATGTTTCTGGATACTTTTATCCGCTTAGAGAAAGCGATTTGTTGAAGTTTATGTCCGAAGTCATATTAGACGTTCCTAAAAGAAAAGTAAAAGGAGCAGTGGTACCTCACGCGGGATATAATTTTTCTGGTTCTATTGCAGGGAAAGTTTACTCTTCAATTGAGTGCCCAGATACTTTTTTACTTGTTGGCCCAAAACATTCAATGGAATCTGATGGAATATTTTTATCACAAACTTCATGGGCCACTCCACTTGGCGAGGTTATGCCTGATAGGGATTTGGGGGAATCTTTACTCCATCATTGTGAATTTATCCATCTAAATGAGAGAGTTCATGCGAATGAGCACTCTCTTGAGGTTCAGGTTCCGTTTATAAAATACGTCTGTCCTAAAGCAAAGATTTTACCTATTGCTGTTTCTACGACTTCAGAGGGGATTCTTTCTTCAACAGGAAAATGTATAGCAAGTGTACTTAAAGAATCCAATAAATCTGTTGTCGTGGTTATGAGTAGCGATTTGAATCATCATGAGCCGCAAGAGATAACAATGGAAAAGGATGAGAAAGTAATTAAAAATTTGATGTCATTAGATTCAAGGGGCTTGCTTAGGACTGTTTATGAAGAAGACGTTTCTATGTGTGGAGCATGGTCCTGCTTTCTTGGTTTGACAATATTAAAAGAATTGGGAGCTACTAAGGCCGAACTTTTAGAACACAGGACTTCTGGTGATGTGAATATGGATTATACTCAGGTAGTGGGTTATACAGGCATCTTGTTTGAATAATTGAAACATGAGAGGTTTAAAAAAGATTTCAAGAGATAAACCTTGTATAGCAATAATAACTGCTCCAGAGAAAGATGCTGTAGTTCTTGCGAGAAAATTAATTGAGTCAAAGGTTGCTGCTTGTGTAAATATTTGTAAATATGTAGAATCAATTTATGTTTGGCAAGGTACAATAGTAGAAGATACAGAAGATATATTGATTGTAAAAACATTTTTATCTTTGAAAGAGAAATTTAAGACTTTAGTTTTAGAAAATCATCCATATGATACGCCTGAAATAATTTTTCTAAAGTTAGAAGACGTCGAGGTACGATATCTATCCTGGATGAGAGAGGTCCTAATGGGCTGATGAATTATTTTATCGAATTTTTTTCTGATGTAGGGCAACTATCTTATCTATTCTTCAGATCCATTGTTGCTTTATTAACTGTAAGGTTTAGATTTTTTTTGTTTTTGGATCAGTGTTTTATGATTGGAGTAGAATCTGTACCTATTGTGTTTATTACTTCCCTTTTTGTGGGCATGGTGTTTTCCATCCAAACTGCTAGAGAATTTGTCTTTTATGGGGCTGGTTCTGTTGTTGGCGGAGTAGTAGGTATCGCAATAATTAGAGAATTAGGTCCGATGATAACAGGGGTTGTTGTTGCGGGAAGAGTTGGCTCTGCTATGGCTGCTGAAATAGGTACAATGAAAGTTACTGAGCAGATTGATGCCCTTTTATCCATGTCGGTTGATCCAATTTTTTATCTTGTTGCTCCAAGAGTTTTTGCCTGTATGTTAATGTTGCCCCTCTTAACTGTTATTGCAAACTTAGCAGGAGTTATAGGTGGATATTTTGTTGCTGTTTATTACGGTGGAGTTATACCTTCATCCTTTGTGGAATCTATAAAGTTTCTTGTTAAAGTTTGGGACATTGAAGCAAGCCTTATAAAGGCTATGATATTTGGTTGTATTATATCACTTATTGGGACGTTTATAGGTTTAAGAACAAAGGCTGGAGCTAGAGGTGTCGGAAATTCTACAATGCTTTCTGTCGTTATTTCTTTAATTTTAATCTTTGTTTTTAATTATTTCCTTTCAATGGTAATGTTCTCACGATGATAAAATTTTCTAACGTCTTTAAGAGTTTTGGGGGGAGAACTGTTCTTGAAGATATAAGCTTTTTTATACCAGACAACAAAATAACAGTTATCATGGGACCATCGGGTTGTGGAAAGAGTACTGTTTTAAGACTTATGATAGGACTTATGAAACCGGATTCTGGAATAATTGAGATTATGGGCAACAACATTACAAAAATTTCTGATAAAGAGCTATTTGAAATTAGAAAAAATATGGGTATGGTATTTCAAGCTGGAGCCTTATTTGATTCTTTAAACGTAATCGATAATGTATCATTTTTTTTAAAAGAACATAAACTAAAATCTAAAGAAGAGATTGATTCTTTATCCCTTGAGGCCTTAAAGTTTGTAGGTTTAGAAGATAGCGCTTATCTGTATCCATCAGAACTTTCAGGTGGCATGCAAAGAAGAGTAGCAATTGCAAGGACAATTGTATATCGACCAAAAATAGTTTTATTTGATGAGCCAACAACAGGGCTTGATCCTCATACGAGCAGAATTATTGAAGATTTAATTAGAAATCTTAAAGAGCAAACAGGAGCTCTTATATTAATTGTTAGCCATGTGTTTCAAACTGCATTTAGATTGGCTGAAAGGATAATTTATTTAGATAACAAGAAAATATTATTTGATGGTGAACCTAGGGATTTTGTAAAATTTGATAACGCTTTTGTCCAAACCTTTTTGGGTCCAGAGGGTAAAAAGATATTTTTCAATTATAATACTTAATTAAGGTAATAATGAGTTTTGAAGGGAGAGAGTTTTGGAAAAAGGTAAAGCTGTAAAGGTAGGTATATTTGTACTTGCTACATTAATTTTGCTTGCGGGCTCTATTTTGTGGTTCCAAAGCGATTTCCTAAAGCCGATGTATAGAATAGTTGCATATTTTCCTGATGTAAGCGGTCTTTCGGTTGATGCGCCCGTTTATTATATGGGCGTTAAAGTTGGCAGAATTAAAAGGATTACTCCTACTCTTTATAAAGGCGTCGAAACTGTAATATTGATAAAAAAAGATATTCTAATACCTAAAGGTTCTTATTTTTCAATAGGAACTTACGGTTTGGTAGGGGACAAGTTTATAAGTATAACCCCACCAAAGTCTATAACCAAAGAATATTTAACTGATGGGGCTACAGTAATTGGCACTTCTCCTCCTACCTATGAAGATATTCTGAACGAAACAAGTGTTTTGCTGGTAAGGGTTAGCAATCTTACAAAAGATCTTCACGATACTCTTTTGAACCCAGAGTCCAAAGAATCAATAAAGAAAACGCTTTTCCTTGCATCTTCTATAGCAACAAATATAGACAGGTTTACAAGGGTTTTAAGCGATTTAGCTTATAAAAACGAATCCGACGTAAATCAAACTATTAGCAATCTAAGAGGTTTTTCTGAGTATCTTCTGGCAATATCAAAAAATATTGATAAGGGAGTATCGGATCCTGAGCTATTTCCCTCTATAAAAAGCGCGTTGTTGAATATTAATGAGGCATCTAAAAACGTTGCAAACCTGGCTTCCAATCTAAATGATATTGTAAAGGATAAAAAAACCAAAGAAGAGATAAAACAAACTATTACAAATGCTAGCGAAATTACTGAAAGATCAAAGAAAGTGTTGGATTATCTTGCTAATACAAAGATTACTCCACAAGTAAGAGTTTTTAGTGGTCCTAAAGACAGAAGAGAGGGAGCTTTCTTTCTAGACATACATCCGCCTGGAGACAGATTCTATAGATTTGGAGTAAGGGATTCTGGCGGCAAAACTAAAGTTGATGCTCAAGCAGGGCAGAAGATAAATGATAATTTAGACGTTCGTATTGGATACATGAACTCCCACCTTGGAGCAGGTTTAGATGTACACTACGGTCGATTTGGTGTTGAAAGTGAAATATACGATCCAAAGCGTACTACTCTTGATAGCATTTTATCGTATTCAATTACTAAAGACGTTGATCTTTTAATGTATCTCAAAGACCTTACCAGAAGTGATAGAGAAGTGCTGGGCGGAGTAAGATATAAATTTGATAATTAATTATAATTATTAAATTCTATAAATATTTAAAATGATGGAGGCATAATTTGGCTTTTTTACTGGTTGTTTTAGATGGTAGTGCTGAAGAGCCGCTAAGGATCTTGGATAATAGAACTCCCCTTGAAGTTGCAAAGATGTCCAATTTGGATTGTATTGCTAAAATGAGTAGAACTTTTAGATCCAACTTTGTTCCCAAAAGCCTTCCTTGTGGATCCGAAGTAGCTAATATGGCCATATTAGGATACGATCCGATTAAATATTATACTGGAAGAGGTGCTCTTGAGGCTGCAAGCCTTGGATTGAAAATTAAAGAAGGTATGGCAGCGTTTAGGTTAAACTTAGTGTATGCTTCTGACAAAGTAATGTTAGATCATTCTGCTGGACATATAAAGACAGAAGTTGCGAGAAGGTTAATTGTTGAAACAAGAGAACATATTTTAGGTAACATTAATGCTGAAATTTATCCAGGAGTGAGCTACAGGCACATTCTTGTGGGTGATGAGATTTGGCTGAATGCAAAGCTTACTCCTCCACACGATATTCTAGGCTTAGAATATATAGATTATTTACCAGATTGTGAAGAGCTAAAAGCCTTAATAAATAACTCTATAAAAGTTTTTAGGGACTATGTTTCTGGTAATTTAGATTTAAAAGTAAGCATGGTGTGGCCATGGGGTGGTGGAAGAGTTGTAAATTTGCCGAAGTTAAAAGATAAATTTGGGTTTAGAGGTGCCGTTATAAGTGCTGTGGATCTTATAAATGGTTTGGGGATCTTGTGTGGTTTAGAACCAGTTAAAGTAGATAATATAACTGGTTTTATTGATTCTAATTTTATAGGTAAAGCTTACGGTGCAGTTGAGGCTTCAAGATATTATGACTTTGTTATGGTCCACATTGAAGCTCCTGACGAATGCGCTCACAGAGGAGACCCCTTTCTAAAGATATCTGCTCTTGAAAAGATAGATAGCGAGTTTTTTTCAGTTATTTTAAATAATTTATCATTATTCGAAAAGATTCTCGTAGTTTCTGATCATCTAACCTCTTGTGACATAAAAACTCACAAACATGGCGATGTGCCAGTACTCTTTTATGATAGATCTTATAAGGGTAAACTAGAAAACACAAGATTTACAGAATCCTTTTCATCAGGTTCAAAATTTATTGTTGGTCACAAATTATTAGAAGAGTTAATCTCTTAACTATAGGTGCTATAATGGACAGATTCTATGAAAAAATACCTTGTAGCACTTCAAATTTGGGTGCAGGTTACGATGTGTTTGGACTTTCTTTAGAACTGTTTTTAGAGATTGAGGCAAGGTTTGGGCTCAGGAAAGTCATCAATCTTCCAAGACATCTTGAGAACTCACTATTAAATATCGAATCTAAAGTTCACAAAATACTTTCAATAGAAAAACCTAAAAGTTTAACCTGGAATGTAAATAGCAAAATTCCAATAGGAAAAGGTTTGGGTTCCAGCGCTTCCTTGATAGTAGGTATATTAAAAATTGTTTCATTTGCCCATTCTATTAGATTGAGCGATCAAGAACTTATTGCTCTGGCATCCTCAATAGAAGGTCATCCTGATAACGTTTCTCCCACAATATTGGGTGGGTTAACTATATCTTTTACCGATCCTGATGGTAACTTTAAGGCCATCAAGGCTTCTATAAGGGAGTTCCCTAAAAGTGTTGTTTTTGTTCCAGACTTTTCGCTTCAAACCAGAAAAGCAAGACAGGTTGTCCCTTGTGAGGTTAAGGTTTCTGACGCTATAAAAAATATTTCTCAAACCAATATTATTTTGGAGTCCCTATATAGCAAAAGATATAATATTATGAAATACGCTATACACGATAGGTTGCATGAAAACTATCGCGCTAGTTTGATCCCTGGTTATATAGAGGTAAAGAACAAAATTATGAACGATGGAGCTTATTTTGCCTCCTTATCTGGAGCAGGGCCTTCTATATTTGCTTTTGTTCCGGAAGACTTTGATCCCGAAGGTGCTGTGCATAAATGGCTAGAATTTGGAGTAAAAGCAAAGTATTATTTTTTGAACGTATATCTGAAGTAAAATATCATAGTGTTATAATGTATTATTTTATTTTTGGAGGTGGATGTCCTATTGCTAGTTGTTAAAAAATTCGGAGGCACTTCTGTTGGAAGTCCTGAAAGAGTTAAACACGTTGCAAATCTTATCAAAAGATCTGTTCAAAACGGTGATAAAGTGGTTGTAGTTGTTTCTGCAATGGGGGATTCCACCGATCATCTTGTTTCTCTAGCAGGTCAGATTACGAATAATCCCTCTCCTAGAGAAATGGATGTTTTGCTTTCCACTGGAGAACAGGTTTCTATAGCTTTAATGGTTATGGCACTTAATGAAATAGGTATAGAAGCTATCTCTTTTACAGGTTGGCAAGCAAATATAAGGACGAGTTGTGTACATGAAAAAGCAAGAGTATTATCAATAGATCCAAGATTATTGTTAGATGCTTTAAATGCAGATAAAATACCGGTAGTAGCAGGTTTTCAGGGTATTGCTGATGATAATTCTATAACTACACTTGGAAGAGGAGGATCCGATACTACAGCTGTTGCTATTGCTGCTGCTATAAAAGCTGATTTATGTGAGATATATACTGATGTAAAGGGAGTTTTTACAACAGACCCAAGGGTAGTAAAGGAAGCCAGACAAATAATGACAGTTACATACGATGAAATGATGGAGTTAGCTCTTTTGGGTGCAAAGGTTTTGCACCCCAGATCGGTAGAACTTGCTAAGCACTATGGAGTGGTGTTGAAAGTGCTTTCAAGTTTTGATGATTGTCAAGGTACAGAAGTTAGGGAGGTGACAGATATGGAAAATAGAAATGTTGTAACAGGAATTGCTTTTGATGAGGACGTTGCAAAAGTTGGCATAATAAAGGTTCCTGATAGACCAGGAATAGCGTATAAAATTTTTGGAAGTCTTGCAGAAGAAAATATTAACGTTGACGTTATAGTACAATCTATTTCTCCTGATACGAATTTTACTGAAATGGCATTCACTTTATCTTTAAAAGATCTTCTTAAAGCTCTTAAGATTCTAAAAGTGGTTTCTAAAGAGATAGGAGCTCAAGGGGTCGTATATGACGATAATGTAGCAAAGGTATCAATTGTAGGAGCTGGTATGGGAGATAGGCCAGGAGTTGCTGCTACTATGTTTAAGGCTCTGGCCGATGTAAATATTAATCTTCAAATGGTTTCAACGTCAGAGATCAAGATATCCTGTATAATTGCAAGAGAAGATGTTAAAAAGGCAGTTAAAGCTATTCACGATGCCTTCAATCTTGATAAGGAGGGTTTTTCTTGTGATTAGAACGATAGAGGAGATTAACGAGAAGATTAGTAAAGATGAGGTTGTAGTTTTAACTGCTAAAGAGGCTTATGATCTTGTTAAAGAAGAGGGAGTCAAAAAAGCTGCTTCACAGGTAGATATTGTTACTACGGGAACTTTTGGAGCTATGTGTTCATCCGGGGTATTCTTAAATTTTGGTCACACTGAGCCTCCTTTAAAGATGGAAACTGTAAAGTTGAATTCAGTTTCAGCTTATGGTTATATTGCTGCAGTTGATGCTTATCTTGGTGCTACTGCTAGATCTTCTGAAAATCCAGAATATGGCGGTGCACATGTGATTGAAGATCTTTTGTCAGGTAAAAGAATTAGACTTGAAGCTTCAGGTACTGGTACTGATTGTTATCCTAAAAAAGACTTAGATACAAAGATAACTCTTGATCAAATAAATGAAGCAATAATGTTTAATCCAAGAAATTGCTATCAAAATTATGCTGCAGCAACTAACTCTTCTGACACAAGACTATATACCTATATGGGGGCGCTTTTGCCAAAATATGGCAACGTTAATTATGCTACATGCGGAATGTGGTCTCCATTACTCAAAGATCCTGAGTATAGGACAATAGGTATAGGAACGAGGATTTTTTTTGGCGGGTCTATAGGTTATGTGGCGTGGCACGGTACTCAACACAATTCGTCAAAACCTAGAGATGAAAATAATTTGCCAATTGGACCTGCTGGTACGCTCGCCTTAATTGGAAATTTGAAAGCTATGAACAAAAGATATGTTAGAGGGGCATACTTTGAAGGTTATGGAGTATCTTTAATGATGGGAGTAGGCATACCTATCCCAGTAATAGATGAAGATATGATGCAGCAGTTATCTCTTGGCAATGAGGATATAAAAACAGTAATTGTTGATTATTCTGTTGCTTCGCGTTCGCGACCAATTGTGAGAGAAGTAAGTTATCAGGAATTAAGAAGCGGTTTTGTTGAAATACATGGAAGAAAGGTACCAACAGGTTCTACCTCTTCGTGGGCACTGGCAAGAGAGATAGCTACAGTTTTGAAACAGATGATCCTGGAAAAGAGGTTTTTCTTAAGTGAGCCAGTAGAGCCATTGCCTAAGGATAGAATAGTAAAGCCATTGGAGGTAAGGAGAAGATGAGCACAGAGATTGTTAAAAAGAAACTAATATTGAGTTTTTCTCCTGAACTCGCTGAGCTTCCGATTACATATCACCTCGTAAAGGACTTTGATCTTGTGGTTAATATTCTTAGAGCTCAGATATCTCCAGAAAAAGAGGGGAGATTGATGCTCGAGATTGAAGGCGAAAAGGGGAAACTTGAAAGAGGTATTAGCTATTTGCAGAGTAACAAGATCAGAGTGGACTCTCTTGAAAAGGAATTGTTTCACGATAAAGATCTTTGCGTGAATTGTGGACTTTGCGTTGGCGTATGTGCAAGCAGAGCTCTAGTTCTTGATGAGAACGATGAACTTAAATTTATAAAAGAGAAGTGTGTAATGTGTGGTATATGTGTAAAGATCTGTCCGAGAAGGGCTTTTAAGATAGAGTTATAGTATTTTCATCTTTAAGAATTTAAGAAATTTTGTTATAATTTAATGCTTAGAGTTTGGGGAGTAGCCAAGCGGTAAGGCACTGGCCTTTGGAGCCAGCATCCGGTGGTTCGAATCCACCCTCCCCAGCCATTTCTTTTTTTGAATTTAATTAAAAATTTAAGGGGGAAAGATGATATACACAATAACTTTAAATCCAGCTCTTGACAGACAGATATGGGTTGAAGACATAAAGTATGACGAATCAAATAGAATTGTTCGTGAAGCTACTTATGCAGGTGGAAAAGGAATAGATGTTTCCAGAGTTCTTGCTAATTTTGGAGCCGATAACGTTGCCTTAGGATTCGTTGGTGGTTTTTCTGGAGAAGAGCTTGAGGGCAGATTGCTTAACGATGGCGTAAGGTGCAATTTTACTTATATTTCTGCTAACACGAGGACAAATATAGTTTTAAACGACGAAAAGACAAAATCTCAAACTCTTTTTAATGCTATAGGTCCTGAGATACAGCCGCAAGATTTAATGAGGCTTATAAAACAGATTCAAAATCTCTCTAACCCTGAATACGTTATCATTAGTGGCAGTTTGCCTGTTGGTGTTCAACCAGCTTTTTATAACAAACTTATAGATATAGCCAAAGAGATTGGTGCGAAAGTGGTTTTTGATACTGATGGCAAAGCTATGAAAGTTGGTCTTTCCAGTAAACCTCATGTAATAAAGCCGAATATTCACGAATTAGAAAGATTGGTAGACAAAAAACTTAAATATGTACCTGAAATTGCTCAGGAAGCAAGATCTATTTGTAAGAGAGGAATTAGTATAGTATTGGTTTCTATGGGTGCAAATGGAATGCTTTGCATCAGCTCTACAGAAGAATATTGGGCATTTCCTCCACCTGTTAGTGTTCAAAATACCATTGGTGCAGGTGATTCCTCTGTTGCAGGTTTTGTATTGGCATTGAAGGAGGGCAAAAGTTTAAAAGAAGCTCTTGCTTTTGCCGTGGCAGCTGGAACAGCTACTACTACGAGGCCAGGTACAGCAGTTTGTTTGCCTGAAGATGTAGAAGCTATTTATCCAAATGTAACTTTCAGAGATATTGTTTAAGATATATAAATAACTTTTTATAAATTTTGTTATGATAAAATATCTTTTGGGAGAGTATGTGTCCTGGTGGATGCCGTGGCCTTCAAAGCCACTGTGGGGTCGAAAGGCTCCGGGTGGGTTCGATTCCCTCACTCTCCCGCCAAAATCTGATGCGAGTGGTGAATGAGAGATTTTATTTTAGGAACTGCAGGCCACATAGATCACGGTAAAACTGAATTAATTGCAAGATTGACCGGGAGAAGAACTGAACGTTTCCCTGAAGAGAGAATCAGGGGTATGACTATTGACATTGGATTCTCCAGTTTAAAATTGCCATGTGGAAAGACACTAGGTATTGTAGATGTTCCAGGACACGAACGGTTTATTGATAATATGCTTGTAGGTTCGGCAGGTGTTGATCTTGCTCTTTTGGTAGTGGCAGCTGATGAAGGAATAAAAGAGCAAACTAGAGAACACTTTGAAATATTAAAGCTTTTAGAAGTTAAAGATGGTTTGGTCGTTATTACAAAAAAGGATTTAGTTGATGAGGAACTACTAGAATACCTAAAGGAAGAGATAAAAGATTTTGTTAAAGGTAGTTTTTTGGAAAATAATCCTATAATTTGTGCCTCTTCAGTAACGGGTGAAGGGTTTGATGAAATATTAAGAGTATTAAATGACAAGGTAGAACTTCTTTATTCAAAGGAATATGATGATAACGAAAAGCCTTTCAGGCTTTTTATAGATAGAAAATTTAAAATTAAGGGCTTTGGGCTTGTTGTGACTGGTACTGTTTATTCTGGAAGTATAAGGGTAGGTGATTCTTTAGAAATATTACCATTTAAAGATACTGTCAGAGTAAAAAATCTTGAAAGCCATTTTAGAAAGGTTCAGGAAGGTCACACTGGTATGAGGTTAGCTGTAAATATTAATACTACTCTGGATGAAAGTTTTGTTACAAGAGGGAAAGTGCTTGTTGAGAAGAATTATTATAAAGAATCTACAAAATTTGTAGGATTTTTGAACATTTTAAATTCGTATGAAAATCTTAAAAACAACAAAAGAGTTCATTTATATGTAGGTTCGTCTTCAAGTGTATGTAGGCTAACTCTTTATGATGATCTTTTAGAAGGGAAAACGTCATACATTGTAAAACTCTCCTGCCAAAATCCTATTTGTGCAGTAAGAGGTGATAAGTTTATTTTAAGAGATCCATCAGCAAAAAAAACGCTTGGTGGAGGAGTAATATTAGATAATGAACAAGTTAAGTTAAAGGATTTACCTGGATATTTGAACGATAAGACAATTATTGACAAAAAAGACTTGAGTTTAAATATTTCTAAAGTAGTTGAAAGAAAGGGCATTGTAGAGCTTTTCGATCTTGCAAAGAAAGTTAATTATAAATCTGAGTACGTTAAAAAATTTATTTCTGAAACTTCCTTAAACACCTTTGAAAGTGATGGTAAGATTTATTTATTTAGCTATGACTATCAGAAAAGCTTGTTTGAAAAGTTGGAAGATATTATCTTTGAAATAGAATCAAAAAATCCTTTTCAAACTCAGATATCAAAGGAGGAGATATTAAAAAAGTTAGACTCTCCGATTGCTCAAAATATTATTGACAAATATGCAAAAAAGAAAGGATATCTTGTTGACAAAACATATTTATTAAAAGAAAGGGTTTCTAATGAAGTTCTGTCAATGGTTGATGAAGTTGAGAGGGATATTAAGAATTTAGGGTTTTCTGTCTTGCCACTCGATGAAATAAGCCTAAAATACAAGGATAAAAAGGCTTTTAATAGCGTAGTAGCAATTCTTAAGAGAACTCAAAAAATTTTACAGGTTTCTATTTCTCCTGAAATATACATACACTCTTCAACTTTAGAGAGGTTGATTGATTTATTAAAAGATTTTTTTCAAAGGAACAATGAACTTAGCGTTTCAGATTTTAAAGAACTTACAAATACTACGAGAAAGTTTTCTATTCCTCTTCTTGAATTTTGTGATAAGATGAGTTTTACTAAAAGAGTTGGAAATATTAGACAAAAAGGAAAGAAATTATAGGTGCTAAATAACCTGGATTTAGATATCGAAAGGCTTCATAAGTCCTTTTGGATTCTTTTAAAGCGCTTTAGAAATTTGTTCTTTATATCAGCAATTTTAATAGCAATTGGAGCTGTGATAACCTATTTTTCAATACCCTACTTTATGGAATACATCTCAAAACCAGTAGGCAAACTTATATTCCTTACTCCTATCGAAGCGTTTATGACGCAGATGAAATTATGTTTAATGGGGGGAATATATTTGGCCTGGCCTTATATAATTTTCTATTTCTCAAAAAATTTTATATTGCCTACTAAAATTATTTCTAAAAAGACAATGTGGATTGGAATAATTTTTGCTGTTTTGCTTTTTTATTCAGGTTCTTTGTTTGCGTTTTTTGTTATCTTTCCTGTTGGTATCAGGTTTCTCCTGAGTTTTGGTGCGCCTGAAATTGAACCATTGTTTTCTATAGGCAAATATGTAACGTTTGTTTCTATGTTTGTTTTTATTTTTGGTTTACTTTTTGAAATGCCAATTGTGCTTTTGGCTTTGGTTAGACTTGGCATAATAAATTCAAAACAACTTGCTTCTCAGAGAAAGAGAGCAATACTAGGCTTTTTTATACTTGCAATGCTAGTTAGCCCCAGTACTGATGTATTTACTCAATGTACTATGGCAATTCCATTGGTTGTTCTTTATGAAATAACTATTTGGATAGCAAGATTGTGGAAAAAATAAAATTTTCCATAGCTATTTTGTCTGGTGGAAAAAGTTCTCGAATGGGGCAGGAAAAATCTTTAGTTGAATTTGATGGCAAGACTATGATAGAAAGGATTATTGAAGAGCTTTCATCGATTTCAGATGATATATTTTTAATTACTAACAAAGAAGATCTTTATTCTTTTCTAAATCTTGAAAAGTTTCCAGATATATATAAAGACTCTGGTCCACTGGCGGGGATTCATAGTGCTCTTAAACATTCAAAAAATCAGAAAGTGCTTATCTTGAGTTGTGATATGCCATTCGTAAACAAAAATTTTGCACTTTATTTATTTGATCAATCAACTGATTATGATGTAACAGTACCTGTCTATAGAGGGTCTTATGAACCACTCTTTGCAATATATGACAAAAAAATTGTTGATGTTATTGAAGTTCACCTAAAAAAGAATGAACGAAAAATAATTTCTTTTTATCCGGATGTAAAAGTGAAAAAAATAGAAGAAGACGAGATGTCAGATCGCTTTGACTGTGAGCTCTTGTTTTTTAACGTAAACACTCCGTCTGATCTAGAATATGCCAGACAGATTCTAAAGCTGAACTTAAATATATCCCCTTTGGAAAGAATAAAGGTGTCTAATTATAGGGATGGCTTATTAGAAGAGTCAAAAATATTTGTTCCTTGCGAAGAAGAGATAGATATTTATGTTAATAATAATTTTTTTATCTCATCAAGACTGTCGCCGACACATTTGACTGAATATATAAAGGGTTTTTTGTTCAGTGAGGGAGTAGTAGCATCTAAAGATGATATTAAGGATATCAAGATAATAAATAAAAAAGTATTCGTAGAATTAGCATACCCATTTAACAAACAAGAAATGATTCTCACATCTGGTTGCTTTGGTGGCAAATCTTTTAGAAGTATGAAAAAGCAAAATTTGCCAATAATAAAGAGCGAATTTAGAGTTAGTCTGGAAACAATTTTTAAGAGGTTGAGAGATTTTTTGCATACAAATAACCTTTATAGAATAAGTGGTGGGATACACGCTGCTGCGCTTTCCACAAAGGATTCGCTTCTTTTTCTATGTGAAGATATAGGCAGACACAGTGCTGTTGATAAGGCTATTGGTTGGGCATTAGAAAAAGAGATATCCGACGTATTTTTGTTTGTTACCGGAAGAGTTTCTTCCGAGATGGCTATGAAAGCTATCTATTTTGGCATTCCAATTATTGTTTCTATGACAGCGGCCTCAAACGTTGCAATAGATTTTTGTAATTTTTCTAATGTTACTCTAATTGGTTATGCTAAAATGAATAGTTGTAAAATATATACAAATAGACAGAGAATTCTGGAGGTGTTTTAAATGATCGGTACCCAGGAGTTAGTTATTGTTCTGGTAATAGCTTTAATCTTGTTTGGCCCAAGCAGGTTGCCAGAACTAGGAAATTCTGTTGGTAAGGCTATAAAGTCTTTCAAAGAGGGAATGGACGAGGTTACACAAGAACCCAAAAAGGAAGAGAAAAAAGATGCTACAGAGATTAGCGCAAAGGTTGAGGATAGCGAGAAAAAGTAAAGAACTTTTAATGTAGTCTTAAAACAAAATTTATCAAAAAGGCGATTGCAATAACTAAAGAAACGAGGTTGATCTCTTTAAATTTTCCAGCTAATGCTTTTAGTGATACGTAAGATATAAAACCAGCAGCAATTCCGTTTGCGATTGAAAAAGAAAGTGGCATTAATATAATCGTCATAAAAGCGGGGAAGCTTTCTGTCAAATCTGAAAAATCTATTCTGTGAATTTCTGAAAACATGAGGGTGCCCACCATTATTAAAGCTGGTGAGGTAGCGACAGCAGGCACTATTCCGATAAGAGGGGTAAAAATTACTGCAAGTCCAAAGCATAATGCTACGACTAGAGCACTAAGGCCAGTCCTTCCTCCTTCTGCAATGCCAGCTGCACTTTCTATGTATGAGGTAACAGTGGAAGTGCCTAAAATTGCACTGATCATGGTTCCTATTGAGTCTGATACAAGAGCCTTATTTAAGTTTGGTATATTACCATCTCTGTCAATAATCTTTCCCTTTGTGGTAAGGCCTATAAGAGTTCCCATATTATCAAAGAGTTCTACTATCGAAAAAGTAAATATTATTCCCAATATTCCGTAATGAATTGCTCCTAATAAATTCATTTTTAATAATGTATCTGATACGTTTGGCACAGAAAAAGAGATAAGGTTACTTACTGAAGTAGGTGCTTTTGTTATACCAAATATTATTGAAAACAAAGTGGTCAAAAGAATGCCTATTAAGATTGCGCCCTTTGTGCCCTTGCTCATTAAAGTTGCCGTGATAAGCAATCCTAATAATGCAACGAGAACGCCAGGCGATAATAGATGCCCAAAAGACACCAAAGTGTCTTTGTTTTCTACTATTATTCCTGCATTTTTAAAACCTATAAGGGCAATAAAAAGGCCTATGCCGACTGCTATAGAAGTCCTGAGAACCGTTGGAATGCCCATAAAGATTGCTTTTCTAATGTTTGTGATGCTTAAAATAAAGAAAAATATTCCTGAAACAAAAACAGCTCCTAAAGCAGTTTCCCAGGGTAGTCCCATTCCTATTACTACAGTATATGTGAAGAAAGCATTTAAACCCATGCCAGGCGCTACAGCTATTGGCAGATTTGCCCAAAGACCCATTAAAAGTGTTGCAATTATAGTAGAATAAATTGTTGCTCCAATTGCAGCTTCTTTAGGTATGCCTGCCTGAGAAAGTATTGTTGGATTTACAAAGATGATATAAGATAGCGTAATGAAAGTTGTAAAACCAGCAATAATTTCAATTTTGATGTTTGTTTTTCTAGAATTTAGATGAAAGACTTTTTCCATCAGATCTATCATAAATTTTCACCTCGAAAAAATATAATCTATATATTTTACATCTTTGTGAAAAAACTTAAATAGAAATATGTTTTAATATTTTTGTAGAAATTATTTCTTAAGTGAATTAAAATGTTAATCTAAAATTTTAAATAAGTAATTTTGGAGGTAGAGCTTGTTAAGAAACGATATAAGAAATGTTGCAATAATAGCACACGTTGATCACGGGAAAACTACTTTAGTTGATGCTATGTTAAGGCAAAGCGGTGTTTTTAGGGCCAACGAAGCTGTGGTAGAAAGAATCCTCGATTCGAATGACCTTGAAAGAGAAAGAGGAATAACAATATTATCAAAAAACACATCGATTTTTTATAAAGGCATTAAGATAAATATTGTAGATACTCCAGGACATGCTGATTTTGGTGCAGAAGTTGAAAGGATCTTGAATATGGTGGATGGGGTTTTGTTACTTGTTGATGCATTTGAAGGACCAATGCCTCAAACAAAATATGTTTTAAGAAAGGCTCTTGAACAAGATCTTAAGCCTATAGTTGTAATAAACAAGATAGATAGACCTGATCAAAGAGTTGACGAGGTATTAGACGAAGTTTTGGAGCTCTTTATCGATTTAGATGCTCCTGAGTCTTTTTTGGACTTCCAGGTTGTCTATACTTCTGCAAAGCAAGGCATTGCTAAATTGTCTATGGATGAAAATAGTTCAAATTTAGTCCCTCTTTTTGAAACGCTTATAAAGGAAATCCCTATACCGGCTGGAGATGTTGAAGCACCCTTTCAGGTTCTTGTGACTACGCTGGATTATGATGAATATATAGGGAGAATTGCTATAGGAAGGGTAATGAGAGGAAAAATTGCAAACAAACAAAACGTTTTAGTACTAAATGGATACGAAGAAAGAAAGGCTAAAATTAGCAAGTTATTTACTTATGAGGGCCTCAAAAGGGTTGAAATTCAAGAAGCGATTTTTGGAGATATTATTGCAATTTGTGGGATTGATGAAATTAAAATTGGAGAAACAATTGCCGATCCCAACGAACCTGAAGTGTTACCGGGCATTTATATTGACGAGCCAACTGTTTCCATGATCTTCTCAGTTAATAATAGTCCTTTTGCAGGGCAAGAAGGTGAATTCGTAACCTCAAGACACTTAAGTGAAAGACTCTTTAAGGAACTTCAAACTAATCTTAGTCTTAGAGTAAATCCAACAGATTCAACCGATTCATTTGAGGTATGTGGAAGAGGAGAACTCCATCTGTCTATATTAATTGAAACTATGAGAAGAGAGGGATATGAATTTCAGGTCGAAAGGCCAAAAGTAATTAATAAAATAATAAACAAAGAAAAGTGTGAACCAATGGAATTTTTGACTGTAGATGTGCCAAAAGAGTATATGGGGACAGTAATGGATTTGTTGGGCAGAAGAAAGGCGGAACTAACCAACATGATAGAGTTAGCAGGATATATAAGACTTGAATTTATTGTGCCATCAAGAGGGCTTATTGGATTTCGATCGACGTTTTTGACTAGCACTAAGGGTACAGGTGTCATGCATCATGTATTTCATGGTTATGCTCCTTATAAGGGAGATGTCTTACAAAGACAAAATGGTGTTTTAGTTTCGATGGAGACCGGACAAGTTACCTCATATGCGTTGTCAAACCTTGAGGACAGAGGAACATTATTTGTAGTACCAGGTACAGAAGTTTATAAGGGAATGATTGTAGGAGAAAATTCTAAAGATGTAGATTTGTGGGTAAATCCCTGTAAAAAAAAGCACCTTACAAATATCCGCTCTGCTACTAGCGACGAAGCTATTAGACTCAATACTCCAAGAATATTTAGTCTTGAACAGGCCCTAGAGTATATCAACGATGATGAATTGGTAGAAATAACTCCCAAAAGTATTAGATTAAGAAAAAAGGTTCTTAATAAGAATCCAAGAATGAGTTAAAAATTTTAGATTATTAGTATCTTAGAGGAGAGATAAAATGAAACCATGGTTGGAAATTGATCTGGATGCTATTTTATCAAATTACAAAATAATAAAAGAATACACAAAAAAGGATTTAATACCAGTTATAAAAAGTAATGCTTATGGAATGGGACTTATCCCTGTTGCCAACGCTTTAAAAGACGTAGCAAATCTAATTGCTATTGGTGATATAGAAGAGGTGTATACACTAAGACACTCTGGATTTGAAGGTAATTTACTTCTCATAGTGCCTATTTTTTCTAAAGAAGAAGCTGAACTTTGTGTAAAATATGACGTTTTTACTGCTATTGACTCATTTGATATGGCGTTATTTTTGTCTGAGATAGCAAAAAAGAGTGGTAAAACTGTAGGAGTTCATGTAAAGGTTGATATAGGTATGCACAGGTTTGGCGTCAAGCCAGAAGAGCTGGACAGTTTTGTAGAAAAAATAAGTTATTTGCCTAATATAAAAATAATTGGGATTTTTTCACATTTACCTCTTGGTTTGAACCTCATTACCCAGGAGCAACTTATTATATTTGATAGGATTTCTGAAAAATATAAAGACTTAATTGTTCATTTACCAAATTCTCAGAATACTGTAGAAAATCTTGAATCCCTAAAATTTATACCCAGGTGTGGTCTTTTAATTTATGGAGTTTTGCCTTCTGATGTTAATGGTCTTGTTTTAAAAAATGTTGTAAGATTGAAGGCCAGTATTGTGAAGATCCATGATATCAGCGCAGGACAAAGTTGGTCTTATGGGTACTCTTATACTGCTCATAAAGATTCAAAGATTGCAGTGATTTCGATTGGTTATGCTGATGGCTTGAAGAGAGCACTTTCAAACAATTGGAGTGCTAAGGTTAAGGGGAGTATATGCCCATTAAGGGGAACTATTAATATGAATTTTTCCTTTTTAGACATAACAGATGTTAGCAACGTTCGTGTTGGCGACGAGGCGATTTTATTAGATGAGGACCTTAAAATAGAAGACATGGCTAAAGCAATAGATACTGTTCCTCATGAGATCCTTGTTTCGTTCAGAGAGAGCATGAAAAGGGTTTACGTTTGATTTTAATAAATATAAATTAAATTTATTAAGTTGTAGCTGATTTTAATTAATAATACTGGAATAGTATCCTAATGTTATTCCTTTCGACTTCTACGCTTTAATATTAAAATTTTAGAAGAATTCAATTTTGTCTAAACTTTGATTTTTCTAATTATTTTAGAAAATGATTTTTTAAAATCTCCTTTTTAATGTATTTTTAAGTTATAAAAAGACTTTATGTTAGGTAATTGACATAATAGTCAGATAGCTATAAAATTTCAATAATTTGATGAGAGGAAGGGGTGTTGTTTAATGAAGCGTTTTGGGCTTTATGGATTATTCTTTGTTTTGATTGGAATTGGTATCCTTCTAGTTGCGGGATGCGCAGGTCAACAAAATAAACCTGCAGGTGAATCTAACGTTATAAAAATTGGCTTTGCTGCTCCATTAAGCGGTTCTCAAGCTGAGATGGGCACATATCTTAAGAATGGCGCACTTATGGCCATCGATAAGATAAATGCAAAGGGTGGGATTAATGGTAAAAAGCTTGAACTTGTTGCGATGGATGACAAAGCTGATCCAAAAGAAGCTGTTTCAGTAGCACAAAAGTTTGCTGCAGATCCATCAATAGTGGCTGTTATAGGGCATCTTAACTCGGGAGCTTCTATACCTGCTTCTGCTATTTATCATCAGGCAGGTCTTGTAATGGTTTCTCCTTCTTCAACTAATCCCAAACTTACCGAACAGGGATTTAATAATGTATTTAGAGTTTGTACTACCGATGCTATGCAAGGTCCTTTTGCTGCAAAGTTTGTAAAGGACAAATTGAAAAAGGATACAGCAGTTGTTTTGGATGACAAAACAGCATATGGTCAAGGTCTTGCAGATGAATTTGCAAAGGCATTTCAAGCTGATGGTGGAAAAATATTGATGAGAGAGGGTATAAATCAAGGGGACAAAGACTTTACTGCCCTTTTGACAAAGATAAAATCCTTAAATCCACAAGTTATTTATTTTGGCGGAATGTACCCTGAGGCAGGCCAAATGGTTAAACAAATGAAGTCTCTGGGGATGAATAAGATAGATTTTGTAAGTGGCGATGGAGTAGAAGATCCTGCTTTCATAAAGATCGCTGGCGCAGATGCTAATGGCACTTATGCAAGTAACGTTGGTCCAGCGATTGAGAAAATTCCTGGAGCAAAGGCTTTTATTGACGAATATACAAAGAAATTTGGAAATCCTCCAGGGCCATATGCACTTTTTGGTTATGATGCAGCTCTTGCAGTAATTACTGCTCTTGAAAAGGCACCTAAACCGGATAGAGCTGATGTATTGAAAGTCATGCCAACTGTAAGCTTTGAGGGGATGCTTGGAAAGACATCTTTTGATAGCAAGGGCGATACTACAAACAAGATTCTTACAATGTTTGTAGTTAAAGATGAAAAATGGCAACCTGTTGATTAGAGAGACTATTTAACTTTTTTTTAAAGATGGCGAGTAATTCGCCATCTTTTTTTTGGCTAAAAAAACAGTTAGAATTAATTAAAAACTTATTAGTGGGTGAAGTAATTGATCAGGATTGATATAAACAGACTTAGAGATGGCTATAAATTGAGCTCTCCAGTACTGGATTCAAAGGGAAGGCTTCTTATAGGTGAAGGTATACCTTTGGATTCGCGCATGATCAAACACCTTAAAGAATTGGGCTTGCAATTTATCCCTATCATTGTTCCCGGATATGAAGACATAACTCCTCTTGAGGCAATATCGAAGAAAGTTGAAATGTTTATGAAAAAAGAGGCTAATGAGATAATTAAAACCGCAAGAAGAACTGCTATGATAAATCCTGAAAGAATTATAAATGCTATAGACTACGTTATGAACGATATGCTTGCAAAGAGTAAGACAGGAATAGTAGTTGATGACCTTAGAACCAATAAGGAATTTTTGTTCGATCATCTTACAAGAGTTTGTATATATTCTGGTATATTGGGTACCGCATTGGGATTAAACGATTTAAGGTTAAGGACTCTTATGATTATTGCATATCTGCATGATGTTGGTATGGCATTGATTGATGACGAAAGCATTTTAAATGGAAGTTATATTACAGATAATCCAGATTATAGAATTAAAGAACACCCAAAGCTTGGAAGAGATTTGTGTAATAGGGCAGGGTTTCCATTTATAGTTAATCAATCAATTTATCAACATCACGAAAGAATTGATGGTAAAGGTTATCCATTAGGGTTGTTAGAAAAAGATATAACAATTTATGCAAAAATAGTTTCACTAGTTGACGCATACGATATACTTACCTCGCCTTTACCTCATAGAAAGCCATATTTACCAAATGAAGCAATAGAATTTATTATGGCTTTAAGCAATAGTGCTTTTGATAAAGACGTTCTAAAAGCCTTTTTAAAAAAGGTAGTCCCATACCCACCCGGAACTTTGGTTTTGTTGTCTGATAATCAAATATGTGTGGTAAAGGATTGTAATAACGATTTGCCTTTAAGACCAATTTTGAAAACTTATGCTTATCTTGAAAATAATCAGGTGAAATATGTTGATAAGCCAACAATAATAGATCTTAAGAGTCATTTGGATCTTACTATTGTAGGACAGGTTGATAGTTCAGGTAAAATTGTTGATTATGAAGGTTCAAACATTTCAAATATCTTAAAGGATTTTGAAAAAGAGAATAATAAAACTGAGAAATTTACTAAAAGTTACGTTAAGAAAAAAGTAATAAAGTTTAAGAGGAGTGCGAAGCTGGTTGATAAAAATAGATAATGGGGAAAAACCTTCTGGAAGCGAAATACAATTTCTATCTTTGATGGGTTTGGAAGGGTGCTTAGACTATAACAGGACAAATTAATTCTAAAGGTGAACTTAAAAGGTTTGCCAAGTTTGATTTTCTGCTAGGACCAGATCTTTTTTTATGTTAGAAATGATATAATTCAATGTAATATATAAGATATATTTATGAATTATAAAAATAATATATAAGGTGATAAATTTGACATATAATAAAAAGATTTATCCAGTTGTATTGTGTGCTGGCGTAGGGAAAAGAATGAGATCTAATTTTCCTAAAGTATTGCATTTTGTTTTAGATAAGCCAATGTTGTGGTGGGTTTTGAGGTCTTTTCGAGGTTTGATAGATAGTGAGCCTATTGTAGTAGTTGGAAAAAATAAGGATCTTGTTTCTCAGTATTTCGCTGATGAAAAAATAAGCTATGTAGTTCAGAATGAACCACTTGGGACTGCTCATGCACTTCTTTGTGCATATGAAAGTTTAAAGGTGTTGTCTGAAGAAGATTATTTTCTTGTGATGCCTGGAGATATGCCATTAATAAAGCAAAATACCATAAAAAATTTGTGTGAAATGTCTGAATTAAATAATGATATTACCTTTATTACCTGTAATGTTGATGATCCTAAAGGTTATGGTAGGATAGTCAGGGATAAAAACAACAACTTTTTGAGAATAATTGAAGAAAAGGACGCGAAAAATGATGAATTGAGGATAAATGAGATAAATGTTGGCATATATCTCATAAAAATTGCTTTATTAAAGCTACTTTATAACATTGAGAACGTAAATGCCCAGGGAGAGTACTATCTTACAGATTTGTTGGAAATCGCTTTGAAAAATGGACATAAGATTGGTACGATGGAAATCTTTGATCAGAAAGAGATATTAGGCGTTAATTCACAAAAGGATCTTTTGGAGGCACAAGGTGTAGCAAAAAGATCCGTAATTGAGGTTCATTTAAATAATGGTGTTCAAATATTTGATATTAATTCAACCTGGATTGGACCTGAAGTTAGTATAAGTTCTGGTGCGAAGATTATGCCTTCTTCAGTTATATACGGAAAAAGTAAAATTGGTTCTTCAACAATAGGACCTTTCTCAAATATAGAAAACTCAACTATAGGCGATAATTGTAACGTTTTCTATAGTGTTATAAGAAATTCCATAATAGGAAGCAATGTAAGTGTTGGCCCTTTTTCACATATAAGGGAACAAACTGTTATTTATGATAATATTAGAATTGGAAATTTTGTAGAACTCAAAAAAACACAAATCGAGAGCAATTCTAAGGTTTCACACCTATCTTATTTAGGTGATACTACTGTTGGATCAAACGTAAACATTGGTGCTGGAACAATAACCTGCAATTATGATGGTTTTGACAAGCATAGAACTACAATAGAGGATGATGTATTTGTGGGAAGCGACTCGATATTGGTTGCCCCAGTTAAACTTTCGAAAGGGTCAATGATTGCGGCTGGTTCAGTTATTACCAGAGATGTGCCAGAAGATTCTCTCGGCATTGGTAGAGCTTCTCAGGTAAATAAAGCTGGATGGGTGAAGGTTTTTAAGAGCATGAAAACCAAAAAGAAAAAGTGATTAAATGTGTAGTTTTTAACCCTGTTAAAGGAAGGAGTATATTTTAGTGGATAATTCATCGTATGCTATATTTTCTGGTTCTTCGAATATAGCTTTAAGCAAAGAGGTCTCAAGCTTTCTTGGAAGAAATCTTGGGGCTGTAAATATAACTCGTTTTAGTGACGGGGAAATTTATGTTAGGGTAGAAGAATCAGTCAGAGGAAAAGATATATTCCTTATCCAGTCAACTTCTAGTCCAGTAAATGAGAGACTTATGGAACTTTTGATAATGGTTGATGCCTTTAAAAGAGCATCTGTATCTTCTATAAACGTTATTATCCCATATTTTTGTTATGCCAGACAGGATAGAAAGGTAAGAGGTAGGGAACCAATTTCTGCAAAATTAGTTGCAAACCTTATTGAGCGTGCAGGTGTTGACAGGGTTATTGGTATAGATTTTCATACTGGTCAGATTCAGGGCTTTTTTGATATATTGGTTGATCATCTTACTGCTATACCAGTATTTGATTCATATCTTAGATCAAATTTTGAATTAGATAACCTGGTAATTGTGTCTCCAGATATAGGAGGGGTTGGAAGAGCTAGGGTTCTTGCTGAAAGAATGGGAGTTCCTCTTGCGGTTGTAGATAAAAGAAGGCCTCTTCCAAATCAAGCTGAAGCGGTTAATATAATTGGTGATGTTATAGGGAAAAGATGTGTTGTAATTGACGATATAGTTGATACGGGCGGAACTATGGTTGAGGCAGCTCACATATTGAAGAAAAATGGAGCAAAAGAAGTATTAGGGGTTGCAACACATGGTATTTTATCGGGGCCTGCTGTAGAAAGGCTTACAAAATCTGATTTTTCACATTTTATAGTTACAAATACTATTTACCATCCAGATGAGTTTTATGGGCCTAAAATTAAGATTATTTCTGTTGCAAGGCTTATTGCAGAATCTATCAAACGTATTGCTTTATCTGAGTCGGTTAGTGAACTTTTTAGATAATAAATTTTCTTAATTAAGTAATATAATATTAGGAAAATTAAGATAATACTTTTAATTAAAAGGAGGACACCTTGTATTTAAGACAATTCAAGGTTTTTTTGGTAGCGGCTGAAAGAGAAAGTTTTACTCAAGCTGCAAAAGAACTTTATTTAACGCAACCTGCTGTGTCATTTCAGATCCAGGCATTAGAGGATTTTTTTGGTGCAAAGCTATTTAAAAGGACAGGAAGAAAAGTAGAACTTACTGATGCAGGGGATGCACTTTTGCCATACGCAAAAAAAATTATCGAAGCAATGGAAGAGTCCAAAAAAGCAATAGAACAAGTTGGCGCTGCAAAAACAGGTAAATTAGTAGTAGGCGCTAGCACAACTATAGGTATATATATATTACCCCCATTAATTGCGATATACAGGTCTAAATATCCTCAAACAATAATTTCTATAAGGGTAGAGAATACTGAAGGCATAGAAGAGGCGCTGTTGAGAAAGGACATAGATTTTGGCTTGATAGAAGGGTTTGTTAAAAGTTCTTATGTGAAAAGGGAGAAATTTAGAGATGACGAGCTTGTTTTGATCGTACCTGCTCACCATCCGTGGCCAGATGTAATCGAATTATCAGATCTCATGATAGAACCGTTAATTCTAAGAGAAGAGGGCTCAGGTACCAGAATGGTTCTAGAAGGGGCTTTAATGGAAAAGAGTCTTTCTGTGTCTGATCTTAATATTAATATGGTTCTGGGAAACACAGAGGCAATCAAACATGCGGTTGCTGCAGGGTTAGGGGTATCTTTTGTTTCAAAATGCACAATTGGCAAAGAGTTAGCATTAGGCCTTTTGAGGATCGTAAGAGTAAGGGGTTTTAGTGTAATGAGAGAACTTTTTATAATCAGAAGAGAGAACGAAGATTTGTCGCCATATGCTGAGAGAATTTTAAGATTTCTCAATAAACCTATGCCTATTGAAACGCCCTTTTCCTCTACAGAAAAATAAGTATGGAGGTATTGTATAGGAAATATAGGCCAACAACGTTTGAGGATATGGTTGGCCAGGATGTTGTAAAAACTGTTCTCGAAAATGCTTCAAAGCTTGATGATCCTCCTCATGTCTATCTTTTTGCTGGCATGAGGGGTACAGGTAAAACTACTGCAGCAAGAATATTTGCAAGAGCACTTAACTGTACTTCAGAAGGCAAAAAACCCTGTTTAAAGTGTGAATCTTGTAAAAAGTTCCTGGAGGGTTCTCTTGATTATGTAGAAATGGATGCTGCAACGCACAGTAGCGTAGAGGATGCAAGGTCTTTAAGAGAAATGGCATTAATTGCCCCTATGTCTTCAAGGTACAGAATATTTGTAATAGATGAGGTGCATCGCTTGAGTCCTTCAGCTTTTGATGCCCTACTCAAGATAATTGAAGAACCGCCTCCTTTTTCGATATTTATCTTTGCAACAACTGAACCCCACAAAGTTCCAAAAACCATTCTTTCTAGGGTATTGAGGTTAGATTTTTCTCCTGTTAATACACAACTTTTAGCATCTTATCTTGATAAGATAGCCAGTCTTGAAGGTTATAAACTTGAAAAGAGTCTACTTTTGGCTATTGCAAGAAGATCAGAGGGTTCTGTTAGAGATTCACTTTCATTTTTACAACAAATTTTTATCCTTTTTGAGAAGAAGAGTTTATCAACAAAGGATATTTATTCTGTTTTAGGTATACCCGATGATGAAATTATCTCAAATATGATGAATTTTATATACAAGGGGGATCTTAGCAGCCTTGTTAACCTTATAGATTCTTTAAGGACATCGAGCTTTAGTCCCTTTGCAATTGTTGATTCCTGGATTTATTTTGTATTATCAAAAATTAATACCGATACAAGACCTTTAAAATTTATTGATAGACTTATAGAGGCAAAAAGTGATTTAAGATACGATCCTAATCCATTTATGAGATTCGAATTGGAAGTTTATGCTATATTTTCACTTCTAAATAGAAACGTGAAAATAAATAATGATAGTGATTCTAAAATTTTAGAAAAGAAAGAAAATATAGAAGAAGGTATAAAAAAGGAAGATAAAGTTGATATAAATGATATAAATATTAAAATTTTAGCTAATAAGATAACACCTCCTGAGAGTTTTAAAGAGCAAAAAAAAGTGGATCTTAATATTGATCAAATTAACAAGGCATATTTAAAGATTCTTGAACAGATCAAAAATACTAATCCACTTTTGCACGCAAAATATGTAGCTGCTAAACCCATAAAGTTTGAAGGTAATAAAATCACTTTTGGCTTTTCTAAAAAGGAGTCAAGATGGCACAAAGAGCAATTTGATTCCAATAAAGAAGAAAGAGAAATGCTAAGGAATATGCTTTCAAAAGAATTAGGTTTTGATGTGGAAATTACTAGCGAATTTATCGAGAAAGAGACTAAAAGGGATTCGAAAACAAAATCTTCTACTTTAACGTTTCCAGATATTTTACAGCACTTTAATGCAAAGGAAATAAAAAACGATTAGACTTAAACTTAGGTAATTATTTTATAAATCAATCAATTTGGGAGGTTTTATTATGATTCCTGGAATGAAAAAGGCACAACAAATGTTAGAAAAATTTCAAGCAGAGCTTGCCTCTTTAGAAGTTGAGGCTAAAGCAGGCGGAGATCTTGTAAGGGTAGTTGTTACAGGCGATCAAAAGATAAAGTCTATAACACTTGATCCTTCTCTTAAAGATGAAGATCTACAAACTCTGGCCGATCTTGTGATGGTAGCTGTTAATAACGCTCTTGAAGAAGTAAAGGAAGCTGGCATGAAAAAGATGCAAAAAATGGGGCTTCCAGGCCTATTTTAATGAAATATCCAAAGCCTTTAAGCGATTTATCTCATGAATTATCCCTTCTTCCGGGGATTGGGCCAAAATTGGCTTTAAGGTTAGCTTTCTTCATTTCTCAGAGAGGCGAGGAGAAGAATCTTTCTCTTATTGAAGCATTGCGAAATTTAAAAAATATAAAAAAATGCTCTCAGTGCAATGCTTTGTCTGAGAACGACCCCTGTGAAATATGTTCAGATCCATCAAGAAACAGTGAAATCTTATGTGTTGTCTCAGATGTGAGAGATCTGTGGAAGATAGAATCAACTAAATCATATTCTGGCAGGTATTTTGTTTTAAACAGTCTAATTATCCCACTGGAGGGTATTGACCCGGAAAAAGCCGGTATGACAAAACTCTTTACTTTAATTAGTACAAAAAAACCTAAAGAAATTATTATAGCGTTTGACTTCAGTATTGAGGGACAAACTACATCTTTATACATAAAAGAAAGGCTCTCAACTCAAAGAGATCAGTTAGGCTATATGCCACAATTAACTCGTCTTGCAATAGGACTTTCTATGGGCGATAACCTCAACAACACGGATGAATTCACTATTTCTCAGGCAATATTGCATAGACAGAAAATGTAGTGCTTTAATGTGTGGGATAAGTTCAACTTTTCAAAATTTTAGAAGGTTATTGTATAACTTTAAATTTTTTAGATTTTATTTTGGATATGTTTAAGATTATTAGTGAAGAGTACAAAGATTATCTTTTGTCTGTGGGCGAGAATTTGATCCTGGTGCCTCAGGAAAACGTGGGCAAAATAATCTATCTAAAAGGCAATATAGATCACATAGAATGTATAAGAGATTTTAAGAAGCATCTTTTTTCAAAGGAAAAAATAATAGAATTTGTAGTTTTTCTGAATGATAACACTTCATTTCGTGCTATTTCTGATGAAAGGATTTTCTTAAAGCTTCATCAATTAGCAAAATATACTAAATGCGAAAGTCCTGAAAGTGCATCGAACAAAAATGTTTTCTCAAGACAATATCTTTCTTTAATTTTACCGAAAATTCCAACTGCTATCCTCATTTTAGCAATTTTGTTTGCAATTTTTATTTTTGCAAATAAGTTTTATAAGAACCCGCATAAAATCTTTTATGGAGAACCTAGTATTAACATTATTTATCCCCAAGGGGATTCAGTAGAGCTTAAAAACATTGAAAATGGCTTATATCTTGAAGTAGAGTCTAATTTCGAACCAAAAGAGATTGATATTCTTGTGGATGGGAGTGTGGTTTATCAGAAAAGGAATTCAAAAGATGTTTATTATCAATGGTTCCCTCCAAATCCAGGAATATATAAAATCGTTGCTCGTTCTCAACTTAACGGAAAGGATGTTTTTTCGAAAACTTTGACAGTTTACGCACAGGTCCCAGAAAACAAAAATTATGCTCAAACTAATATAGAAACTTCAGCTTATGAAACTACAAAAATTGTACTTGGGAATCCTGTCACAATGTATTCAGAGCCTGATGAATCATCTGTGGTAGCTGGAACTATAGATAACGGATCAAAAGTAAAAGTTATTAAAAAGGTTGTAAGTCACAACTCAAAGCTTTATACGTTAAAAGAGGATCTTAGTTTATACACTGATGGGGTATTTATAAGCCTTAAAAAGGGGGAATTATTGAGACTTTACGATTCTTCTGGGGATATTTTTACTTTGATGTATAAAAACGGTGACTCTATTAGTCTTGTGAGACTTCAGAGACAATATCTACAAAGAGTTAATACAGAAGAATGGTACAAAGTTATATATAATGAAAAAGAAGGATGGATAAGTTCTTTCTTTACGAGGTGATGATATGAAGATTGCTATGATTTCACCAATTGCGTGGAGAACTCCTCCAAGGCATTATGGACCCTGGGAACAGGTTACATCATTGCTAACAGAAGGCCTTGTAAAAGAGGGTTTAAATGTAACCTTGTTTGCAACTGCAGATTCTATTACTTCTGCAAAGCTTGTTTCTGTAGTGCCAACAGGCTATGAAGAAGATAAAGAAGCTGACCCAAAGGTCTTAGAGTACCTTCATATCTCTAACGTTTTTGAGATGGCAGACGAATTTGACATAATACATAACCAATTTGACTTTATGCCGCTTTGCTATTCTAGACTTACAAAAACGCCAATGGTTACTACTATACACGGCTTTTCATCTGAAAAAATATTGCCTATTTACAAAAAATATAACAAACACGTTAGTTATGTATCTATTTCAAACTCGGATAGATATCCAAGCCTTGATTATATTTCTACGATATATCACGGAATTGATATTAACAATTTTCCATTTAACCCGGATCCGAGGGATTATCTTTTATTTTTTGGAAGGATGCATCCGGATAAGGGCGCTCATGATGCAATTAAAATAGCAAAATTTTTTAAAATGAAACTTTTTTTGGCAGGTCCTATACAGGATGAGGCTTATTTTAAAGAAAATATACAGCCTCACCTATCAGAAGATATAAAATATTTAGGCAGCGTTGGCCCTGAAAAAAGAGGAGAGTTGCTTTCTAACGCTATATGTTTGCTTCACCCTATATACTTTAATGAACCGTTCGGTTTGAGCGTAATTGAATCATTAGCTTGTGGTACTCCTGTCTTAGCTTATAATAGGGGAAGTATGAAGGAGATACTTGATGAATCAATTGGGATATTGGTTAGCTCTTTTGAGGAGGCAGTAGAGAAGTTTGGGCTTATTTATAAAATAAAAAGAAGTGATTGTAGAAAATATGTGGAAAGAAAGTTTACTTCTCAAAGAATGGTAAGTGAATATATTGAAGTCTATAAAAGGATATTAAATAGCAATCAAGGAGGAATGATACAATGAATTTAGAGTTATATAAAGGTTCTGGAATAGTAAAGAGATATATATTTAATCCTGTTCTTACTAAATATGACGTTCCTTATGAAGTTTCAACAGTTTATAATCCGGCTATTACTATGTATCAAAATAAGTATATATTAATATTTAGAGCAGCTAAGCTTAATGGCAGGTCAATTTTAGGGAAAGCTATTTCTGAAGATGGTCTTAATTTTGAAGTTGAAAGAGAACCATTTATGGTACCTGAAAGCGATGGGTATTTTGGCAGATATGAAAGTGCTGGCATAGAAGACCCACGAATTACTAGAATTGGTGATGAGTACTTTATTACCTATAGCGCTTACTCTGAATATGGGGTAAGGATTGGCCTTGCAAAGACGACCGACTTTAAGAGAGTTGAAAGAATTGCTCTAATTACAAGTGCAGATCATAGAAATATAGTAATTTTCCCTGAGAAATTTGGTACTGACTACGTTAGACTGGATAGACCTCACTCTGATATAATCCCCTGGTCCATCTGGATTTCATATTCAAAGGATCTTATACACTGGGGTAGATCGGAAATTTTGATAAAGCCGAAGCCATATCATTGGGATGAGCTAAAAATTGGTCCGGGTGCACCCCCTATAAAGACAAAGGACGGTTGGCTTAGTATTATTCACGGAGTTTATATGACTATGAGTGGTTCTGTTTATAGATTGGGCGTAGTTTTACACGATTTAGAAGACCCAGGTAAAATTTTGGGTTTATCTGACGAATGGATTCTTGAACCAGAGGATCATTGGGAAAGAGTTGGTTATGTTCCCAACGTTGTGTTCTGTTCAGCTGCTCTGAAGGAAGGCGATTTTATTAGGCTGTGGTGGGGAGCTGCTGATAGCGTAGTGTGTACAGGAATCGCAAGAGTGGACGAACTTGTAGAAAAGTGTCTAAAAAATAAAAGAAAACCCTTATAACAATTTATCTTTCTATTTTATAATGTTATAAAAAGCATCTCTTTGGGCACTTTCAAAACCAGCTGATTTTATGAGATTTTCTAGTTCTTCTGTGCTTTGAGGCTTGTGGTTTTGTCCCATTGCGCTTGCAACCACGTTTTCTTCAAGCATCACTGAACCTAGATCATTTGCCCCGCAAAGTAGAGCAACTGGCGCTACATCTTTTCCTACTGTAAGCCACGATGCACCTATATTTGGTATATTATCAAAAAAAATTCTTGATAGTGCTACAGTTTTTAAATAATCAATTTTGTTTTCCCATTTTGTTTTACTTTTTGATTTAAAAATCCAGGGGATAAATGCTATGAAGCCTCCAGTTTCATCTTGTAGATCTCTTACTTTTTTAAGATGTTGCAATCTATCATCAATCGTTTCGCCGAAGCCTATTACCATGGTAGCAGTACTCATTAAACCTGAATAGTGAGCAATTCTATGAATGTGTAGCCATGTAGAAGACGAGATCTTTTTTGGGCTAATTGTTTGCCTAATTTTGTCGACCAATATTTCTGCTCCAGCTCCAGGGAGCCCCTGAAGTCCAGCATCCTTTAATTTTTCTATTACTTCCTTATAAG
This sequence comes from Thermodesulfobium acidiphilum, assembly GCF_003057965.1. Classification (NCBI taxonomy): domain Bacteria; kingdom Pseudomonadati; phylum Thermodesulfobiota; class Thermodesulfobiia; order Thermodesulfobiales; family Thermodesulfobiaceae; genus Thermodesulfobium; species Thermodesulfobium acidiphilum. Next base: position 243,180 of record NZ_CP020921.1, read on the forward strand.
AGATACGTTCAATTTTTGAAAAATGATCTATTTCTGCAGCTGATAGTGAATGAAGCACTAAATTGGGATATTTTTTTTTAATGTGTTTGAATATTTCTATTATATCTATAAGCCTAAACTCTGGGTCCAGTCCACCTTGAAGCATAATTTGTGTTGCATTAAGCTTTACAGCTTCGTCTACTCGTTTATAAATTTCAGCCTTAGAAAGCCTGATAGAATTTTTACTTCCTACAGGTACGCTAAAATAGCAGAATTTACAGTTTGAAGTACAAACGTTACTATAATTTATATTTCTATCTATAATATAAGTTACTTTTTTGTGTCCGAACTCAGCCCTTGTTTTGTCAGCCAATTTTGCAAGCTCAAATAATGGCAAATCGAAAAGTTTTTTTGCCTGTGGTATGCTTATTCTATTTTTTATCATGTGCACCTCTTAAAATTTATTAATAATTTAAGCTTTTTATTAATTTTTCTAATTCAAATAGTCCCTTCAAGTCATTCGTGTCAAGGATATATGACAAATTTGAATAATATTCATTTGCGGATGTCTTTTTATATTTCCAATCTAAATTATTTTTTTCTATTTCGGCGAACTTTAAAGCAAGCGAATAGGTTTTAATAAAGTCTAATAAAAGATCGTTTCTAATTTCTTTTCGCGCGGCAAGCAGCGAAAAAACAGTGGGCAAATTAGTTTGTTGTTTCCAGAGTTCTGACACGTCGTATACGAAACTATTATTTTTATTATCCATAAAGCTTAAGGCATCGTCACCAATAATTACCTGAGCGCAGAAGTTACTTGAATTCTTAGAGAAAATAGGATTGATTCTATAAAATTTTCTAAGTATACATATTACCATGCTATTGATAGTATTTGAGGTGTTCGATAACCTTATTATCTTTTTGTCAAGATTTTCAATTGGTTCGTTTGAGACAAGAAAGGTGCTAAGAACTGGTCCGTAGCAAGAAAGACCAAATGGTAAAATTGGTTTGAGCAAATCCTGATTGTTAATCCAGGTAACTGAAGATATTGTTGCAACGTCTAGTTTATCGTTTAATAACATATCGTTTAGGGTTGCGGGATCTGACAGGAAAAATTTATAACCAATTTTTTCAAGTCCCAGTTTCACCGGCAAAAAATTGTAAAACTTTATCAAACCAAACCTTAAAAAATTTTCATTAGTTTTCATTTTTTTGTCTCCCGATTTTTCTAAGATAAACAAACAATTTTTATCCTATCTTTTCGTAAAGAGAATTTCTTTCGAAAGGAACGAGACCAATATTCGTTATCATATCCTTTAGGCTTTCAGCCGATAATCCTCCTGGTTCTGGAGATCCTCCTTCGTGCATAATTTTCTCGTCTACTAAAGTGCCTTCAAGATCATCTGCGCCAGTCCAGAGCGCCATGAGCGCGCAATCTTGTCCTATTGATGGCCAATATGCTTTTATGTGAGGAATTGACAAAACTAAGCGCGAAATTGCAATTGTTTTAAGGGTTTTAATACTTGTTGCTGGTTTTATATGTCTAAATTTTGTGTTTAAAGGTTGAAATTTCAATGGGATAAAGGCCTGGAAGCCTCCTGTTTTTTGCTGTAGATCTTCTAAAAGATTCAGGTGTTCCAATATATCGTCAAAAGTTTCAAAATGGCCATATAACATAGTAGCATTTGATTTTAATCCAATTTTGTGGGCAATTTCATGAATTTTGAGCCACATTTCTGGCGAGGTCTTCTTAGTTAGAAGCTTTGTTCTCATAGAATCTTTTAATATTTCTGCTCCCCCACCTGTAAGGGATACGCTGCCGTGGTTTAAGAGATCTTCAATTATGCTTTCTATTGGTTTGTTCTCTTCCTTTGCGTAGAACTCAACTTCTACTGCCGTAAGAGATTTTATTGTAGCTTTTGGAAGCGTCTTTCTAATTGAATCTAGGATTTTAAGGACTTCATTCCACTTCAAATCTGGATTAAGACCTGAAGTAATATGAACCTCGCTTAACCATGTTAAACCCTGTAGCTTAGAGGCAACGACCTCTGGCGATAGCTTATATGCATCAAAGTCATCTTTGTTCCTGGCAAAAGGACAAAAGCCGCATCTTTCTACACAAATGTTGGTAAGGTTTAGATGAATATTTTTTGCAAAGAAGACGTTTTTGCCGTATAGAGAGCTTTTCTTTTTATTGGCCTCGTTGAACAAATCTATTGGATTATCTATTAAATTTTTTAAGTCTGATCTATTCATTTAATATGCTCTCCGGTATGTCTGGAATAGAAGGAATTAAAGATTTTTCAAATGCAACCTTATACAATATGTTTAGCGATTTGTACAAACTTTCATGAAATTTAATAGTATAATCGTTTACATACATATTTACAAATTTTTCATTCATTTCAGAATTAAGATCTCTGCCAAATTTCATGGCATGTGTGAGTGCTTCCTCAGGATGTGCTTTCCCCCATTTTATGGATTCTCTTAACAGGTTATTTATCATAATTCTTTCGTTTCTTAAACTTTTATGAATAGCGTTGCCACCTAATGGCAAGGGTAAATTATATTTTTCATACCACCACTCTCCAAGATCTACTATCTTTTTTAATCCCATATTTTTGTAAGAAAGTTGTCCTTCATGAATTAATAGACCTGCATCAACTTCTGAGTTAATAACTTTATCCATTATTTGATCGAAAGGAACGAATACTTCTTTGTGATCCTGTGAATATATGCGAAAAACTAAAGTTGCAGTAGTGAGCTCTCCCGGAAGGGCAATAACTTTGTTCTCCAGATTTGAAAGGGGATTTTTTGAAATAAGTATTGGGCCGTATTTATCTCCTACACTTGAACCTACGCTCATAAGATCATACTTGTCTATAATGTATGGTAGGGCATGATAAGAAATTGCGCTAATGTGATAGCGTCCGTTTATTGCTTCCTTGTTAAGAGTTTCTATATCTGATAGGGTTTCTTCTAATTCATATTTTGATTCGATTTTCCCATGCGTTAAGGCATAAAACATAAATGCATCATCAGGATCTGGGCTGTGTGCAACTGTTAATTTCATTAAAAACCTCCTAAAATTAATTATTTTTTAAGTATCTTTAACAATTTTTCAATAAAAAAATCTGAAAATTCTACAAGTGGTTTATCGGACGTAATAGAATCGATCACAAACTCACTTATTGAACCAACAATAATTGTTACGACGATATATTTTTCTACTTCTTCCATTTTTTGATTGGAAAGAATATTTAAAAAAAGCTTTTCCAACTTTTTCCTTACAGAAAATCTTTGTTCTTCGAATTGAGGCCCAAGACTAAAGGCTTCTATAAAGACGAATTTTGTTAGTTCACGATATTTTTCTAATATTCTAAAACCTTCCTTCAAAGCTGACCTAAAAATTTCTTCGAAAGTGTTTCCTTTAGCTTTGTTTTCAATTTTTTTGATAAGTTGATTGCTTAACTCTTCCACTAACTTTATTACCAGGTCTCTTTTTCCGGGGAAATAAAAGTAAAACGCACCTTTAGATGTGTTTGAATCTTCTACAATCTCATCAACGTTTGTGTAATGATACCCTTTGTTTGAAAAAAGCCTTAGTGCACTTTTAAGTATTTTATTTTTTGTAATAGAAGGTTTCTTGTTTTTCATATTGATATGATAGCATTTTTTGTATAATTTGTAAACCGACTGGTCGGTCTAAAAATTATACAAAAATAATATATAAATTAATTATTTCTAATAAAAATAGAATTCTCAGAAGGCTTTATTCAAAAATTCAAGAAGAATTGTTGCGTTGTTTAGATGGCTTTTAGAAGAGTATAAAAGAGTAACAGTAGAATTTTTTTCAATTTGTTTGATTTTTTCTATAAGTTCACCATTTCTCTCTAGTTCTGAAAAGTATCTTTTTTTAAATTCTTCGAATTTTTCAGGGTCATGTGAATACCATTTTCTCAGTTCATTTGTTGGTGCAATTTCCTTTAGCCAGAGATCTATTGCTGCCGTTTCTCTTTTTATGCCTCTTGGCCATAGTCTATCTACTAATATTCGATAGCCGTCTTGTGTTGAATATCTTTCATAAATACTCTTAATTCTTATCAAATTGCCCTCCCTGAGGTGTGCTTAAAAAAGTTGTTTTATATAATGTATCTATATATTTAGTATATATGATAAAATTAATTAATTTTGATAATATTAGATAATAAGTTGGGGTGAAATATGGGTACTCATGCTCTCTTTAAAAGATATGAAGGAAATCCAATTATTACAGCAGAAGATGTATCCTGCGAAGCTCATACCGTTTTTAATCCTGCAGCCGCAAAGTTCGAAAACAAGGTTATTCTTGTTTTGAGAGTAGAAGAACAAAGAGGGTTTTCTTACCTTATAAGAGCTTTTAGTGAGGACGGCGTTAATAATTGGAAAATTGACGATAAACCCTTTATGATTCATGAGCCCCAGATGGGAGAGCAATTCTGGGGATTAGAAGATCCCAGACTAACTTATATGGAAGAATTTGATCAATATTATCTAACTTATGTTTCGTTTGCACCAGGTGGGCCACAACTTTCTTTAGTTACTACTAGAGATTTTGAAAGAATATGCAGGCACGGTAATCTTTTTTATCCGGATAACAAAGACGGTGCCTTTTATCCAAAAAGATTTAACGGTAGATGGGCTTTGATCCATAGACCATATGCAAGGGGAAGGGCTGAAATATGGCTTTCTTTTACCCCCGATCTAAAGCACTACGGGGATCATACCTGTATCATCCCAGTTCGAGAGGGTTGGTGGGATTGTACAAGGGTTGGTATGGGACCCCCACCAATAGAGACTCCTGAGGGATGGCTTGTAATATATCATGGAGTTAGGACTACTGCCTCCGGCTCTCTTTATAGGGTTGGATTGGCTTTATTTGATTTGGATGATCCCACTAAACTTATCTGCAGGACCAATAGATGGGTTCTGGCACCAGAAACGCCATATGAGCTGATTGGAGATGTCCCGGGAGTGTGCTTTCCATGTGGCGCTATATGCGATGAGAATACTAGAGAGGTAATGCTTTATTATGGAGGTGCTGATACATCGACTTGTGTGGCATTTTCTACTATTGACGATATACTTGACTTTATCAAAGAAGACCAAAAAATAGGAAGGACTTTTTACTCGTTATGAGAGGTACTACAAAAGGAGCATCTCCAGATTTTAATGTGGCTTTTGTGGGCACCTATGTGCCAAGGCTATGCGGAATTGCTACTTTTACACATGACATTGCAAAATCTGTTGCTATGTGGTATCCAGATGACGCTTTTGAAAACAGGTGTGTAAGAGTTGTTGCAATGTCAAATGGTGTCTATTCATATCCCAGGGAAGTTTTTTTTGATATCAGAGAAAAGTTTAAAACAGATTATATAAAGGCAGCTGAGTTCATAAATATTTCAAATGTCAATGTAGTAAGCCTTCAACACGAATTTGGTATATATGGTGGTGAACATGGAGGTTATGTTCTTGATTTTCTAAAAAATTTAAAAAAACCTGTTGTAACTACCCTTCACACTGTTTTAGAGAAGCCAATAGAAGGTCAAAAAGAAGTTTTAGAAGAGATCTGCAGCCTGTCTTCAAGAATTGTTGTTTGTGCACAAAAAGCTCAGGAAATATTAGAAAGGGTCTATAGAGTTTCATCTGAAAAGATTTCTATGATTTATCACGGAGCTCCTGATGTTCCTTTTATGGATCCCTCATATTATAAAGATATCCTTAATCTTGAAGGAAAGACCGTTATTTTGACCTTTGGACTCTTAGGGCCCAGCAAGGGGATAGAATATGGTATAGAGGCTTTGAGCAAAATTTATAGAGATTATCCAAACGCTGTATACGTAGTACTTGGTGCAACTCATCCAGAAGTAAAAAGACTTTACGGAGAAAGCTATAGAATTAGCTTGCAAAAAATGGCTTATGAGGAAGGGATAGTTGATAACGTAATTTTTATTGATAGATATGTATCTTTCGAAGAATTGATGAACTTTTTAATTATGGCTGACATATATCTTACACCTTATTTGTCTTTAGAACAGATAGTTTCAGGAACCTTGACTTATGCAATTGCAGCTGGGAAAGCTATAATTTCTACTCCATATTGGTATGCTCAAGAAATGCTTCAAGATGAAAGAGGTGTTCTTGTTCCGTTTAGAGATAGTGATGCCCTATCCAATGCACTTAGAAGACTCTTAACAGATGTTCCTTACAGAAATAGATTGAGAAAAAACGCTTATGATTTTGGCAGAAAGATGATCTGGAAGAACGTTGCAAGAGAATATATTGAGCTTTTTGACGAGGCAATTAAGACTTATTCTAAGGAAAAAAATTTTATATACATTTCAAAAAAAGACTTAATTGGAAAGGAATCATTTCAGACAAAGCTTCCTTCTGTTCACCTTGCGCATCTAAAATTCTTAACTGATGAAACAGGGATATTACAACACGCCCTATACAATATGCCAAATAGAAATCACGGCTACTGTATTGATGATAATGCTAGAGCTTTTATGGTTCTTATCTTGTATTATGAACTTTTCAAAGATCAGAGCATACTTTATCTTTTGTATAGATTCTTATCTTTTATTCACAATGCTTTTGAAGAAAGAACTGGCAGGTTTTTGAACTTTTTAAAATATGATAGAACGTGGATTGATGATTTTAGTGAGGATGCGCATGCAAGAACTCTTCTTGCTTTAGCTACAGCAATACAATGGCCAGCAGTTCCAGAATTAATTCCTATTTGTGCTACTATTTTTGAAAAGGGTATAAAACAAGTTACGGATTTTACTTCTGTAAGGGGAATTAGCCTTTCTATTATTGCTTGTGACAAATTTGTTAGGACTTATCCGGGGGCTAAAGAGATAAAGGATATATTAATTAATCTATCAGAGAAGCTGTTCGATCTTTATAGGAACAATATTTCTGATGATTGGATTTTTCCTGAAAATATACTAACTTATGATAATGCAAGACAACCTCAAGCTTTAATTAGAGCTGGCCAGCAACTTGGCAGTGATGAAATGATTGAACTTGGTATTAGGAGTCTAAGGTGGTTAATAGAAATCCAAACAAATCAAGAAACACAATATCTTAGCATTATAGGGAATAGAGGGTGGTATAGGAGAGGATCTAGTAAGGCTCAATTTGATCAACAACCGATAGAATTAAGTAGCCTTTCTTGTGCGTGTATAGATGCTTACTTTCAAACTGGTGACAAATATTTTTATAACAATGTGATGAAAGCCTTAAGGTGGTTTTTAGGAGAAAACGATTCTTTTTGTCCTGTTGCAAAAGTTGAAACGGGCGGTTGTTATGATGGCTTAGAGCCTCAGGGCGTTAACAAAAATATGGGAGCGGAGTCAACAATATCTTATTTGATGACATTACTTCACGCATATAAATTAATATTTAAAAGAGGCGATTGATATTTTGTGAAAATCGGTATTAAAAAATTTGGCGACAAGTATATATCTAATGATAAAAAATTTTCTATACTTGCCTTTGATTTAGGAAATTCTAGATTAAAATGCTCTTATTTTGAAGATTCGTGTATGAAACATTATGGAGTTTTTCGATTAGATGAGATTTTTGTAAATAATAAATTTTATTCTCAACCTCTCGATAAGTGGTTAAAAGAAAAAGGAATCAATAATGATGTTAAGTGTTTTATCTCTTCTGTAAATTTAACTATAGAAAAACACCTTTTGTCATTTTTGAATGAAATTTTTTTTTCTATTAAAGTTATTGAACCAAAAGATCTTGTTGGCGTGATTGAGATTGAATACGATATAGATATGATAGGAATTGATAGATTGCTGCACTCTATTGGAGCATCGCTTTTTTATGGGGATAGAGTTTGTGTTGTGGATATGGGGACAGCTATTACACTTGACTTAACTAAAGGAAACGTATATAAAGGTGGCTTTATCATGCCAGGAATAGATATGATTTGTAAGTCTATAAAACTTTTTTTGCCACATCTGCCAGTGATAGATATAACAATTAATCATAAAAACGTTCCTTCAAGAAACACGAACGAAGCTCTAAATAACGGTATATTTTATTCTATAGTTTATGGCCTTGAAGGCATTGTTAAGTCGTGGCATGAAAAGTTTGGAGACTTTACTACTGTTCTGACTGGTGGTAGTGCAAGATTTTTTGAAAGCGAGCTGTCATGGCCATATTTCCCTCACCTGACACTTTGGGGGATATATAGATATGCAGAGTACATAGAATCTTTGAATGAGAAAGGTTTTTAATTTAATGATAAATATATTTAATAAAATTTTGAAAGGGATGGTAATATGGGGAAAACTATCAAAACAATTAGTTTAGCCTCTCATGTTGGGGCAGGGAAGACTTCACTAACTGAAGCGCTTTTGTTTTATGCAAAGAAAATTTCAAGGTTGGGTTCTGTAGATTCTGGGAATACAGTTACGGATTATGATGTAGAAGAGATAAAGAGAAAGATGACTCTTTCGCTTTCTGTAGTAAACTTTGAGGAGGAAGGCACTAAATACAACATTATAGATACTCCAGGATTTTTTGACTTTGAAAGCGATGTTATAGCTGCAGAAAGCGTGTCAGAGGGCCTGGTTTTGTTGTTAAATGCTACAAGTACGCTGGAGGTTGGCATTGAGAAGATCTTAAAAAGATTAAAGGCGAATCCAAAACCATTTATGGTTGTAGTAAACAAGATGGATAAAGAGGGGGCAGATTTTTTTAATGCGGTTAATGAGTTAAGATTAAAGTCGTTAGGCTTTAATATTGCTTGTATGTATCTGCCTTTTGGTAATGCAGGTGAATTTAAAGGCATGGTTCATGTGATGAGCAAAAAAAGCATTGTTTTTGATGGTGATTTCAAATTTCATATTGAAGAATCATTTCCAGAAGAATTGGAAACAAGAATTGAGGAAGAACAAGAGAGACTAAAAGAAGCTGCAGCTGAGGGCGATGACACCATTTTGGAAAAATATCTTGCTGGAGAAGATCTAAGCGAGGAAGAAATTGTTTCAAGTTTGAAAAATGCAGTAAAGCTTGGCAAGACTGCTTTGGTAATACCTGTTTCTTCTGTAAAGGGCTACGGTATAGCTCAACTGGTTAGGGCGTTTGGTTACTACTTCCCAGATTATAGCGAAAAAGAAAACCTTGAAATGTACTCAGAAAAGGAGATGAAGGTTTTCCCGATTAATTCAGACTCTGAACTCATCATACAAATTTTTAAGACCGTGCTCGATCCCTTTGTCGGAAAAGTTAGCTTTGCAAAAATTCTAAGCGGTTCATATAAGGGAGAATCCGTTTTGTACAATGTTACCAAGCAACAGGAGGAAAGGATAGCAAGCGTTAGCTTTCCGTTCGGAAAAGAACCTGTTATTACTAAGGAAGCCGATTGTGGGGATATTGTTACCTTTTCCAAGCTCCAGATTACAACTACCAACGACACTCTTTCACGCTCTAAAATAAAATACGAACCAAAGAAAATAGAGTTTCCAAAACCAACCTTTTTTATGGGAGTTTATCCAAAAGTAAAAGGCGATGAGGATAAACTTGGTTCTGCTATTATAAAGTTTATTGAAGAAGATCCATCAATGTTTTATGGAAAAAGTCCAGAAACAGGTGAATTTTTGCTTGGTGGTTTGGGGGATATCCAGATGGACGTTCTAATGGAGAAAGTTAAAAGAAGGTTTAAGGTAGAAGGCACCCTCGTAAAGCCAAAGGTTGCTTATAGAGAATCTATTAAAATTCCGGTTGTAGCGGAAGGCAAGCACAAAAAGCAAACTGGAGGACATGGTCAGTATGGTCATGTCATAATAAAATTTGAACCTATTGGTTATGAAGAAGAATTTATTTTTGAAAGTCAGATCGTAGGTGGAGTCGTCCCAAAACAGTATGTACCTGCTGTGGAAAAGGGTTTACGCGAAGTTCTTGGCAGCGGACATTTGGCAGGCTATCCAGTAATAGGCATTAAGGCAATTTTAGTAGATGGTTCTTATCATGAAGTGGATTCTAATGAACTTTCATTTAAAATGGCTGCACATCTTGCTTTCAAAAAGGCTATGGAAAAGGCGAAACCAGTTTTACTTGAGCCAATTAACTATATTGAGGTAACGGTACCGAAGGACTTTACTGGAGATGTTATGGGAGACCTGAATTCCAAGAGAGGAAGAATTCAAGGGATGGATTCTATAAAGGATTCTGAAACTGTTATAAAGGCATACGTTCCTCAAAGTGAAATTGTAAATTATGCAATGGATTTAAGATCCATTACTCAGGGTAGGGGTTCTTTTGTAACCAGATTTGATCATTTTGAAGAAGCCCCTCCTCAGATTGCCGAAAAAGTTATAAAGGAAGCAAGTGTTGAAAGTAGCAAATAATGCCTTACAATCTAATTTTATTTTATTAGCTCAGGTCTTCGACAAGCTTGAAAAAGAGACCTCGAGACTAAAGATGATGGAGATTCTTGCAGATTATTTTGAAAATATTTCTCCAGAAGATGTAAGAATTGCTATCTATCTTTTATCAGGAAAAACAGGACCATCCTTTGAAGCTGTAGACTTTGGGGTGGGAGAGAAGTTTGTTATTGAGTCTTTGTTGAGAATTTATGGGGGGTTTAAGGTCGAGATTGAAGATTTATATAAAGAATTAGGAGATCTTGGATTAGTAGCAAAAAATATAGTGAAGGATAAAGAAAGCTCCTTAACTCTTAATGAGGTTTTTAGTTATCTTAAAACAATAGCTCTTACTTCAGGGCCTAGTTCCCAAGACAAAAAGATAGAACTTCTTACCGAAATGCTAGACAGAGCAAGTTCTTTAGAGGCTCTTTACTTAGTAAGAATCATTCTTGGTAGACTTAGATTGGGAGCACAGGATGCTACTGTAATTGAGGCTCTTTCCTTTGCCAGGGTCAAGAGTAAGGATTTGAAGCCAAAAATCGAGAGATGCTATAACCTGACTTCTGATCTTGGTTATGTTGCTTATATATTATTTAAAGAGGGAGAGGAAGCATTAGATTTTGTACGTGCTATTGTCGGAAATCCTATTAGGATGGCACTGGCAGAAAGAATGGAAAACCCAGAAGAGATCTTTAATAAAGTAGGCAAGTGTATTGTAGAGCCTAAATATGATGGATTTCGATGTCAGGTTCATAAAATTGACAATAAGGTTAAAATTTATTCGAGAAATCTTGAAGATAATACTTATATGTTTCCAGAAATAGTCGAATCTACAATTAAGTTTTGCAGAGCAAAGGATTGTATTTTTGAAGGAGAAGCAATTAGTTTTGATCCTGAAACCCTACGCTTTATGCCCTTTCAAATAACTGTCCAAAGAAAGAGAAAGCATAATATCTTAAAGGTAGCTGCAAAATTTCCGTTAAGACTAGAAGTATTTGATCTGCTTTACAAAGATGGCCTTGATATTACATCAAAACCTCTATTTGAAAGAAAAAAGCTCCTAAATGACACAATAGTGAAAAATGAAACGATTGTAATATCTGATTCCTATGAGGTTGACAGTCCAGAAAAAATAAAGAACTTGTTTGAGAATTACGTTTCTCAGGGCATGGAAGGAATAATGATAAAGAGATTAGATGGAGTATATCAGGCAGGCTCACGGAATTTTAACTGGATAAAATTGAAGAGATCTATGAAACAATCAATTCTCTCCGATACGATTGATGCTGTTATCATGGGATATTTTTATGGAAAAGGGCAAAGAATAAAGTTAGGGATAGGATCTTTGTTGATAGGTTTGTATGATCCTGAAATGGATTGTTTTGAAACAATAGCGAAACTAGGTTCAGGATTTACTGAGGAAGAATGGATGGAACTTCTTAAAAATCTTGAAGAAATAAGGACTAACTTCAAACCTAACAATTATGTATCAGAAATAAATCCTGATTTTTGGGTAAAACCAAAGATAGTAGTTGAGGTTGAAGCAGATGAAATAACAGTTAGTCCTGTACATACTGTCGGAAGAAAGGGATTGAATAAAGATTATTTAAATAATTTGCCCACAGGAAGTGGCTTTGCACTTAGGTTTCCTAGAGCAAAGAGAATAAGATATGACAAAAGTCCCTTTGATTCTACTACGCCAAATGAAATTTATGAAATGTATGAACTCTCAAAAAACAAAAAGAGTAAGGATATTTCAGAAAATTCTGTTAATTTAGATTCCACAAAGTTGCTAAAAAAAACTAAAATGAAGGATAAAGATAAGACTTTATTTGACTGAGGAGGATAAAAGTTAAAAATGAATAAGAAGGCTATTTTAATGTGTCCAGGTCCATCTGAGGTTAATCCAGAAGTATTTTTGGCTATGGCTAAGCCCCTCGTAAGTCATGTTGATCCAACTTTTTTTGCTCTTTTAGATCAGCTTCAAGGCCAACTTAAAACAATATTCCAAACTGAAAACATCTGTATGCTTTTGTCTGGTACCGGGACATCTGGTATGGAAGCATCACTTATTAATTTCCTTGAACCAGATGACAGAGTTCTAGTTGGGGTAATAGGACATTTTGGAGATAGGATAAGAATGATCGCAGAAAGAATTGGTTGTAATGTAAAAGTAGTTAGCGCACCTGAGGGCAAAGCGCTTGATCCGGACGATGTAGAGATAGCTATAAAGGGATTTTCTCCTAAGCTTTTTGCTTGCGTTCACGCTGAAACGTCTACTGGCGTGCTTCAGCCTCTTGAAGATATTATGAATATTTGCAAAAAGTACGAGGTTCTAACCCTAGTTGACACCGTTGCTTCATTGGGTGGAGTTAATGTTCCTGTAGATAGTTTAGGAATCGATATAGTTTATAGCGGTTCGCAAAAGTGTTTGGGTTGTCCTCCAGGCGTAGCTCCTATAAGTTTTAGCCCAAGAGCTGAAAGGATTTTGGAGTCTTTAACGCCCAGAAATTACTATCTTGATCTCAGGCTTATAAGAAAATACTGGCTTGAGAGAGTATACCATCATACTCCACCAGTAAGCCTTTTTTATGCGTGTAACAAGGGATTTGATCTTATTATTGAAGAAGGTTTGATAAACAGATTTGAAAGACACAGAAAAATAGGTCTTGCATTACAAAAAGGGCTTGAGGCTATGGGCTTTAAGTTGGTTGCTGATAAAAATGTTCAGAACCCTGTGGTTACTGCAGTTTATCTTCCTGCTGAAATAGAGGATATAAAGCTAAGAAAGATATTATTGGAGGAATTTGGGATTGAAATAGCTTTAGGCATTGCTCAGTTAAAGGGGAAGATTGCCAGATTTGGAACTATGGCTGAATCTGCAAGGCCTCAAAATGTTTTGTATTTGTTGAGTGCATTAGAAAATATACTAAAACGCTATAAAATATTTAAAGAAAGCGGAACAGATGTTGCATCTAGCATGCTTTAGAAAAGGGTTGTTTAAGATATTTTTAAAAGATTATTTTGGTGATTATTGAGGATAGTGGATAAAATTATTGTTATTTGTTGAATATTTAAAAAAGTTTTTAAATTATTTGAAACATTTTTGGTCAGGGCTCAAACTTTACAAAAAGATGAGCCTTGTTTTTATTGTCTTGTCTCTAATTATAATTTCTTTGAACGTTATCTTTATGATCTATGAACAATCTAGAGATTATAGAGATTTTATGAACGTTAATTTCCAAAGCGCTTTAGAAATTGAGTCAAACTATATAAACTCAAAAATTTCAAACGATATACTCTTTCCAATTATTAGCTTAAGTTCAAATTTAGGTAGAACTAACCTTAAAGTTGGGCATGAAGGCTTGCTAAAAGAATTTTTGCTAAGAAATCAAGCTTTTAACTCTGTATTAGTTGCTGATACAAATGGAAATATAATTAATGGTTTTGATAGAGAAAAAGGAGCAATTGTAGATCACGAAAACATTTCCCAAAGGTCATACTTTAAAAGTGCTTTAGAAAATAAGTCATTTGCTATGTTTGGGCCTATTCAACTTGATTCAAAGAATATGATTGTAGCACTTTACCCTATATTTACTCGCGAAAATAACATTAATGGTTTTATAATTACATCAATATCTCTAAAGTGGTTTGACTATTTATCTGATGAGATTAATAAGGGGATAAATGCCCCCTTTAAATTTTTTATTGTATCAGGGAAGATGAATTCAATAAGTTTGAGCCATCCAATAAAATTTAATTTTCCAATAGAAAATTTTTTTGACAAAAAATTTTTTAAAACTTATATTGATGGTTCACAATTTACAATGTTTTCAAAAAATATTAATTACACGCCATTTTTTATTATTGGCGGGTATCCTGATTATGAGATAAATTTTAAAATTGGAAGGCTTATCTTAGGTTCATTGTTTCCCATGTTTGCCCTGCTTATTCTGGCAGGATATTTTGGTTTGGTTTTAGGCAAATATTTATCTCGTCCTTTAGAAAATTTAGCTGATGAAGCTGAAAGAATTTCTAAGAATCCAATTTCTGGAGAGGCTTTTACGATCTTTGAGGGCAAGGATGAAATTGCAAGGCTTTCCTTTTCGCTTCAAGTGATGCTTGATGAATTTTACGCTGCTCAGCAACAGCTAAAGGCTGCTGAGGAAGAGAGTAAGTTTGTTGCACAAAACAACTCTGTTTTAATGAAGATAGCATCTTATATAAATAGTTTTGATTCAAAAGAAAGGATAATAGAAAAATCTTTGCAACAAATTAAAGATATAACTAATGCCAGAGTTATTATGCTTTATTTGCTGGATTCTTGTGGGCAAAGTTTAGTAATTGATAGCTTGGTAGGCGAAATTAGTGATGATCTTTATTTAAAACTTAATAAACTTGAAATATTAAACTTTTGGGTTGGTCAGGTATTTTTAGACAAAAAGGTTTCTGTAGTTTTTGATTTGAGGACTAATCCTATTCTGAAATATTCTAATGAGATATTAGAAAACGATTTTTACTCGATTATATGTTCTCCGTTAAATTCTAAAGAAATGCCTATTGGTGCAATTTTATTATTTTTTGACAAACCATATGTATTTCAGTCTGATCAAAGAGAATTCCTGATAAGGGTCTCGGATATGCTTTCTCTGTATCTTTCTAGAATTGAAAGGGAAGAAATCTTAGAAGACTCTACTGAAATGAACTTTTACTTTAGAGATATTTCAATAAAGCTTTCTGGTATGGAAAATATTGACGATACTATTAATCTTGCTATTAACTTTTTGGTTGATAATTTAAGCTTTGTTTCAGATGCAAGGTGTGTCTATTTTAATGAGGAGACTAGTTATAGTGATATTTCTGAAACGTGTGTTTATTCTGTACCATTTAGTGATTTTAAGATTCTCCCGGTAAGAAAAGCAAATTGCCCAAATTTGCCCAGTGACGCTATAAGGATTGCTATTTTGCCGCTGAGATTGTACAACAAACCTTATGCCAATATCATTGTTTATATAAAAGCTTTTGACATGAGGGTAGTTCACTCTGAATTCTTTATGAACCTAAACGATATTTTGAATCAAAAAATTGGCATTACTTATTCTATCCAACACTCAAAGGAACTTTATAAGGAGGCTCTCGAAAGTATTGCTCAGGCTTTAGATGCAAGGGACCCCTTTTCCGCAAAACATTCTAAAAGAGTTAGTACCTTTTCAGTAAGGTTCGGGAAATATTTGAAACTCGATAAAAAAGATATAGATGTTCTTGGGTTTGGTGCACTACTTCACGATATAGGTAAAGTAGGGATTCCAGATACTGTGCTCAAGAAGCCTGGGAAATTAACCCAAACAGAGTATATTTTAATGCAGTCTCATCCAATTGTCGGATATAATATATTAAAGTCTATAAAAGAAGAACTTATGCCAGGACTTTTGGAAATTATTCTATATCACCATGAAAGATATGATGGCAAAGGTTATCCTTATGGCTTAAGTAAAGACGAAATACCGTTTCTTGCAAGGTTAGTTTCTATTGCTGATTCTTTTGAGGCTATGATTTCTGACAGACCATATAGAAAAGGAATGACAAAGTTGGATGCTCTTGCAGAAATAAGCAGGTGTTCTGGTACACAGTTCGATCCTTATCTTGCTCAGATGTTTGTCAGGGTGATTTCACAAACGGCCGATGAAGATTAAATTCAAATTTTAAGGAGGATAAGGTGGTAGCGTTGTTTTTTAGATTGTTGAAAAAAAATGCTTTTCTATTATCGGTGTTCTTGTTGTTTTTATGCTTGGCGCCTCTTCCAGTAAATGCATATGCTTTTCAAGTAGTTGATCAGGGGATATCCAAGATGGCTCCAAACAATCAGGATCCAGATAGTTTTGAAAAATTAACTGTTTTCCCGCAAGACTGGCCTATTTTATATTATTGGGTAAAGTATGTGGATGCATCCCCCAATGATAAGTTGGTAGCAAGATTTCAATATATAGATCAGGAGCCCACTACCTTTTCTGAGATCTCAGAGGTTGTAGAAAAACCCGACGAATTATGGATTACACACGTAGCCCTCAATCCAGGTAAAAGTTGGCCTGTAGGAAAGTATAAAGTTGTACTTTTATTGAACGGCAAAGAAGTATCAACGCTTGAATTTGAGGTGAAATAGTTGGTTGGAATAACTGCCTTTCCCTTTTCAGGAAAAACTACAGTTATTAATCTTTTGCTAAAAAGAAGCAGTTTTCAAAAATCAGATAACGAGGGAAGGATATCTGTTCCTGATGAGAGACTTGAAACTTTGGCCAGGATTTTTGAACCGCTTAAAAAAACTCCAGCATTTATCCCCATAAAAGAGCTAAGTGCTTTTGACTTGAGAAAAAGGATAGAGCCTTCGCTAATAAACGAGATGAAAAATGCTGAAGTTATATCATTTGTGGCCAGGTCTTTTGATATTTCGTTGTATCCATATATATATCCAGAAATTGATCCGAAGCGCGACATAAGAAAATTTTTGGATGAACTTATAATTGAAGACATTGCTGTAGTAGAGAAAAGGATAAAAACATCTTCAAAAGGTATTAAAAAAAATAGTCAGGAAGAAAAAGAAATAGAAATTTTAAAGAAAGCCCTTCCAATATTGGAAGAAGGAAGGTTGTTTAGAGAGGTAGAACTTTCAAGCGATGAAATAAAACATTTAAAACATTATTCGTTTTTGACCCTTAAGCCGTTTCTTTTGCTACTTAATATTGGCGAATCTGATCTTGTCAATACCGGAAAAATTGAAGAAGAATTTACCAGGTTTCTTGGGAGAAGCGCTAAAGTTCTTGCACTTTCAGCAAAGTTGGAAGAAGAGTTATCAATGCTTGAACCTGAAGAGGCAAAAGAAATGCTCTTAAGTTTTGGTCTAAAGAGTTTTGGCCTGGAAAGATTTATTCAAGCGTGTTACGACTTGTTGGGATATATGACATTTTTTACAGTTGGTAAGGACGAAGTTAGGGCCTGGCAGGTAAGAAAAGGTGCAAGCGCTTTAGAGGCTGCAGCAAGGATCCACTCAGATATTGCAAGAGGATTTATTCGTGCAGAAGTTATTTCATATGAGGATTTTATTAGTTGTGGAGCAATGAATGAGGCGAAAAAAAGAGGGCTCCTAAGGTTAGAGGGTAAGGAGTATTTGGTGAAGGATGGCGACATCCTCCATGTTAGATTTAATATCTAACCAGGATTGATAAAGATCGTGTATCTTGACTATAAGAGAAAATTTTATGTTGAAAACCTACACGGCGATCTGAAACCTACTTTTGTTGATGTTGAAGAGTCAAAAATCCTGATCCTTTCTAGGGATATAGTGCTAGAAGCAAAGGACATTGTATGTAGTCTCAGAAAGGATATTGTTGAACACATTGAAAGGGAGCGTTTTTTTAAAAACTCTCTAATTCCGTTGCAGAATATTTTAGGAGAGCCATATATTGTAAGTATTATGAAAAATTATTCAAAAATTATGAACGTTGGGCCTATGGCATGCGTGGCGGGTGCTATAGCTCAAATTCTTGGTGAAAAACTTTTTAAGGGAGAAGATTTAATAATAGAAAATGGTGGGGACATTTTTATCTATAAAAAAGGTTTAATAAATATAAAAGTTTATACAAACGATGAGGTCTTTAAGGACAAAATTGTTATAAGTGTTGAAGGGGGGGAAGATTTTAAACCTTTGGGGGTTGCTACGTCATCTGCAACTATCGGTCCCTCTCTTTCTTTTGGCAAAACTTGTGCTACCGTAGTAGTGAGCAACAACTGTGCCCTGTCCGATGCTGCTGCTACAAGAATAGCAAACGATATTAAAACTTCTCAAGATCTTAAGAGAGTTTTGGACAAGTACAAAAAGATGATATATGATTGTAATATACCAATTCTGGGTGTTGTTTGTGTAATTGATTCAAGTATGGCCCTATTTGGGAAGATAAAGGTTGATTTCGTATAAATGTGTCATTGTTTTTGCTGTTTTCTCTATATTGATAACTGTGTTATAATATGTTTTGCTTTTGGGAGAGGTGCTGGAGTGGTCGAACAGGCTCGCCTGGAAAGCGTGTAGATGGCAAAAAACCGTCTCGAGGGTTCGAATCCCTCCCTCTCCGCCATTTTTTATCCCTGCCCTTAAAAAAGGGCAAAACCCATAGGGAGGTGTATTGTTGGCAAATTCAAAGCTTTATGAACTGGTAATTTTGTTTAATCCCAATGCAGAAGAGGAAAAGATTGATGCGTTGATGAAACGTATTCACGATCTGATCTCAAAAAGTTCTGGAGAACTCTTGAAAAGCGATAATTGGGGGAAAAAAAGATTGGCTTACACCATCGATGACTTGCGTGAAGCCATTTATATCTATGATGAGTTCAGGCTTCCAACGTCTGTGGTGGCTGAGGTTGACAGAATTTTGAAGATTAGCGAGATTGTTATCCGTCACATGATTGTTAAGAAACCAGACGTCCTTCAAAAAGCTGCTTTAAATGCTGAAAAGGAGGATAATCAGTCAAAAGAGGGAGAGACTGATTCTAATGAGCAGGTTCAATAAGGTTATTTTGGTAGGTAGACTGGTTAAGGATCCGGAGCTTAGATACACAGCTGAGGGTGTTCCAGTGGCAAGTTTGACTATTGCTGTTAATAGAATTAACAGGAAAAACTCTACCGATCAAACAAATGCAGATTTTTTTAATATTGTTGCCTGGCGCGCTACAGCAGAGTTTGCTAGTAACTTTATGAGGAAAGGGATTCTCTTTCTTGTAGAGGGCAGATTGCAAAATAGAAGTTATGAAACAAAAGAGGGTTCAAAAAGAACGGTAACTGAAATTGTAGCAGACAGCATACAGCTTTTGAGTCCAAAACAAGAAAGCGCTCAGAAATCTGAGACAGGAGAAGATGTTGCAGAGTTAGATGACTTTATTTTTGATGATGATTTTTCGAAAGGAGATTCTCCATTCTAATGTTTAAACTGTTGGTTTATTCTAAAATCTCTTAAAGAATGCAAGATAGTTATTTTTTAAATTTTAAGGAGGGTTTTGGTTGGCTTTACAAAATACAAGAAAAAGGGTTAGACGAAAGGCTTGTTCTTTTTGTGCTGAGAAGGTGAAATATATTGATTATAAAGATGTTAATCGTTTAAAGAAATATTTAAGCGACAGAGGCAAGATTTTGCCAAAAAGGGCTACAGGAGTTTGTGCTAAGCACCAAAGGCAGCTTACAACTGCGATTAAGAGGGCAAGAATGATAGCTCTTTTACCATTTACTGTTGATTAGAAAATAATTATGGGTAGTTAGCTATGAGTTTTTAGTACTTGATTGCCAGGATCTAAAACCGTTTGCTAACTACTCACTTGTTTAAGGAGGTTATTTGCTTAAAAAAAACTTTGATGCCATTGAGGTTTTCTTAGCTTCAGCCTTGGTGGTTTTTTTTGTTTTGTTTGGTGTTTACGTTCCAACTTTTGGTTTTTTGGGGCTTCTTTTAATGGCTGTTCCTATATGTATAGTTACTTATAGGAGAGGTATTTTTTATGGCGTTTTAACTCTTCTTTTGTCAGGTATTATCCTTGCTATTCTTTTGCCATATATCATTTCTGTAATATTTTGTACAATTAACTTTTCTCTTGGCATTGTTATGGGACTAATTTTAAGGAAAGAAAAGCCAATAAACGTACTACTTGGGACAACTGCAGCACTGTCTGGATTATTTGCTTTAGGTGTAGCATTCTTTATTCTAACTGGTCCAAAGGATCTTCTAAGCAATCTTTATGCAGCTTTTGAATCGTATATGATATCTTATTATCAAGGTTCTTCAGGGGTTGCGACTGAAGAAGTAAAGCAATTTGTAAAGTATATTGAAATCTATCTTCCTTCTTTAGTAATACTTTTATTCTTCATCTGGTCAGTATTTCAATACAGGATTGTTTCGTATGTCTTAAGATACCTATACAAGGTTGAAGTTCCACAGTTTGGCGATTTTAAAGAGGTTCGAATTCCGTACGAATTAAGTTTTCTTTTTTTAGCTTCATTGATAGCTAGTTTTTTGCCTATTTCAAATGAAATTAAGAATGCTTTTTTAAACGTTGAGCTAATACTTACTTTTATATATATGTTTGCTGGCGCATCTGTGCTTTTCTTTATTCTGTCTAAAAAATTATTTTTTAAGAATGACACCATAACTAAAATTATAAATTTGATTGTAGTACTACTTTTTGTAATAGTGCCGTTTTTAAGCTTTTTTTTGGTTTTTTTGGGGGTGTTTGATTCTGTATTTAATATTAGAAAGTACTTTAAACTTTAGATTTGGACAGATTTTTTAAAATTTTGTTAGGAAGGAGTGATATATATGGATAAGATTAAGGTTCTTTTAATTCAGGATATAAAATCCCTTGGCAAGGCAGGGGATATAGTTGAGGTATCTCAAGGGTATGCAAGAAACTATTTATTTTTGAAAAATCTTGCGAAAGAAGCTACAAAACCAATTATCGAAGAGTATGAGAAAAGAAAAATAGCTAACAAAAAGAAAGAGGACAAAAAATTGGCAGAAGCCAAAAATATATCACAAAAGCTTTCCTCAACAAATATAGTAATAAAAGCGAGGATGGGAGAAAATAATAAATTTTATGGAGCAATAACTTCCAAAGATATATCAAACAAACTAAAGGAAATGGGATTTGATTTCGATCCAAAACAAATAACCTTTGAAGGGGCGAAGGTTCCTGGTGAGTATGAGGCAAAGATAAGAGTTTATCCAGGAGTATTTTCTGTCATAAAGTTAACAGTCGAAGGCGTTTTAGATTTATAATTCTTTAATTTTAAAAACAAGCGATCGGGTTAAATATGACTGATTTTGATTATGTTAAAAAACAAATTTCTATTACCGACGTTATCGGACACTACGTTCATCTAAAACAAAGAGGCAACAGTTTAGTTGGACTTTGTCCTTTTCACAATGAGAAAACTCCATCCTTTTATGTTAGCCCAGAAAAAGGGCTTTTTTACTGTTTTGGGTGTAAAGTTGGCGGAGACGTTTTTACTTTTCTAATGAAATTGGAAAACCTTACCTTTGTTGAAGCATTTAAGAAAGCAGCTTCAATTTGTGGGGTTGAAGTCTCATCCGAATTTGAAAATTCTTCAAAGGATCAGGTTTTAAGGGTTTTAAAAGAGGCAGGCGCATTTTTTACAGAAAATTTGTGGAAAGAATCAGGAAAAGATGCTTTAGAATATATGCGTTCAAGAGGCTTTTCTGATGATTTTTTAAAAGAATATGAAGTTGGCTTTGTTCCAGAAGACGCAAGTGAATTAGTTGAAAGGCTAAAAAGACTTTCCTTTTCTGAGGATATAATTTATAAATCTGCAATCTTTTTAAACTTTAAAGAAGGCATTTTAAGGCTTTCTGGAAGAGTTTCATTTCCTATAAAAAATGTAGAGAATGAAATAGTTGCATTTGGCGCAAGACTTATTAAAAACGAACCTGATTCTCCAAAATACTTAAATTATCCTGATACGCTTGTTTTTAGGAAAAAGAATGCACTTTTCTTAATTGATAAAGCATTTGAACACATAAAGAGTTTAAGGAAAGTTATTCTTGTAGAAGGCTATTTAGATGCCTTGATGATGCACCAGAAAGGCTTTAAAAATACAGTTGCATCTTTAGGCACAACCCTTAATCCATCTAGTTTCAAGAGAATTGATAAACTTGTAGATAGATTGATAATTATGTACGATTCTGATGATGCTGGGAAAATTGCTACCAACAGACTCTTAAATATGACAGATCAGTTTACCTGTAATCTGTCTGTTGCAAGTCTGCCAGAAGGGCTTGATCCCCACGACGTTTTAACAAAATATGGCAAAGGTGCAATGGAAAGAATAGTGCAAAATTATATTAGCGGAGTTGATTTTAGAATTAATCTTATATTTTCTAATCCTTCTAACACAATAGAATCAAAAAGACAAAAGTATAGATTAGCCATTAGGGAACTGCAAAATCTTGGAGCAGAAGAGATTGAAGAATTTGTAAAAAAAGTTAGTGAAAAGTTGCACGTTCCTGAATCAAGAATTTTGTCTGACTCAGAGAGAATGTCTAGAAAAAAGATATCAGGAGAAAAGATTTTTTATAATTTGGTTAACTATTTTGATAGACATATTTTGAGAACTATTATTGAGAGGCCTGATTTTTATTTTTTGCTTAAGTCTTTTGATTATTCTATGCTCTTTAACGATGAAGAGTATTTACAAGCTGCAGAAGAGATTTTTAATATGGATAGCTTTGATATTGACGATAATATTCTTGACCTGTCAGATAAAACGAAGGCAAAAATAAGTCAGATTATACTTGAAGATGTGCCAATTATTCCAGATGATCAATGGGAGGAGATATTACAACTGGCGTGGACAAGAAAAAATATGTTTCTGTTGAAAGAGAACCTGTCCAAAGATAAGGATGCTATGATTGAATTTTTAGAGTTAGCAAAAAAAGAAAAGGAGCTGTCTTCAAAAATTGCAAGAATTAACGGTTGATATCTTAAATACGTTAAGATTAGTTTTATGCTAAAGTTTGAAGGTGAAACCTTTAAAGTGTTAATTAAGGATGAAAAGGAGATGATTAAGTTTGGTTCTAAGGTTGGATCTTGCCTTGAGAAAGGAGATGTCTTGCTTTTGGAAGGAAAGCTTGGTTCTGGCAAGACTACCTTTGTGCGAGGGATAATAAAAGATGCCTTTAGTCCAAGTTTTACTCTCTTAAACAAGTATAACTTTAAAGATACTCAAATTTATCATTTTGATTTTTACAGGTTAGAAAAACCTGATTATGACCTTTTTATAGAACTTGAAGAGGTTGAAGATGCAGTGGTGATCGTTGAATGGCCAAAATTTGACATACCAATATTCGAAAAGTCTACTATTTTAAAGTTTATTATATTTGAGGATCATAGAGAAGTTATAATCTGTGGTGAAAAGGCACGTGAATTTTACCAAAGCTATTCTAAAAAGTAATTTTAATGAATATTATGTTTAGAAAAAATAAATTCTTTATAGCGCACATTAACGACGAAACCTATTTCTTAATAGATAATGGAAAAGGTATTAAAGATTTTAGTTTCAAAGGACAATTATCAGATCAACTCCATCTAAAATTTAAACAATTTTTGGATTTATATGAGGTTAGTCTAGATGATATTAATTCAATTTATGTTTCAAGAGGACCTGGATCCTTTACTGCATTGAGAACGATTATACTATTTGCTAAAACTTTATGTTTATGCCTTGGAGCACAACTCTTTTCGTCAAATATTTTTGAAATTTTTTTATATGGTTCAGATTCTTTAAAAGGAGTTCAAAACATGGTTCTTTTTTCTAAAAAAAACAATTATTACCTGGCGAAAGTTATCCCAAATAAAGGCCTTTGTGGATACAACTTGGTTGAAGAGAGAGAATTGAACAATCTAAGTGGATTTATCATAGGAGATAAACCCTTCAAAAATTTTAAGAGCATTTCTTTCAAAGATATAAAAATAAATTTCAGTATTTTTAGAGAAGAAGATGTATATTACTTTGAGCCTGAATATGGAATTGATCTCAATGTTAAGATTTATCATCGATAGAAGTTAGTCTCTTTATGGAAATAAAAAACGCGAACTCTTTTAAAATAGGTCCTTCAAAGTTTGATATTATTCCTGCGACGCTCTCTCATTGTGAAAGCTTAATGGAATTTGGCAAAGATCTTCCCTCATTTTATTCAAATATAGAGTTTTTAAAAAAGGATTTATCCGATCCTTTAAAGTGTTTTTTTATAGCAATTTATAAAGATCTGGTAGTTGGTTTCATTTCATTTTTCAAGCTATACGACGAGATTCATCTTGCTTATATATATGTAAAAAAGGATTTTAGAAATATGGGTCTGGGAACTAGGCTTTTTAAATTCGCTTATGAAAAGTTCTTCCTTAAGGGAAAAGAAATATGGCTTGAGGTAGAAACTTCGAATACAACTGCATGTCTTTTTTATACAAAATTAGGTTTTAGGATAGTGTATAGGAGGAAGAATTATTATGGAGAAAACAAAGATGCATGGATAATGAAGAGGGAAGCTTAAGAATTAGCTAGATAGTAGTGAAAGTAGGGAAATAGCAAAGCCAAATGAATCAGCTGGACTGGATGGCCTAATTACTATTTCTTCCTTTGTAGCTTTAACAAAAAAGCCACTCTTCTTAATTTTTTCAATATATTCATTATTATTTGGAGCTATTTTGATGCTGTCTTTTAGAATATTTAATTCCTTTATTCCAATTTTTGTGGCCTTTAATTTTATTAATGTCAGCAAGAAGAGATTCGATAGCTCTTTTGGCATTTTACCAAACCTGTCTTCAATTTCTTCCTGTAACGAAAAAAGTTCTTCTTCACTTTCAACTTTTTGAAGTCTTTTGTAAAGATCAATCCTTAATCCCTCTTCATTTATATAATTTTTGTCTATATAGAGTTCAATTTCAGCTTTTATTTTAGTAAATTCCTTAACGGTTCCTCTTATTCTTGCAAGCTCTTCTGCGATCATCTCTGTGAACAGTTCAACTCCAATATTTTCCATATGTCCGTGTTGTTCTGTCCCCAGAACATTTCCAGTCCCTCTAATTTCCATGTCTTTCAGACTTATATTAAAGCCGCTAACAAGTGAAGAATTCCTTTGGATGGTTTCCAGCCTTCTTTTTGCATCTTCTGTAATTCTTTTATCTGAACTATATAAAAAATACGCATAACCCTGTTTGAAGCTCCTGCCTACCCTGCCTCTTAGTTGATAGAGTTCAGAAAGTCCAAATAAATCTGCATTGTTTATAATTATAGTATTTACCTCAGGAATATCTAAACCAGATTCTAATATCGCTGTTGAAATGAGAAGGTCTATTTCTTTGTTTAAAAATCTCTCTAGTGTGGTTGATATTTCTTGAGGACTTTTTTGGCCGTGTAATATTGCGCAGCTAACATTTCCTACTATATTTTCTATTTTTTCTTTTAAATTGTTTAAATTAGAAATTCTTGCATCGACGACAAAAATTTGACCCCCTCTGTCAAGTTCTCTTAGTATGGCTTCTCTGACAATTACGTCTTTAAAAACTGAAACTATTGAACGAATTGGCATTCTATTTTTTGGTGGAGTAAAGATGGTTGATATGTCCCTTAGTCCGCTTAATGCCATATTCAGAGTTCGAGGTATAGGCGTTGCAGACAAAGACAAAACGTCTAGTTCTGTTCTAATCTTCTTAAACTGTTCTTTTTGCATGACTCCAAACTTTTGTTCTTCATCTATGATTAATAAACCTAAATTTTTAAATTTTATATTTTTTGATAATAACGAGTGTGTTCCAATAATGATGTCTATTTTATTTTCTTTCAGATCTTTTAGGATTTTGTTTTTATTTCCTGATTTTGAAATTCTTGACAAAACTTCCACTCTTACCCCTAGGGGATCAAATCTATTTTTGAAAGTTCTATAGTGCTGATCGGCTAACAATGTGGTAGGGGCAAGTAACGCAACCTGTCTTGATGCTAGTACTGCTCTATATGCTGCTCTTATTGCTATTTCTGTTTTTCCAAAGCCAGCATCAGCTACTATCAATCTATCCATTGGATATGGTTTTGACATATCTAGAAAAACATCCTCAATAGCCCTTTCTTGGTCTGGAGTTTCATCGTAACCAAAGCTCTCTTTTAGTTCTAGTTCTTCCATAGTAGGGTCTTTGGTGTTTGAATATATAGGTCTTTGAACATTTCGTCTTGAGGCTTCTATAAAAACTATTTCATGAGCTATTTTTTCGGCAAAATCTTTAGCTCTTTTTTTCTTTGAAGTCCAATCGTTTGACCTTAAACTAGAAAGTTCTGCATCATCTGGGCCAATATATTTTGATAATCTGGTAAATTCTTCAACAGGAATGTATAAGATGTCATCATCCTTGTATAGAATTTGTGCATATTCTCTTTGGACTTTGGTAAAATTCATGAGCTTTAGTCCGATAAATCTACCTATTCCATGATCTCTGTGTACTACCAGATCGTTGTATTGGAGTTCCTGGAGGCTAGATATACTTTTGCGTCTTGTTGTTTTTTCCTTTGTCTGTATTGTAGAAAACTCTTGTGACGTAAAGATTATTAAGTTTTCTCTGATGCTGTATTTTTTTGCCAATTTTTTGTCTATACCCAATATCTCAATGCCTGCTGGATACCTTTTCTCTGAGAATATTAATTGAGGGTTTTCAAGGTCCTTTAGGCAGTTAGGTATATGATTCATAGATACTTCAACTGTATAATTGGCATTTAAATACCAGTTAAGAGTGTTTTTTATATTTTCAGTACCCCCTCTTGGTAAAGGAGGTGCTGCTCTAACTTCCTTAACAAGAGGTTTTATTAACTCTGGATTAAAATCAACTATATCTTTAGAGCGTTCTTTTGTATTAAAATCTTCTGCAAATAAATTTTCAGGATCCCTAAATAAATTGTAGATAAAGGATGGAATTTTGACATATATTTTGTTTTCAATTTGAAAGCTTCTTAGTTTTTTAATTTCCTGCAAAAGCCTGGTTATTTCTGATTGAACTTGATCTTTGTCGACAAAGAAGACCATATTAAAGTCATCTAATATAGATTTTAGATCGTTTTTAAAATACAGATAATTCTCAATGCCGTAAAAGTTAGTGTCATTTTCTATGTTTGTTATTTCTTCAGAAATAATATTTCTTTCTTCTTTTGATAGGGCATTGAAAAACCTTCTGATTTTTTCCTTTTCATCTGGTGAAAATTTTAGCGTTTCTATAACAATTAAATCAAAACTTTCAATTTCTCTTAGAGTTCTTTGATCTTCCGGGTTAAAATATTTTATTGCGTTAATAGTGTTGTCGCTGAAGATTAATCTGACTGGATTTTCTGAGTAGAATGGGAAAACGTCTAAAAGCATTCCTCTTACCGCAAATTCTCCGGGCAATTCACAAAGACTCTTTCTTGTATAATTTTTACTTAGTAAATCTATCAATTTTTCTCTATCAATTTCTACGTTTTTTTTCAAAAAAAGACTTTGAAAATTTTTTTCTTTGGGAGAGAGTACTGCCTTTGTAGAACTTATCAGCACAGAATATTTCTTTTGAGCAATTATTCTTTGGGAAATTATTCTAAAGGACGGGGAGAGTCTTTCTCCAAAGAGGATGTCCCAGGCTGGATACAACGAAAAATTAATCTCTTCTTCTGAATTAGTATTCGAATTCCTTTTGAGCAAATTGTAAGCGTCTTGAGAGATTTTCTCATTTTTATATACAAAAAGAGCTTTTTTGTTTTTTTGTGAAAAATAGTATGCGAGGAACAAGGACGTTTCAAATTGTACGTTGATTATATTACTTTTATAATTTGTGATACATTTTTCAAGAACCTTGTTAAATAATTCATCCAAAAATTTCAATTAAACTTTCCTCTTTCTAATTTTCTTTTCTTAGTGATCTTTAAGGAGAAACCTTAACTTTCCCACATTTCATAAGAGCTTCGTTTTCTCCTTTTTCAAGAAATATCTCAAGGCACGTAGCAACACTTTCAAATATTTTGGGAAGACATGAAAGCTCAGTATTGTCAAAATTTGAAAGGACCCAGTCTCTTGCTTTTACTCCCTCTTTTCTTCCTATACCAATTTTTATCCTTGGAATCAATTGAGTTCCAAGTTCTTCTATAATTGATTGCATTCCCTTGTGTCCTGCTGAACTACCCTTTGACCTAAATCTGATTGTTTTAAACTCTAAATCTAGATCATCATATATGACTATTATATTTTTGTGATCAATTTTATAAAAATCCGATACTTTTCTTACTGCAATTCCAGATCTATTCATATACGTATCGGGTTTGAGAAATATCAAATTATTGATTTTTTCTTCAAATTTTGAAAAATTAAAACCAAGATTTTCAAATAAGAAATCTAAAAATAGAAAACCAACGTTGTGTCTGGTTAAAGTATATTCTTTCCCTATGTTTCCAAGACCTACTATTAAATATAGCTCTTGTTTTGATGACAACCTGGTTAAGTTCATAATCTAACTCCAAAATTTAGAGATATCAGGATATAGATAATGTAAAAAATAAAGTTTAGAAACAATAATTTTGGATTTATGGCCCCATTTTTAATAAGAAAATATAAGTATAATGAGGAAAGAATTGTTACTGAACACAAAGCGATAGCCTTTTCATCCAACTGCCATGAACTTAAGATTAGACCTGCCATTATAGGAAAAGAAGATTGGAATACCATTGCGCCTGTAATGTTTGATATGGCAAGATGATCTTTTCCTTTAATCACCCAGGAAATTGAGTTAAACTTTTCTGGTAGTTCGGTAGCTATGGGTGAGAATATTGCGGAAACAATAAAAGGATTTAACCCAATAATATTCGATACAGATTCAATGCTGTTTACAAAAAAGTAAGATGATAATAAAATACCACACAGGCCAATTCCTAGTTGTAAAAATACCATTAGGTTGCCAGGGTCTTTTGATGTAGAAATTAAAAGAAGGTGCAGGTCTTCTTCTTCAAATCCCTCGTCTCTTTTAAAAACTGTATATAGATAAAATAAGTAAGAAATTAGAAAAAAAATTGCAAAAAAATACTTTAATTTGATTGAAAAAATTGATATTAACAGCGCTAGAGAGAAGTTAAATATAAAAAATTTTATGTCTAAAAGAATTGCCTCTTTTTTAAAATTGAGATTTTTATTGCCTTTTCTAAAAAGAGCAGGCAGCGCTAGGAGAGAAAAGGTTAGAGTTGATAGCATGAGCGGCGCACCTAAGATTGCTCCTATACCAATTCCTTCTCTAGAAGCAAGGGTAGGTAAGGTTAAAAGGGCTATTATCGGTATAATTGTTTCGGGAAGGGCAGTTGAAACAGCACTAAACACGCTTCCAACTACAGAATGCCCAAAATTTAAATTTTTTCCGAGCCACTCTACAGCATTCGTAAAGAGTTCACAAAATGCCAATATAGCAAGCAAAGATAAAATTAAAGTCAAAAGTTCCATCATCAAAGTTTAGAGCTTTTTTATACCTTCCTGATCATTGCTACCTCATCGCAATCAGGAAACTTTGGGCACTTTACACATTCAGACCATATCTTTTGGGGGAGATGCGACTTATCTAATATTTCGAACCCTAATGATTTAAAAAAAACTACCTGATACGTCAAAGCAAATACCTTTTTTAGCTTAAGTTGCCTTGCTTCTTCGATCAAAAAATTTACTATTTCTTTCCCTAATCCCCTTTTCTGATAATCACTGTTTACACACAAGCTTCTTATCTCTGCGATGTCTTCCCAAAAAATATGAAGTGCACCGCACCCGCAGATTTTATCATCGATTTCTAACACACAAAAGTCTCTTATAGATTCATAAATATCTGAAAGAGGCCTTATGAGCATTAGATTCTGTTTCGCAAAGCTTTCTATTAATGCCTTTATTACTTTTGCATCGTCGATTCTGGCTTTTCTAATAATAATTTTTGTCCTCCTAAAATTAATTATTTTTTGTAATCAGAGCAATTGCTACCGAACAATCCTTTTCGTGTGATATAGAAACCATTATCTCTAAACTAGATAAGTCTAAATCTTTTGAATATATCTTTACAGTTACTCCTTCATCTTTTTTGCCAATTATTTCTATCTGTTTCATCTTTAATTTTATAAAACAGTGTTGATAAATGGCTTTTATACAAGCTTCTTTTGCTGCAAACCTTGCAGAAAGACATTCTATATAAGATTTCTTGCTTAGACAATATTCTATCTCACTTTTTGTATATATTTTTTCCAGAAATTTAGACTTGTATTTATTAATTGCTCTTTCTATTCGTTTGTTGTTAACTATATCAATCCCTATCATTTTTCTCCTTTGTATTCCTTATTTTTTTAGGATCAAGAAGCTCCCTTTCATTAAGATTTATGTAAGGAAATAGCTTTTCGGTAATTTGAGGTACATAAATGATAGCTTCTTTTTTTGTATTTTTGAAAAAGTTTCTAAGTTTATTAATTGTTTCACAGTTCTTGTCGTCAGAATCTAACATTTGTAAAAATTTTGAATTCTTTAAAAGAAAATCTTTGAACTCAACTTGCTCATTACTTTTTTTCCAGAGCGTTCTTAATTCTTTTATTTCTAAGCCAGGTAGATTCTTTTCAATATATGCAATAGCAAATTCTATAACAAAAAAGCTTGAACTATCAAGCGGGCACAACATAGAATATAGTAAAAGATAATCCTCAAGAGCATTTAAAAACAGATGTGAAATTTTGTAATTCATAATTTATATTATTATAGATTATAAGAATTAATTGTTGTTATTTTTTTTATTTTTTCGTATAATCAAATATATTTTAATTTGGGTTGTCTTTGTTTATAATTTAAGTTAAAATTGTCGTCTTATATCTAAATTCGGAGGTGAATGTTATAAGTAAAGAATATGCCGTTAATGAGGAGATCCAGATCTATCCAAGCGTTAGACTGATAGATGTGGATGGACAGCAGCTAGGCGTTCAGTCTACAGAAGAAGCTCTTAGACTGGCAAGGGCAAAGGGTAGCGATCTGGTCCTAATTGCTCCTCATGGAAGCCCCCCAGTAGCAAGAATAATGGATTATGGGAAATTTAGGTTTGAGCAATCAAAAAAAGAAAAATCTCAAAGAAAACATCAGAGACAGACTGTTGTTAAAGAAGTTCGCTTAAGGCCTGCTATAGGCGAAAACGATCTTCTTACTAAGGCAAAAGCTGCACAAGACTTCATTAACGAGGGCAATAAGGTTAAGTTGAGCGTTATCTTTAGAGGACGTGAAATGATCCACATGAATCAGGGTATAGATCTTGTCAACAGATTTTTCGCTTTACTTAAAAATGCTGTTATGGAAAAACTTCCTGAGGTCGAAAGCGAGAAACACCTTGTAGCAATAATCGGCCCTGCTAAAATAAAGCAGAAAACAGAAAAAAAGGAGGGTTGAAGGATGCCTAAAATGAAAACTTGTAGAGCAGCAGCAAAGAGGTTTAGAGTGACGGGTTCTGGTAAAATAATAAGAAGACAGCAGAATAGGAGTCACCTCCTTTTTCATAAGAGCCCAAAGAGGAAGAGAAGACTTGCAAAGACGTTAGTAGTTTCGAGCTCCGATTTGCCAAGATTGATGTCTCAACTTCCATATCATAGTGTAAATTAGGTTTTTAATTATAGGAGGAAAAGTATGCGCGTTAAAGGTGGCTTTGTGACACGTAGACGTCACAAGAAAGTTTTGAAAATGACTAGAGGTTTTAGGGGTTCTTTACATAGATTATATAGAACCGCTAATCAGCACTTGTTGCATGCCCTAAAATATGCTTTTGTAGACAGAAGAAGAAAAAAGAGAGAGTTCAGGAGTTTGTGGATCGTAAGGATCAACGCAGCCGTTAGAGAATATGGTCTTTCGTATAGTAAATTTATGAATGCATTAAAAAAATCAGGACTTGATATGGACAGAAAGGTGCTGGCTCAAATGGCGCTGTCTTATCCTGAACAATTTAAGAAGGTAGTTATGAAAGTTAAGGAAATGTAAGTTTGTGAACGTAGACTTCGCATCACGGTCTAAGATAAAAGAATTGCTCAGAATGAAAAAGTCTGGGCAATTTATTTTTTTTGAAGGAATTCATGCGCTTGAAGAAGCTCTTTTGGCAAATTATGTTCCTGAATATATTCTTATAAAGGACACCGATACTCTGGAGAAAAAATTTTTTAAAGTTAAAATTTTAGAAACATTTCTTGAAAAGTTAAGATTTCTTGTAGTTAAAGAAGATGTGATTAAAAGGCTTTCGAGCGAGAGCTCCCCAACAGGAATTATTAGTGTAGGGAATTTACCTCAAGAGAAGATTTTTGGTCCTGCTCCATGGATTTATCTTGATAAAATTCAGGATCCTGGTAATCTTGGAACCATATTAAGAGGATCTCTTGCATTTGAGTGCGGGGGCATATTTTTATCTGAAGACTCGTGCAATATTTATAACCCAAAGGTTATAAGATCTTCTGCGGGGGCATTTTTTAAGGTTCCGTTTAAAAAGAAAAATTTTAGCGATATTGTTAGAGATATGGATACAAGTTTGAAGGTATTTTCTTTTTCTCCGAGAGCAGAGAAACCATTTTTTTCGTACAGTTACGATGGTAGCTGCCTGCTTGTCTTTGGCAATGAGGGCAAAGGAATTAGCAGTGAGATTGAGAAGCTGTCTTACAAAACAGTTTATATACCTACTCAAAACGTAGAATCCCTGAATGTGGCTATGTGTGTGAATATTGTTCTTTCATTTTTGTACTTTAAAAAAATAAATGCTTTAATTCTTGGTGAAAAGCTCTAAATTAAAAATTTGTATAACTCGATGGAGGGGAGTATGAAGAGGATAAAGTGGTACGTTTATCTTATTTTTATTTTGCTTGTGTGCCTTGTTGTTTCAAATGTCTACTGGATATTTAATACAAAATCTATTAAAGAAAATCTTGATAAAAATTGTCAAAGTAACCTTGAAAGCGTTAGAGAAGAATTACAAAATAAGTTTTTTACCGATAGCAAAGATTTTTTGATTGATATTGCAATACCATTAACCTATTTTGTTAGAGATAGTCTTCAGTCGAATAGAACTTATCAAGTTGGGGAATGCTTCAACCAAATTGTAAAGAATAAAGGCTTTAAAGAAATTAGCTTTGTAAGTGGCGATAAAATCCAGATATCAACTAATAAAAAATATGAAGATTCTGTCTTTTCGAAACTTTATCCAGAGCAGTTTGCGAGTTTTCAGAAAATAACAGTTGTAAGCGATCAAGGAAAGATTTTTGTAGTATCTCCTGTTATGAACGTTAATGAAAAAATTGGATTCATAATAATTTCTTATGTTTTATCTCAATAAGTACTAATAGATATGTGATAAAATATTTAAAGCTTTTTATTTTTGCCTAATAAATAAGGAGGGAGAAATTTTGCTAATTTTTTTTAAGGGGGTTTGAAAAGTGAAAGCCACATCTATTTTTGGGATTGTCCTACTTTTAATTGTTGCAGTCTTAGCTTTGATCTCTGTTTTAAGCGTACCAAGTGCAATATTGCTTTTGATTTTCGGATTTGCTGTTTGGACTATTGGTTATCGTTATTATAGTGCCTTTATTGCTGCAAAGGTAATGTGTTTGGACGCAGGTGCTGAAACTCCTGCATGCAGAGTTAACGATGGAAGAGATTTCGTTCCTACTAACAAGTATGTCTTGTTTGGCCATCAATTTGCTGCCATATCGGGTGCCGGACCACTTATTGGTCCTGTATTGGCAGCTCAATTTGGTTTTATGCCAGGACTACTCTGGCTTGTCATTGGATCAGCTCTTGCTGGCGCGGTACATGACTTTGTAGTATTAGTAGCATCTACAAGAAGGGGTGCGTGTTCTCTTGCTGATATCGCAAGACAGGAAATTTCTTCTCCTACAGGAAAGATTTTGTCTTTAGCTACCTTTCTAATTCTTGTTCTTGCAATGGCTGGCCTTTCTATAGCGGTGGTAAACGCTTTAAAGAGCTCTTCTTGGGGTGTGATTACTGTAGGCCTAACTATTCCAATTGCTTTTATAATGGCCTTCTGGATGTATGTCTTTCGACCGGGCAAAGTTTTGGAGGCTAGCCTCATAGGTGTGGTTCTTTTGTTTGTCGTTACCTGGGTTGGTGGTTTAGTTCCGCCACAATCAGAGCTTGGGAGGATGCTAACCCTTAATGAGAATACTGTAAAAATTATTTTGCCTACTTATGCCTTTATAGCATCTGTCCTGCCTGTTTGGATGCTCCTTCTTCCTAGAGACTATCTATCTTCATATATGAAGATAGGTGTAGCGGTTGCAATTGCAATATGCGTTTTTATAGTTCACCCAAATCTTCAAATGCCAGCTTTTACTAAATTTGATGCAGGCGGCGGCCCGATTATTCCTGGCCCGCTTTTCCCATATTTGTTTATAACAATTGCCTGCGGTGCCATATCTGGTTTTCACGCTCTGGTAGGTTCTGGCACTACTCCAAAGATGTTAAGTTGTGAAACTGATGCAAGGTTTATAGGTTATGGGGCAATGCTAATGGAAAGTTTTGTAGGAGTTCTTGCTCTGATTGCAGCTTGTGTTCTTCCTCAGGGTGATTATTTTGCGATCAATACGCCACCCGCAGTCTTCGAAAAATTGGGTATGGTAGCTAATCAGGTGCCTGTGCTCTCTGCTATGGTTCACGAAAATCTTGCAGGAAGACCCGGTGGTGCAGTTTCTCTTGCTGCTGGCGTAGCTTATATAACTGAACAAGTGCCTTTTCTTTCTGGTATGATGGCATATTGGTATCACTTTATAATAATGTTTGAGGCAATGTTTATTTTGTCTGCTATTGATGCCGGAACAAGAGTCGGTAGGTATCTTTTACAGGAATTTTTCGGGTATTTTGTTCCTCAATTTAGGGATATGCACTGGAATTTTGGTATAATATCAACAGGTTTTTTGGTTTCCTTTTTCTGGGGTTATCTTTTATACTCTGGCAGTGTTTCCACTATATGGCCAATTTTCGGCGCTACCAATCAGCTTCTTGCAACCTTTGCTCTCATAATATCTACTACCGAGATATTAAGAAGAACTGGCAAATTTTCTTATGCAATGGTTACCCTTTTGCCAGGTGCATTTATGACTGTTATAACATTTTTGGCCTGCTGGCTTAACTTTAGCAACATATATTTGCCTCTTGCAATGAAGGGAAACTTTGCCATGGGAATAAATGCGTTTCTTTCACTTTTACTATTGGCCATGGGAATATGGCTGATTTTAGATTCTGTAAGAATCTGGTCAAATATTTTATCCGGCAGGAAGGCAAAGAGCACAGTATAAGAGTATTAATTTAATTTTTTCTATAAATTATTAAGAAATAGGGGCATAAATTAATGTGCTCCTATTTTTTTGTTATATAATAACATAAATTTATTTTTAGGAGGAAATCTTGACAAAGATTGTCGTTACTGGCGCGGCAGGGTTTATTGGTTCACATATTGTAGATTATTGGATAGAAAAAGGACATAAAGTATTATCAATTGACGATTTGTCAAGTGGCAATGTTGATAACCTTAACCCAAAGAGTTTATTTTTCAAGGGGAATATATGTTCTGAAAGAACTTTTAAAAAGATTTTGGAATTTTCTCCTGATGTGATTTGTCATCAGGCAGCTCAGATATCAGTGCCTTACTCGG
This sequence comes from Thermodesulfobium acidiphilum, assembly GCF_003057965.1. Lineage (NCBI taxonomy): Bacteria > Pseudomonadati > Thermodesulfobiota > Thermodesulfobiia > Thermodesulfobiales > Thermodesulfobiaceae > Thermodesulfobium > Thermodesulfobium acidiphilum. The sequence continues at coordinate 278,837 of NZ_CP020921.1, forward strand.
TAACTCATCCTTACATTGATGCAAAAATAAATATACTTGGTACTATAAGAATGCTTGAGTGCGCTTCGAAATTAAAGGCAAAATTTTTGTTCGCATCAACTGGAGGGGCAATATATGGTGAAATAAAGGATATGGCAAATGAGGATACACAGCCTTCTATTACATCTTTTTATGCCCTGTCAAAATTAACTTCAGAAAATTATATAAAGCTTATGTCTCAAAGATCTGGATTTAAATATGTTATTTTGAGGTACTCTAACGTGTATGGTCCTCGTCAGGTTCCTCACGGGGAAGCAGGGGTTGTATCTATATTTCTTGAAAACTTGATTAACAAGAGAAAATCTACTATAAATATTTTTCCAGAAGATACCGAAGGGATGATTAGAGATTATGTCTTTGTAAAGGATGTGGTAATTGCAAATGACCTTGCCCTTGAGCTGGATGAGTGTGGAACTTTTAACATATCGACTGGCATACCCACCAAGACAAAAAAAATTTTTTCTTTAATTTTGGATTCTTTGAAAAAATACGGAATAGAAATACCTGTAAACATTTCTGTGCCAGATTATGCTAATGCCAGGCCAGGAGATCTTAGGAGAAGTTTGCTAGATTTTACTAAGGCAAAAAAAGTTCTTAAGTGGGAGCCAACAGTAGATCTAAGAGAGGGAATAGATCTTACTGTACAATGGTTTCTTAAAAGAAGAGGCCAGGTAAAAACCTGACCTCAAAATAAATAAATCTAGACTGCTAAATTGGACTTTTTGTTGAGAATCTTTTGGACATCATTGTAGATGTACATAAGTTCTTTGTCGAAAAGTGGTCTCTTTAACTGGATAGACATATTTCTTACGTTTTCGAGTATCAATTTTGTTTCTTCTTTGCTGAGTTCTATACCAAATTGATTAAATTTGCTCCTTATGGCGGCACTCCCGGAGTGCTTGCCTATTATAATTTGTCTGACGAGACCAACCTCATCAGGTGAAAATGCTTCGTAAGTTGTTGGATTTTTTAGCACTCCATCGGCGTGTATACCAGATTCATGGGCAAAAATGTTAGCTCCAACAATCGTTTTCCATATTGGGATTTGTCTTGATGATGCGTTAGCTACATACTCGCATATTTCTATAAATTTCTTTGTTTTGAACCCCAGATCTATGTTGTGTATTATTTTAAGGGCCATTACAACTTCTTCCAATGCAGCATTGCCTGCTCTTTCTCCCAGTCCATTCACGGTTACTCCTACATACCTTGCACCGCCTCTTACTCCTGCCAGAGCGTTGGCGGTAGCCATTCCGAAGTCATTATGTGTGTGCATCTCTATATCAATTCCTACGCTATCGCGGATTGTTTTGATTTTTGAGAAGGTTTCAAATGGGTCAAGTATTCCTAATGTATCGCAAAACCTCAGCCTATCAGCACCAGACTCCTTTGCCTTTTCAGCGAATTTGATAAGGAAATCCATTTCTGATCTTGACGCGTCCTCTGCATTTGCAGAAACATAAAGCCCCTTTGATTTCGCAAATTCTACGGCTTTAGACATAGAATCTAAAACGTCTTCCCTTGAAGACTTTAATTTGTGTTTGATATGTATGTCTGATGTAGATATAGAAATGGCTACAGCATCTACTCCGCAATCGATTGAATTTTTTATATCTTCAATAACGGCTCTATTCCATGCCATTATTGAGGCCTTTAGCCCCAGATTGACTATAGATTTTATAGCTTCTTTTTCTGCGCCGCCCATAGCGGGTATTCCAACTTCTATTTGGTTAACACCTATTTCGTCCAACATCTTTGCAATATGAATCTTTTCTTGATTAGCAAAGACGACTCCTGCTGTTTGTTCTCCGTCTCTGAGAGTGGTGTCCACGATAAAAATTTTATCAACAAAATCTTTAAGAGATAGATACAAATCAGTCACCTCCACACTTTTTCATATAAAATTTTAATTTAAACAAAGTTTTTTGTAAAATTTTATGAATTGTCAGACAATTTTACACTCAGTTTCTCCATTCAAGTTTTTTGATTAGTCCTTTTTATGTTAAAATTGGACATATATTAAATCTTTTTAGTGAGGTAAAATATGCAAGAAATGCTGCAGGTAGTAGATTTATGGGTATCTGTAGAGGGTAAGCAGGTATTAAAAGGCGTAGACTTTTCTATGGGATACGGAGACGTATATGTTCTCTTTGGTCCAAATGGTGCAGGCAAGACGTCTTTTATGATGTCTTTGATGGGATTTCCAAAATATAAAGTAGAACAGGGTAAGATTTATTTTAAAGGAGAGGATATTACAAATAAAGACATATATGAGAGGGCGAAATTAGGTATAGGCCTTTCATTTCAAAGGCCACCAACGGTGAGCGGAGTTAGCCTTGAGAGGTTAATAAAGTTGCTTAGCAAGAATAATGGTATATCTGATGAAGAAGTTGAAAACATATTGGAGAGCTTGAAAATTAAAGATCACATAAAAAGATACATTAACGATGGGTTTTCTGGTGGAGAAATGAAGAGGTCCGAAATATTACAACTTATGCTTCAGAAACCTGAATTTGTGCTTATAGATGAGCCCGAATCAGGTGTAGACATGGAAAACATATCACTTGTAGGACATGCAATTAATCATCTGTTAGGTAAAGATAAGGTGAGAAGTCCAAAAAGAAGTGCCCTAATAATAACGCATACTGGATACATCCTGGATTTTGTAAACGCTGATAAAGGGTATATATTTATAAACGGGAGAATAATATGTACAGGCAATCCCAGGGATATGCTGAACGAGATTAAAAGAAATGGCTATAAGGGGTGTCAGGTATGCCAATAAGTGAAAAAAGGCTCTCTGAAATAATATCTCTTGCCAATGCTGCCAGAGAAAAAAAGGCTGTTTTCGGTCCTGATGTGGATCTTGAGAGATTTAAGGAATTAGTGGAAAGAGATAGGGTTGAAAGCCTGGCTTCTTTAAAGGCTCAAACTATGGAAGCCGCTATTATGAGCGGAATGGACATAAAGGAAGAGACAAGAAGTGGCTCCTTTTTTCAGTTAAATCACAGCGTTATATATGAAAGCCTTAACGAGAAGTATAAAGATCAACTTCAAATAATGAGCACTGATGATGCACTTAGTAAGTTTGATTGGATAGAAGATTATTTCTGGAGGGTGGTCAAACCAGATCAGGATAAGTACACTGCAGCAGTGGCCCTTAACCCTACACATGGTTATTTTATGAGAGTGTTTCCTAATCAACACGTAGAATATCCTTTGCAGGCGTGTCTTCTTATAGATGAGGGAAACATTAGTCAAAATGTTCACAACATAATAATAGTAGAAGAAGGTGCGTCTCTTAACGTTATTACAGGGTGTTCTCTATCGAAAAATGATGCCGAAGGAATTCACCTTGGGATTAGTGAGTTTTACGTAAAGAAGGGTGCAAGTCTAACCTTTACGATGATACACAACTGGGCAGATAATTTTGATGTTAGACCAAGAACAGGAGTGTATCTCGAAGAAGACGCTAGATACGTTAACAATTATATTCTTTTAAAGCCTGTAAAGTCTATTCAGTCTGCGCCAAATGTATATCTTGCAGGGGAAAATGCTACAGCACAGTTTAATAACGTGATATATGGTCTTGGAAATTCTTATATTGATCTCGGATCAAAGATGTATTTGGATGCTCCAAATACTCGCGCAGAATCTATTGCAAGGACTATTGCTGCAGATAAAAGCGTGATATATTCAAGAGGAGATATGATAGCAAGGACAAAAGATTTTTGTATGGCACATCTTGACTGTAGAGGGATAGTTTTTTCTAAGGAAGCCACGATGTATGCAATTCCTGCTCTTGTCTCAGAGGGATCTGTAAAGGCACATCTCTCTCATGAGGCATCGATTGGTCCTATTTCTCAAGAGCAAGTAGAATATTTGATGAGTAGGGGTATAGAAAAAGACGATGCCGTGTCGTTGATTACCACGGGTTTTTTGAACTTAAACATTCCATATATCCCTGCATTTATCAACAATAAGATTAAAGATATTATAAACGCCACTGCAAAGGATGCCCTGTGATGAGAGTCTTTTTCGATAAGAAATCTTTAAGAAAATTCTTAGAAGAAAAGAGATCTACGGGTAAGACAATATCTCTGGTGCCAACAATGGGATGTTTGCATGATGGGCACATATCCTTAGTTAGGAGAGCAAGGGGGATGTCGGGAATTGTAGTAGTGTCAATTTTTGTTAATCCGATACAGTTTGGCCCGAACGAAGACCTGGATAGATATCCTAGAGATCTTGGCTCAGATCTCAGGCTTCTTGATAGAGAGGGAGCTGATGCGGTATTTTGTCCTAATTCTGAAGAGATGTATCCAGAAAAACAGCTTTGTTTTGTGGAAGTAAAGGACCTTCAGGACAGGCTTTGCGGCCTGTTCAGACCGGGCCACTTTAAAGGCGTTTGTACAGTAGTTGCCAAGCTTTTTAATATCGTTCAGCCTGATTTTGCCCACTTTGGTGAGAAGGACTTTCAACAACTGGTAATCTTGAGAAAGATGGTGAAAGACTTAGATTTTCCAATTAAAATTGTCCCATCGCCTATTGTAAGGGATAGCGATAATCTGGCATTAAGTTCGAGAAATTTATATTTAACTCCTGATGAAAGAAAAATTGCTTTGAATCTTAGTAAAGAACTTTTTTGGATAAAAGAAAGAATTGAATCGGGAAATTATGATATAAAAATTCTTGAAGATTCAAAGGAAAGACTTAAGGAAGAAGGGATAAAGTTAGACTATCTTCAGGCTGTCAATACAGAAAATCTTGTTGAAAAATCAGATCTAACCCCACCTGTAGCGGTTCTTGTAGCGGGTTGGATTGGAAAAGTTCGATTAATAGATAATATTATAGTTGAGTCATAAATGGATTTTTTGATTGGTTATTTTGGCGCTGGTAATGTAGGAGACGATGCAATACTTCAGGCATACCTTCTGAAAAACAAAAATGCAGTTAAGATCCTCTGGAACTCTAAAAAATCGGCTTTAAACCACGTAGAGAAAGAAAGTTTATTTGATGTTCTTAAAAATATTTTTCTGGCAGATAGAATAATATTTCCTGGTGGGGGTATTATTCAGGACAGGACCAGTTTTTTTAGCCTTCTTTTTTATACTGGGATAGTTTTTATTGCAAGTTTGTTAAAAAAAAGAATTTACATGTTGTCTCAATCACTGGGCCCCATAGAGCGTAGTAGATCAAAATTTTTTGTTAAGGCGCTTAACAACGTTGAAGTTTTAGCCCTCAGAGATCCTATTTCCATTTCTCTAGCAAAAAGGCTAAGACTGAGAAGCGATATTATTAAAGAAGTTTCTGACATCACTTTGACCATAGATTTCGTACTGCCGAAAAAAGAAAAAATCTTTGGAATCAACCTTAGAAATTGCGAAGAATCTTCACGAGCAGTTCAAGAACTGGTAATCTTTTCTGAGAGATTGAAAAGCGAAGGCTTTTTAATAAGAGGCGTAGCTTTTGATAAAGAAGATGAGAGGTTTCTAAAAAGTTTACCTATAAAGTTCGATGAAATTTTTTATGGTAATTTCATAAACTCATTCAGATCGGTTGCGCAATGTGAGATGTTTGTTGCTACCAGATTTCACAGTGCAGCCTTTTGTGTAAAGTCTTTAACGCCTTTTGTTGCGATCGATTATGACCCTAAAGTTAGAGGTTTTATGAGGCAGGTTGGTTTAGAAAAATATTGTTATAAATCGCCTTCTTTTGAAGAACTTTTAGAATTTTATAATAATAAAAAGTTTATAGAAAAGCAGATTTCCATGAGAATAGGTGAACTTGAAAAATTAGCATACAAAAATTTTGAATTCATTTAACGCTATGCGAAAATTTTTATTTGACAAAGTGCCGGTAGATATTGTTAGTTTTGAAGAAATACTAAATCTTTTTGAAAAAAGGCTTGTTAAAAATTTAGGCCTTAGAATTATAACCCTTAATCCAGAGATGGTTATGTATTCTATGAAAAAGAATGATAGCTCAAGTGTTATGCTTGAAACCTTTAATAAGGCAGACCTTGTGGTTCCTGATGGAATAGGGATTGCTATTTTTTTAAACACAAAAAGAATGAGTGGAATAGATCTTATTCCACATTTTTTAGAGATATGCAAAAGGCACAATAAAGGAGTTTATTTAATAGGTTCCACAGATGAAGTAGTCAAATCGCTAAGCGAAAAGTTACTAAAAACGGGCATAAACGTATCGGGTTATGAAAACGGTTATTTTACTGACTTTAAGCCGTCTATAGAGAGGATTATCTCATCTGGCGCAACTTTTGTAATGGCTGCTATGGGTTTCCCAAAACAAGAGATTTTCTTAAATGAACTCTTTAAAGTTAAGAACGATATAATTGGTATTGGAGTAGGAGGTTCTTTTGATGTTTTATCTGGTAAGAAGAAAAGAGCGCCAGAAATATTTAGAAATTTTGGGCTTGAATGGTTATACAGGCTGCTTAGTGAGCCTGCAAGGTTGAAAAGAATGCTTGTTTTGCCTAAATTTGCTTTGCTTGCGTTTTTCTGGAGAATGAAAAAATTTGGAGAATGAGAAGATGATTGAGACAAAGGTTATAAAAACTGAAAAAATTAGCAATTTTCATTTTTTAATGGATTTGAAAGTAGAAGGGAACTTTAATCCCTTACCGGGACAGTATTTTATGTTAAAAGTAAATAACTTAAACGATCCATTTTTTATGAGACCATTTAGCGTTTTTGATTTTGATTTTGGTAGGTTAAGTTTTTTGATTGAAATAAAGGGCAAGGGAACGACAATTTTGAGCAAGATGAAAGAGGGCGATTTTTTAAAAATTAGGGGCCCCTTAGGTAATGGTTTTCGTTTCAATGGAATTAAAAACGCCTTGCTTTATGCAGGAGGAACGGGAATAGCACCAATATTTTATCTGGCAAAACACCTCAAAAAAATAGGGGTTGAGTCAGACGTTGTTTTAGGTTTCAGGAATAAGGAGAGGGTAATATGTGTAGACAGATTCTCTGAATTGGGTAATATTTATGTTTTTACTGATGACGGAACATATGCAAATAAGGGTACGGTGATTGACTTTAAATTAGAAAGGACTTATGATTCTATTTTTGCTTGTGGGCCTGTTTTAATGCTTAAAGCGATTCAAAGAAGACACAAAGGGGCACAGATTAGTTTGGAGTCTGTTTTTGCTTGTGGGGCAGGAGCATGCATGGGATGTGTGGTAAAAAGCGTTAGGGGATATTTGAGAGTTTGTAAAGATGGCCCTGTCTTTAACGCAGAAGAAATCATATTCTAAAGATGTCTTTTGGTTTAATAAAAAAAATGGTGAGCCGTGAAGGCTTCGAACCTTCGACCCTCGGCTTAAAAGGCCGATGCTCTACCTGGCTGAGCTAACGGCTCACAGATTGTAATTCTAAACTTTTTATAATGTTATGTCAATATTTGTCTTGAGCGTTTGTATAAGTTTTTTTTGTTTCTTATTTCCTTGAAAAATCTATCTATTAAATTTTTAAATCTTTCGTCAAACATTTCTCTACAAAAAATATTGTTTGATTCCAGGATATACCTTGTAGAATATTTTGAGCTAACACAAAATATAACGTTTTTTATCTTGCACTCTATTATCGCTCCAGCACACATTAAGCAGGGTTCAAGAGAACAGTAAATAGTGGATCCCTGTATGTACCACCTATTATATCTTTGGATAGCGTTTTTTATAGCCAATATTTCTGCATGTTCGATAGGAGACTTTGATCTTTCACAGAAATTTTGTGACATAGACAAAATTTTTCCATCCTTGTAAAGAATAGCTCCGACTGGTAATTCCCCAGCATTAAAGGATAAAAATGATAAAAAATATAGCATATTTATAATATTATTTGTCAATTTATATCTCCCTTAAGAATACGTGTTGCCTCACTTAAAATTCTAAACATAACCATAACATATTTTATCTTTATCTTTGCTAATTTTTTTAATAGAATTTCTTACTTCTTCCTTTATGGATATGTCTTCTAGTAATCTTTTTTGAAGTTTTACTATTTCTCTTTGAAGTTCAGCTGGATTTAATTTTGTATACCGTTCTCTTAACTTTTCTTTATCTATTTTTTCTACACCAGGATTTTCTAATATTCTTTGATAAGGAGTTCTTGCTTTATCATATTTTTTTGTAACTTTACTTTCATATTCTTTCTTTTGAGATTTATTTCATTACAGGCTGAAAAAAGTTTATATATAACTTTAAGCTTTCATAAAGCTTTTTTAAAGTCATTAGCTCAACTTCTCTATCATATCTAAAATAACCAACTTATTATCTTCTCGTGACTAGCTAAAAAAACATGCATAACTACGATTGTATCCAGTCAAAGCTATTAGCTCATCTAAAATAATGCCTTTTTGTTTCTTGCCTGCTTTTTTATATCTTTTTGCAATTTCACTCACCACTGCTTTTCTTTCCTTCATCGTTAACCCCATTTCTAGCCTCCAGAGTTATAGTAACTACTATTCTAAGAGACTTTTTATTTTTATTTAGATTTTTTATTTGAGGCAACGATTGTATTTCATTTAGATTTTTGATGAAGCAATTCGAAATATTTTACTTTTTTAAAAAATATGTTATACTAACTTCGATTATTTTTAAATACAAAATTTTATAAATTTAATCGCCCGCTTGAAAGGGGGTAGTTTAATGAAAATTTGCACCAAATTGGCAGCGGTTTTAACTGTCCTTTTATTCTTTTTTCCAGTTTCTGCCGGTGCAAAAAGCCTGGATAGTGCAAAAAATCCTTTTTTATCTAAGGAAGCATTTGTGAAACAAAATAGTGCTGAGGGAGCAAATTCTACAATACTGCCATCGTCATCGGGATCTTATAGTACTTCTTTTAAGGAATTATCTCCTGATGAAAATTCTACATCTAATCTTGCAACTACCTTTGGTGCTGCTATGGTTCAGAGAAATATCGAGAAGACCCTTTCTGCTGCTAATGGTTTTTTGGAGGCAGGAGATACAGAGGATGCGTGGAACGCTTATACCTATGCTATGGGTCTTGCCATTTCTCAAAGAAACGTTCAGGCATTAGTTATGGTGGGAGACGGTTTTAGGAAGTTGGGCAGCAATTCTGATGCAAAAAAGGCCTACACTATCGCTTTTGCTTTTGCCAAAATGCAAAGGTCATTGGATGGATGTATATTGGCGGGCGACGGCTTCAGGTCTTTAGGAGACAAAGAAGACTCCTGGAATGCTTACAATTACGCGTTTGGACTTGCTATGAAATTTAGATCTGCATCTGGGGCAATTAAAGCAGGAGATGGTTTCAAGAATGTAGGTTCTAAGGCTGATGCGTGGACTGCTTATAATTATGCCTTTTCCGTTGCGCTTAGTGAAGGAAACAAAGAAGATCTAATTAAAGCAGGAGATGGCTTCAAATCAATTGGTGCAAGATCAGACGCTGAAAACGCCTTTAATTTTGCAAACAACCTATAACCTTTAGAGTAAAAGGCGGTTCTGGATAAAGAATAAGGGGATAGAGCAGGGGATTTCCTTCCTTAGCTCGTGTTTTAAACCAGGAAAGGAGGAAAGAATGGTTGAAGGGTAGATGGGTTTGTGTTTGGCTTTTGGCAATTTTAATTTTTACGTGTGCTCTGTTCACACAAAATGCTTATGCAAATAACCAGGATTTAAGACAGGAGATTGTAAGAACGGCTTTGCATCTAAAAGGGGTATCCTACAGATGGGGAGGAACAACGCCGGCAGGTTTTGATTGTTCTGGATTTGTGCAGTATGTTTATAGAGTTAACGGTATAAGCATCCCAAGAGATGCAGATTCTCAGTATTATGACGGTACTAAAGTTTCAACGTCGAACCTTAAACCTGGAGATTTGGTTTTCTTCCAAACTTATGAGAGTGGCCCAAGTCATGTGGGCATCTATATTGGCGATAATCGCTTTATTCACGCTGCATATCACGGCGGAATAATGATTGATTCCTTAAGTGAACCATATTATGCTGAGAGGTATTTAGGGGCAAGAACTTATATTGAGTGAGAACATATTTGTGATATTTAACGGTAGCCCAAAGGCAGGGGGAAATACTGATTTTCTGATAGATAGATTTACGACATTTTTGGGAGAAAGAGATGTTGTAAAATTTGTTCTCAGAGAGATGAATATTTCCCCCTGCAGGGGTTGTGAGATGTGTTCAATAAGCGGTAGATGTGTGATTAAAGATGATATGTATGATATTTATAAAAAGATTGAAAATTGTAAATCTTTTTTATTCTTTTCCCCAATATTCTTCGGTGGAGTAACTTCGACTTTAAAATCTGTGATAGATAGGTGTCAGCCTTTTTGGGCAAGAAAAAACATTCTAGGTAAAAAATTTGAGAATAATAATAGAAGAGGGCTTATAGCCCTTATAGGCGCCACATCTTTTTTAAAGGGCTACGAATGTGCTGCCCTTACTGTGAAATGGCTTTTTAACGTAATAGACGTAGCAGAAAACAGGACATTATATTATATGAATATTGAAAGACATAGCGATTTTTTGAATTATAATATTGATAATGACATTTATAAAACAATTGAATTTTTTGGGGAGAGTGAAGAATGAAGGTAGCTGTGCTCGCTGGAGGTGTTGGAAGTAGGCTTTGGCCCCTGAGTAGGGAGAGATACCCAAAGCAGCTGATATCACTTACAGGTGACAAATCTTTGCTACAAAATACCGTAGATAGATTGCTCCCACTATGTGACAATCACATTTTGATTGTTGGAATTGATGCTCATAAGGAAGATCTGGAATGGCAGCTTAGCTCTAATGGTGATTCCAGGATAAAATATAACATTTTGCTTGAGCCTTATCCAAGAAACACTTACGCAGCCTGTCTTTATCTTACTCTATATTTTGAGAAACAGGGAGTGAAGGAACCTATTTTGGTAGTTCCTGCCGATCACATGATATCAAATGAAGAGCTTTTTTATGAAGTTGCTAAGGATGCAGAGAAATTAGCTGAAAAGGGTTATATAGTAACTTTTGGTATAAAGCCCTCCTTTGCTTCTACTGGTTTTGGGTATATTTTAAAGGGTGAAAAGATAGAAGGATCAAATGGCTTTAGGATTTCAAAATTTGAAGAAAAGCCCTCTTTAGAGAGAGCTAAAATGTATGTTAGAGATGAGAACTATCTGTGGAATTCAGGGATGTTTATGTGGAAGCCTGAAGTATTCTTATCAGAGGTTAAAAGACTGGATTTTGAGACATACGAGAAGGTAAGAGGCCTGTTTGATGACAAATTTGAAAGAGATCCTGAAAAGATTTATTCTTCTTTGCCCTCAATCCCTGTAGACAAGGCGGTAATGGAGAAGTCTAAGCTGGGTGTGGTGATCCCATCCGGGTTTGAGTGGAGTGATTTGGGGAGTTGGGACTCGCTGTATGACGTTGCTAGAAAGAATAAAGATGGAAATGTTACTACAGGAGACGTGCTTGCGCTACATTGCAAGAACTCCTTTATGTATAGTACCGGCAAACTTATGGTCGGGATAGATCTGGAAGATTTAATAGTTGTTGATGCTGATGATGCAATTTTGGTCTGTAAAAGAGGTAGCTCACAATACGTAAAGGACGCTTTTGACGCTCTTAAAGAACAAGGTAGAGAAGAGAGCCAGATCCACAGAACCGTTTATAGATTTTGGGGTCAAAAAACCCTCATAAGCAGGGGAGATAGTTTTTTAATCTATCAGGTACTTCTTCTTCCAAAGAAGGAGATACTACTTCAATTGCATCATCACAGGTCTGAAAACTGGATAATACTTTCAGGTGCCGTAGAAATAGAAAAGGATGGAAAGAAAGGTTTCTATCACAGAGGAGATAGTATCTTGATACCAAAATCCACACCTCACAAGATATCAAATCCTGGCAAAATAAGCGCTCAAATATTGGAGATATGGCAGGGAGAATACTTAGAGGAAGACGACGTCGAATATCTATAATTTTGAGTCAAAATTTAATAAACCTTCTTCTGACAAAATAGTTCTTTTGCTTTCTTTAGTAATTTTCATTTATCCAGTGGTAATTTTTTACCCATGGAACATAACTCAGTCCTTTTCTGTGCCGAAATTGGTTCTAATTTCTTTATTTTGTACCTTTTTTTCTTTATACTCTATAAAAAGAGTCAAAGGCGTTCCTGTGATAACATTTTTTCTGATTTTGTTTTTCATACTTTCTCTTTTACTTTCAGTTTTTATAGCTCCTTCTAAGGTTTATGCTATTTTAGGACAGAGTGCGAGACTTACAGGATTACTTTTTTACCTGATTTTCTTCAGTTTTGTCTGGCTTATTGTCCAACAGAGATTTAAAGAGAAGGACTTGTTTAAAATATTTTTCAGTATCGTTTTATCTTCTATAATCCCTCTCCTATACGGTTTATGCGAGTATTCTAATTTTGATTTTCTAAACCTTGAAGGTTATCCAGGTAGGCTTTCTACCTTTTTTGGGCAACCAAATGATTATGCAGTATTTTTATCTGTTATTTGTCTTTCGACTTTTTGTTTTATTTACATTTATAAAAGATTTATCCCTTTGTTTTGTGTAATTTTTGTAATATCGTTTTTTGAGCTTTTATTGACATATTCAAGGGCTAATATTTTTGGATTTTTTATGTTGTTTTTTGTACTTTTGTTCCTTTTAAATAAAGAGATTTTAAGCTCTAAAAGAGTAAGTGCACTTTTAGCTATTGGGATTCTTATTTCTATAGCATTGTTTTTTGCTACTCCTTATACGAATCCTGGCTGGTATGAAATGGGATTTAGCAGGCAGGTTGGGCGTGTAGAGGACGAATCTCTTTCTCAAAGAATTACAATGTGGAAGGCGTCAATAGATATGTTTTTAGAAAAGCCTCTTACAGGGTATGGTCTCGCAAATTATTATCCTATCTCGTCTAGATTTTTTGATATGTCAAATAGCTTTTTTCACTGGAGTACGAAAAATATGACTTTTGTTGATGTTCCTCACAACGAGTTTCTGGAATTCTTGGCACTGGGTGGAATTCCATTATTTGTTTCATTTACAATTCTAATAATTTTTGCACTCTATGGGAATTATCTTTCTGTTTACGAGAACAAATTGAATCTGATAGCGCTTTTTGGGTTTTGTGCTACTCTAATTTATCTTTTTTTTAACTTTTTTGTATTAAGCGTATCGCTTCTTTTCTTCCTCTTTCTGGCTCTTGGGCTTACGAATTTGCCCTTTAAAGGAAAAGAGATTAGGTTAGACATCTTTCCTTTGGTTATTTCTGTAGCTTGTTTCTCTCTTTTTTTGTATATGGGCGTTTATTATAACATCGATAATGGAATCTATAAGATAAAGAACAATTTCCAAAAGGTTATAATGGGTACAAATGCATTATCCTTTTACCCATATGATTATTACTCTTATCCTGCCCTTGACGATAAATATCTTCTCATTGCTAAAAGTTTGCCTAAATCAGATGAAGCTATAAGATTTGAGATGGCCAGTTCTATAGAAAGAACATCTTTTTTAGGTTTAAGCCTGTTTCCAAACGATCCCGTCTTGTATTATTATTTAGGAGAGGCATATAAGCTAAAGAGAAATTATCCTGAGGCTAAGTTATACTTTTTGAAATCTCTCGAATTTCATCCCTTTTTCGAAGAACCGATAATAGGCTTGCTTGATATATCATGCACATATGAAGGCTGTAGAAATTCTTTTAAGTATGCCAAGCTCTTATACGAGACGAGCCCGGATTCTCTTTTGACATTAGTTACTCTGGTAAACTACAATATTCGTATGCATCAATATAACGATGCAAAAATATTTTTACGCGATATAGAAGATCTTTACCCTGCGAATCCCATTATATATGTTTTCAAAGAGTTTTTTATGAAAAATACTTCTTCAAAAGTTTTTTCGTAAGCTTTATTATCTTTTCTTTATCGAACTGTTCTATTTTATTTTTTATTATCCATCTGCCGTTTACGCAAACGCTCAATATGCAGTCAGGCGTAGCACTATAAACCAGATCGCTTACAGGGTTGTGTCCTGGAATCATTGATGGGTTTTCCCTATCTATCACAAGAAAATCAGCTTTCTTGCCTACTTCGATACTGCCAATATCATCTTTAAATATTGCCCTTGCGCCCATTGAGGTAGCCATCTGAAGCGCATCAAGAGCTTTTAGGGTTTGAGGATTTTTGCTGAATATTTTTTGAAGCTTGAGAGCAAAATCCATTTCCCCAAAAATATTGAGGTTGTTATTGCTTGCTGCTCCGTCTGTGCCAAGAGCTACGTTTACTCCAGACTCAAGGAGTTTTGGCACAGGGCATATGCCGCTAGCCAATTTTGCGTTGCTCTCAGGACAGTGTGCTACACTAACATTGTGATTTTTTAGAATAGAGATATCCATATCGGTTAAATAATTTGCATGGGCAACAAAGGTTTTTGCCCTGAAAACCTCTAGTTTTTCAAGATATTTTGTTGGGGTTAGATTTTTTTCTCTTTGCATGTCTAAAAATTCTTTTTCAGATTCAGATAAGTGAATGTGAAGAGGAATATTTTCTTCTAAAGCTATTTGTGTTAATTCCCTTAATAGTTCGTCTGAACAAGTATATGGGGCATGTGGTGTGACAATAGGAGATATCAGATCGCTATCTTTGTATTTTTCTATCAGCTTTTTTGTATTTTCTATTCCCTGTTTTTGGCCCTTTGCATGAGGGGTGGGAACGCTTAGCACTCCCTCTCCAATTAGAGCTCTTAGCCCAATTTCTTCAGCTGCGCTTGCTACCATATCTTCGTAAAAATACATATCTACAAATGTGGTAATGCCATTCTTTGCCATTTCATAACAGGCAATGAGAGCTCCTAAGTAAACAGTTTCAGGATTTATGATTTGTGCTTCTTTTGGCCATATGTAATTGGTAAGCCAGTCTATTAAAGTCAGGTCATCCGCATAGCTTCTAAGAAGGGTCATGGCAGCGTGAGTATGTGCGTTTATAAGGCCTGGAATTACTAAATTGTCATTCAAATTTACTTTTTGAAGACAATCTTTATTCACGTTTATGCCGGCTATTGTGCCGTTTGAAATATATATGTTTGAGCCTTCTAAAACTTTTCCTGATTTTACATCCAGTATTGATGCGTTTTCTATTAATAGATCGTTCATAATACCTCCTGTTATTTTATCAGATTATATTATATAATTTTTACAATAAATTAAGGGAAATATATTTAATTTAAAGTTTTGGGGATATTTTAGTATATAATAACAATAAATACTTTTAAGCTGGTGAGGGCTTTGACGGTAGAGAGTGCAAAAAGACCTAAAGAAGCGAAAATAATTGCTAAACTTTTTGATGATGGCCTTTTAACAGAAGAAGCTGTAAATGACGTGTTCTATGAACTGGAGACTTCTGATATGCCATTGCTTGATGTTCTTGAAAATAAAGGACTTTTGACACAACAGATCGTTCAGAAGTTAGAGAATATCTACGGCTTTAAGATAATAAGGATTCAGGAGACTCCATTAGACGAGAAGGCCTTGCAACTTTTGTCATCTGATTTTATAAAACAAAGAAAAATTTTGCCCCTTGCACTAAAAGGAAATAACCTTTTACTTGGTATGGTAAATCCGCAGGATCTTTCTACAATCGATGACGTTCGTATGATTACAAAGACACAGGTTGAACCCGCTATAATTCTTGCAAGTGATTTTTCCAGATATATCTCCGGGGAGATAAGCTTTAAGAAGAAAGAAGAGACGATCTTTGGTAAGGAGTCTGATGCTGAAGCGCACAGCTATTATTCTGAGCCCCAGCTTCAAAAAGAGTCCCTTATTTATACCGAAGAAGATTCGGTGATAAATCTGGTAGATACAATTGTAGAGGAGGCAGTTCTAAAGAGGGCTTCTGACGTTCATATTGAGCCATACGAAGACAAAATTGTTTTAAGATATAGGATTGATGGTTCTCTATTAAAGATATCTGAATTTCCAAAGTCAATTGGGCCTGCCATAGTCTCAAGGATAAAAATACTCTCAAGCCTTGATATATCTGAGAGAAGAAGACCTCAAGATGGCAGGATGCACCTGAACGTCGCAAACAAAGAGATAGACATGAGGGTATCAATTATGCCCTGTACTCAGGGCGAGAAGGTTGTGCTTAGAATATTTGACAAAAAGGCAGTTGCAATGGACCTGGAGGCATTGGGATTTCCTGAAAGGGAGCTAAAGACTTTTAAGCAAATATTACAAAAGCCTTATGGCATAATATTTGTAACTGGTCCTACTGGCTCAGGAAAGTCTACTACGCTCTACTCCGCTCTTAGCCTTCTTAACAGAGAAGATGTTAACATATTGACCGCTGAAGATCCTGTGGAATTTTATATTCCTGGTATAACCCAGTCACAAGTAAACCCTCAGATAAACCTTACCTTTGCAACTTTATTAAGATCTTTTTTAAGGCAGGATCCTGACATTATAATGGTTGGTGAGATCAGAGATTCTGAAACTGCAGAAATAGCCGTTAGGGCTGCAATGACAGGGCATCTTGTTCTTAGCACTCTCCACACAAATGACGCTGCCAGCGCATTTCCAAGGCTTATGGATATGGATGTAGAGCCTTTTTTGCTTGCATCCAGCACCCTTTGTATTCTAGCACAAAGGCTTGTAAGAAAAGTTTGTGCTGAATGTGTAAGAGAGGTACCGATGCCAGAGGATATGAAGATAGCCCTGGGGATATCTCCTGGGGGTTTCGGCTTTGGCCCTGTTGGAGAGGTTACATATTTTGAAGGAACAGGCTGCAGTGCTTGTTTTGGAACGGGATACAAGGGCAGGATTGTTGTACCCGAGCTTTTGGTGGTAAACGATGAGGTAAGATCTCTTGTTATGTCTAGGGCCCCTTCTAAAGAGATAAAGAGTGCAGCCATTAGGGGAGGTATGAGAACAATGAGGGAGAATGGAGTGGATCTAATATTTAGGGGGATTACCACGCCTCAGGAAATTGTGAAGAAGATATTTACTGAAGAGTAGGAGGGAATATGGAAATAACTGAAATTCTTGAAAAGGCCACTCAAATGAATGCGAGCGACATTCACATATCTGTGGGCATACCCCCTGTGATAAGAAGAGAGGGCAAGTTAATAAAATTGGAAGAATATGGCAATATTACTCCAAAAATTGCATTTGAACTTATATTCTCTATGCTTTCAGACTATCAGAAAAAAAAGATAGAGGAAGAATTGGATATTGACTTCTCCTACGGCATATCTGGAATAGGTAGATTCAGGGTAAACGTGTTTAAGCAAAGAGGCGTTTGGGGCGCAGCGCTCAGGCTGATACCATGGGAGATCCCAAGTCTGGAAACTCTGGGACTTCCTCCTGTAATTGCTGAGTTTGCCAAGCTGGTAAGAGGCCTTGTGCTGGTAACTGGCCCTACTGGCTCAGGAAAGTCTACCACGCTTGCCTCCCTTATAAATATAATTAATAGAACAAGGGAGTCTCACATTATTACTATTGAAGACCCTATTGAATACCTTCACTCTCACAAGAAGTCTATAGTAGATCAAAGAGAAGTTGGAAACGACACCAAATCTTTTGCCAGAGCTGTCAGAGCATCTCTACGAGAGGACCCAGATGTAATTTTGGTGGGTGAGATGAGAGACCTTGAAACAATAGCTGCTGCTATTACTGCTGCAGAGACGGGGCATTTGGTGTTTTCAACCCTTCATACGAACGATGCTCCACAAACTATAGACAGGATTATAGACGTATTTCCTACCAATCAACAGCAGCAAATAAGAACGCAGCTTTCAACAGCTCTTCAAGGAGTTGTATCTCAGGCTCTTTTGCCAAAGATTGGGGGCGGTAGAGTGGTAGCGACAGAGGTTATGATCGCGACTCCTGCTGTAAGAAACCTTATCAGGGAGGGTAAGACATCTCAACTTTATAGTGTAATACAGACTTCTGGAAGATACGGCATGCAGCAATTAGATGCCTCTCTAAAAGACCTGGTACTTCGTGGCAAGGTAGCTTTTGAAGATGCCTTTACAGTAGCAGTAAATAAGGAAGAGTTTATGCGCCTGGTTGGGAGATTGTAATGCCTAACTTCTTTTATAGAGTTAGAGACTCTAAGGGGAAACTGGTTACAGGAACTACGGATGCCATATCTCTTCCAGTTTTAAAAAATGATCTTAGAAACAAGGGATTTCTTATAGTCGAAGTAAAGGAGATCAAAGACGAATCTAAAGATACCAAATTGCCAATAGAAGAGAAAAGGGCATCCTTTAATATCCCTATCTTTAACAGAGTTACTCACAAAGAGCTTGCTATATTTTCAAGACAGTTTGCTACGCTGGTAGCGGCAGGAGTTCCAATCACAAGGACGCTAAACACCCTGAAGTCTCAAACCAAGAAAAAGGCTTTCAGAGACATTATTGACGATGTCCTGAAGAGAGTAGAAGGAGGAGAAAGCCTTGCAAGAGCTCTTGAGAGGCATAGCAACGTTTTTAACAAGCTCTATACCAGTCTGATAAGGGCAGGTGAGGCATCTGGATCCCTTGACGTGATACTCGCAAGGATTGCAAGCTATCTGGAAAAGGAGATGGCTCTTAGAAATCAGATAAAGCAGGCCGTAAGTTACCCAATATTTGTCTTAACCATTGCCTTGGCGCTAACTGCATTTTTGCTGATGTTTATAGTTCCTATGTTTGCAGGCTTTCTTACGGGTTTGGGGGCGAAGCTTCCTCTTATGACTTTGATAATAGTAAATGCTAGTCAATTTATGATACATAATTTTATCTGGATAGTTCTGGTTATTATTGGAGGAGTTTTCTTATTTATAAAACTCCTTAGTAATCCTGTTGGCAGAGAGATGTTTGATCTGATGGTGTTCAGACTTCCTATTTTTGGCCCCCTTTACATGAAAATAGAGTGTTCCAGGTTTGCAAGGACATTTGGCTCAATGACAAGAAGCGGCGTGCCAATATTAACTTCTCTTGAGATAATTGAGGGTATACTGATGAGCGTGGTACTAAAAAAGGGAATAAGATTTGTACACGACTCGGTTAAAAGAGGCCAGACAATTGCTGATTCCATGAGAAAGACCGATAAGTTTCCCATGGTGTTGGTAGAGATGATAGCAATAGGTGAGGAAACAGGACACCTTGACGAAATGTTGGACAAGTCTGCCGATTACTACGACGACGAGGTGGAGACCACTGTAAAGGCTCTGTCAAGCATGCTGGAACCTGCTATGATAGTGATAATAGGTGGTATTGTAGGATTTATTGTAATAGCAATGTATCTGCCTATATTTAGCCTGTATCAGGCAATTGTAAAATAGTTTTATGGTTTAAGAATTTGCTTTACTCGTGCCGATAATAAGACTGACATAACATTTTTTAAGGAGGTGAAAGAACTTTTAGTTGATAATTTTTTTATTTGCTCTATAATTAATTTCAAATCTAATTTAAGGAGGGGTTACAATGTTAAGCTCACCAAGAAAGAGTTTAAGGGACAAGAAAGGCTTTACGTTGATCGAACTTTTGGTAGTTATTGTCATTATAGGCATACTTGCTGCAGTTGCATTTCCGCTATATCAAAACCTTACTAAGAACGCCGCTGACGCATCAGCAAAGGGCGCGCTTGCTGCTTTGAGGGGTGCATCTGCTCTGTATTATGGACAATACGGAACTTATGCGCCAGACCTTGCCACGGTTGAGGGTCAAGCAAAGGCTCAAGGTGGAATTACTTATACAGCTAATGGGATATCTGTTGCTGCAGGAGGAACGACTTATACTTATACGCTTAGTTATGATTCTACTGATGGTACTATTTCTTGCACGAGTGCTGGCACAGGGACATCGTGCTCTTCCTGGTAAAAAATCCCAAAGGGCTGCTCAAGAGCGGCCCTTTTCTAATTACCTCTTTATATGACATATGAGGTGATATTTGATTGAATCAGTGAGTCTGAAGACCTCAAAAAGACTCCAATTAATAGACGTTACTTCTATGATAGACAGCGCTCTAAAGGAATTTTATGGCGACTACAACGGGGCTCTTCTTTGCTACGTGCCTCACACAACTGCTGCAATTACCATAAACGAAGCAGCAGATCATGATGTAGCCCTTGACATTGAGAGCTTTCTCAAGCTTCATCTCCCTGAAGGCATAAAGTTCAGGCATCTTGAGGGAAATTCCGACGCACACGTCATCTCTACTCTTATTGGCTCATCAGTAATGGTTCCTGTAGAGAGTGGAAATCTGAAACTGGGCAGATGGCAGGGAATATTCTTTGTGGAGGCAGATGGTCCCAGAACCAGAAGCATAAACCTGGTAAAACTTACTTCTTAGTGAGCTAATTTTATTAACCTGTCGTTATATACGTCTATCTTTCCCCAAACCAATTTAATCTTGTTGCTGTATAGTAGCTGATCCTGGGTGGTTAATCTAAATGACTCTATAGGTACTGCACTCATGAAGTAATCCTTTTCGTTGATGCCTGCTGGCAGAGGACTTATCCAGACGCCTTCTACTGCGTTGTCAGGGAGAAGACGAAACTTATGAATATTGCCATTTATATCCCTGTATTCGATTTCGATTGGTTCTTCTTTATATAATATGCGTTTAATTAAGCCAAAGATGTTCTTCTTTATGTAGATCTTTGCAAGAACTATATCTTTCTTCGATCCACTTATGGGAACACTGATCCACGTGTTCCAGCTGGCTTCAGATTGGCCTATGATTGTGGGTTCAGAGATTGAATAGGATGTGCTTCTCTTAAGGAGGGTAAACCTCTTTTCTCTTTCTATCATAGAGTAATTTCTAAAGATATCTAATACGGTTTTTGGATCGTCGTTTAAGAGCATGCCCCCTCTAAAACTCTGAAAGGGAGGATTGTTGTCAGATCTGTACCAGATGTAATATTCTGGTGCCCTATCTGATCGCAAAAAGGTATCGTTTTGACTGTCAAGCCAGGGCGTGTAGTCCGTATACGATTGAAAGACAGGTCTCGGATCCCAGTTTAAATGGTTGACAAAAACAAGAGATGATTCCCAGGGGTATGTGTCTACCGATGCCCTTCCAATTCTCCCTTCGATCTTTTCTGGCAGGGTGTCTATTTCAAGATTTTTTGCAGTTTGAACTTTTGCATTGTTTGTCATTGCATTTAGATTTGCTACGTTGAAATACTTAAAGTCCAGACTGTTTGAGATGCTCCCAAGAAGGTTTGAATAGTAATTTGGCATTATCGAGTTTGATGAGATCAGGAAGATAAGCATTATAAACCAGGACAATATAAGTCTTTTTAGAAACGGTACAATTTCTTTATTTTCTGAAACGATAATTGTAAAGATTGAAAAGCCCAAAAATACAGTGGTAAAAAATCCTGAAAACCAGGGTCCCTCTATGCAAAATGAATACTTTGCGACCAGCCAGAAAAATGGGATTAATGAGACTAAAAATACCCTAAACTCTTTATTCTTTATGAGATAAAATGTAAGAAAGGCAATCGGAAGAAATACAATAGCAAAGGCGTTTTTGTGGATAGAAGGATATGAGGATGAGGCTGCGAAGTAGCCGTATGAGAGCTCAAGATAACCACGCGTGAAGTCTATAAGGTTTGAGAAATTTTTAAAGAAATAAAGGTAAAAGGGAGCGAAAAGAAGGACGATGAGAAGAACATAAGACAATAGGAGCTTAAAGCGGCGGCTCCTGATCGCTATAGAATAGCATATTAGATATATGGCAGCGCACATTGCAAAGGTTCCAAACTTGTAAAGAAAGCTTAGAACCAGAAGAGGTGCGCTCATCAATAGATAAACAGACTTTTTCGTGCGGTAAAAGAGAAATGAAAGATTTAGACTCGTAAATATAAGGTCTAAATCAAGGGATCTTACGTAGTTGTGATCGTTTAAGATCAGGATCAGGATATATGTGAGAAGGTAGCCTGAATATCTTTTTATCGTGCGCTCGTTGCTGCTTAGTTTAACGAGAAATATAAACGACAATATCATGTATGAGTTTATCAGTATAAGTATTGGATTTGCAAAGATCAGGGGTAGATACATCGGGCCGGGAGTTGCCAGAAAACCAAGAGGTCCATATGTAAAAATAATATCCTTTCCAAATATTAAGCCGTGTTCAAATGCATAGTTCATTGCAAACTGCCAGGATGGGTCAAGTCCTGCCCCAAATGGCACAATAATAATATAAAAGGTGAGGAAAAACAGAACGATAAAGACAAATGCTCCTTCGTTTAGCGTAAGATTGATTTTCATTAAAGAAGCACTAATTCTTGATCTCAAGGAGTTTAATATTTTCTGGTTATTAATCGATGAGAATACTTCTTTTTTCAGCATGCCCTCCTAAAGTTATTTCTAGAAAACTTAAACATTATACAAAATAAATTCTAATTTGCTTAATTTTTAAAATTGCTAATAAATTAAAATATCGCTTATAATAAACTTATATATTTTTTTACCATATTCACAGCGTTTATGAAAGGAGAACTTAATGGTAAGAGTTCGTTTTGCTCCATCTCCTACAGGTGCGCTTCATATTGGAGGGGCGCACACTGCGCTTTTTAACTATCTTTTTGCAAGACGGCTTGATGGTAAATTTATCTTAAGAATAGAGGACACTGATACGGAAAGGTCATCGAAAGAGTACGAAGCAATTATCCTGGAAAGTTTAAAGTGGTTGGGGATAGAGTGGGATGAGGGACCATATTATCAGTCAAAAAGACTGGATTTATACAGGGAAAAGGCAAATGAACTCCTTAAAAAGGGAATAGCTTATGAGTGCTTTTGTACTCCAGAGGAGCTTAAGGAAAGACGAGAGATGATGGCAAAGATGGGTAGGCCCCCAAAGTATGACGGTAGGTGCAGGGATCTTAGCGAAGAACAAAAGAGAGAGTTAAGGGCAAAGGGTATCAAACCTGCTCTCAGGATCAGGATTCCTGATGGAAAATCATTTTTGCGCGATGCTGTAAAGGGTGAGGTGTCCTGTTCGAACGAAAGTTTGGGTGGGGATATGGTAATAATGAAATCAGACAATTATCCTACCTATAATTTTGCTGTGGTTGTAGATGACATAGATATGAACATTACTCACGTGATAAGGGGTGACGATCACCTTACAAACACGTTTAAACAAATGATTATTTATAAGGCTTTCAACAGAGAACTCCCAAAATTTGCACACATACCACTTCTTCTGGGACCCGATAAGACGAAACTTTCCAAAAGGCACGGTGCAGCGAGCGTGCTGGAATATAGGGAAATGGGATATCTTTCTGACGCCCTCTTTAACTTTCTGTCGCTCCTTGGTTGGACACCAAAGGAAGGACAGGAGATATTTTCAAGGAATGAGCTAATTTCTATGTTTTGTCTTGCGAAACTCAACTCTAATCCTGCGGTATTTGACATAAAGAGGTTAGAGTGGATGAATTCTCAATACATAAAAAATATGGACGATTCCAGATTGTTTGAACTTGCGAAGCCATTTTATGAAAGGGCTAAAATAAAAGTTGTAAAGGACGACTTTACCCTGAGGGCGATAAATCTTGGCAAAGTCAGGGCAAAGACTTTAGTGGATCTGGTAAATACAACAAGGTATTTCTTTGTAGATCCTGAATTGCCTCCTGCACAAATAGAGAATATAAGGTCAAATAAGTCAACCCTTTTGCTTTTAGAAAGATTTCTTGAGCTTGTGGGCAATAACTATGAATCTCACATGGATCTGGAAAACAGATCAAGAGAAATGGCAGCTTCTCTGAGTTTGCCTTTTAAAGATCTCGTTCATCCCCTGAGGCTTATATTGACAGGGATGAAAGTAGGGCCAGGACTATTTGAGATTGTAGATGCTCTGGGCAAAGATATTGTTATAAAAAGGGTTTCAAAATTTTTAAATGAATCTTAGAGGACAATATTGAAATTAGAAGAATATCTGATATACCCCAGGGTAAAGGTTTTTTTAATAGCGCTTTTTATAATATTGTCTCTATTTGTGTTGTGGATTTTCAAGGGTATTTTGATACTCTTTTTTATCTCTTTATTGCTTGCCTATCTAATAGAACCCCTTTTCAAAGCGATACTGCGCTTCCAGAAAAACAGAGTAATATCCCTTATTCTGTCATATATCATAATCTTTTTCTTTCTGGGCAGCATAGGGATAGTTCTTATTTTCGGACTTTCAAATGAGCTGAAGAGTATAGCAAGAAACCTGCCCCTTTACTTTGAAAATGTTAAAAACTATCTTAATAGCTTGCAGAATTTTTTGAATTCGTTTTCTATTCCAATTGACATAAGGTCTTCGTTTAATGGGATTTTTTTATCTCAGGAATACATCCACACACACCCATATTCTTTATCTTTTAGCGAAAGCGCAAAGGTTCTTAAGGCCTTTTTTATGGAATCTGTGAGAATCGGAGTAAATGTATTTATTGTATTCATGATTGCAGCTTTCTGGATAATTGATTTTGAAAATATAAAAAATGGCCTTTTGACCCTATTCCCTCCCGATAAAAGACAGGAGATTATTGAACTCTCTACTGATATAGATTTTGTTTTAAAAAGAATTGTAAGAGGACAATTTCTGATTTGTTTAATTAATGGTACATTAACCACTCTGGCTCTTGTTATACTAAAAATCCAATATGCTATATTAATAGGCGTACTTGCAGGATGTCTTTCGGTAATTCCGGTTTTTGGAACTCTTTCAACTACTTTGCCAGCAGTTTTTCTTGGGCTTACTCAGTCGTGGGTGGTTTCGCTCGAAGTGGTAATTGTAATACTGTGCATACACTGGTTTGAAAGCTATGTATTAAGTCCGAAGATAATGGGCAAGCAGGCTCAGGTGCATCCCATCCTTATAATTCTAGCACTGGTTTCAGGCGAACAGCTTTTTGGGATTGAGGGCTTAATCCTTGCTATACCTGCTACAGGAGTCTTAAAAGCTATAGTTATGCACTATCTCAAAAAGGCAGGTCATTTTGACTCAAAGGACAGTTCTTAGTCCTTTAGTATTATTGCCTTTGTGTAACTCATTTCTTGAACGGTGTAAAATATTCCCTCTTTGCTGCCGGTGCCGGACGATTTTACCCCCCCGACAGGGTAATACCCTGTTCCATGCCTGGGATAGTCGTTTATGTGAATTTGACCAGCTTTAAGTCTTCTTGACAATTTCATCAAATAGTTTATATCCTCTCCAAATATTGCAAGATCCAGACCATATTTACAGGAATTTATTATACTTATGGCCTCGTCTAAATCTTTATAAATATAATAGACGAAAATTGGTCCAAATATCTCTTCAGTCATAAGCTTTATCTGTGTATTAAAGACTTTAATTATATGAGGAGGAAAATAGGAGTTAATTATTCTTTCAGAAAGTATTATTTCACAATCCTGGTCGATTGCCTCCTTTATCATCTTCTTAAGCCTGTTTGCACTGGATAAAGAGATTAAAGGACCAAGATTACAATCTTCTCTAAACGGATCAACTCTTTTTATTGTTTTTAATCTGTCCAGGATCAATGACAGAAGAGACTTTTCTAGCTCCTTTGGTATTAGTATTACATTAAGGGCATCACACCTTTGTCCGGCGTTTTTTAAGGTACCGTTAAACCAGCACTCTACTACTCTTTCAGGATTTGCATCCTTCAGGGCCAATCCGAATGCTTTGCCGCCCAATTCCAGGTGAAGTTTTTTTATTCCTGCACTTCTAATTACACTTTCGCCAGTTTTACTCGATCCTGTAAGCGAAACAAGGTCTATATCTTGATTGTTAACTATCCTCTCCTTTATTTGGGTTTGTGAAGTGGCAATTGTGGTAAGGGTATTCTTTGGAAAGCCTGCCATTTCGAAAATCTTTACCAGGAGTAGTACGGATAAAGGAGTATGTTCGCTGGGTATGGATATTGTTGAGTTTCCTGCTATTAAGGCTGCTGTAAGCTTGGAGGCATGAAGAAAAAATGGGAAATTGAATGGACTTATAAGAACTGCTACGCCATACGGCTCTCTAAGAGTAATAACGCTTCTATCACCGAGTTCAGCGAATATACCAGATGGTATGTATTCTCCTTTTAGAGCAAACAGGTCAGGATTCAGGAAACTAAGTCTTTCCAGGGTAGATTCTATTTCTCTTTTTGCTAGATTTATAGGTTTTGAACTATCCATCACTATAACTTTTGCTATGAGATCGAAGTTTTCTTCAATTATCCTTTTACATCTTGTTAGCATTTCAAATCTCTTGTAGCACTCTATATTTGATATTTCAGAAAGTCCTTCTCTGGCAGCGCTTATGACCTCATCAACTTCAAAGTGATTAGGCCCTCTAAATTGATAGAGGATTTCATTATTTATAGAAGAGATTTTGTTTTCAGGTTTTAGACTAAGTGTTTTCCATTTTTTAACCAAAAAGTTTATCTCAGTGTTTGAGCTTTTGCTAATTAAATCAGAAAATGGGCTATTCTTTAATAGACTTAAAATGTTTTCCATAATTTTATTTTTTGTTCTTATATATTTCAAAATACTTTTTTGCAGTGTTTGCAAAGATGTCTGCAGTAATTTCATCAAACAACACGAACTCGACCCTTTTTAACGACTCTCTTTTTTCAAGGTGTTTAAAGGTTTCTTGAATTAAAATGTCAGCACACCTGTCCTTTGGAAAGCCGTATATGCCAGAAGATATTGCGGGAACAGATATACTCTTTAGTCTTAGTTTAAGTGCAAGATCAAAACAGGAGTTTATAGACATTTTTAGAAATTCTGTTGCTGCGTCAGGGGCGTATTCGTTATAGTCTGGCCCTACAACGTGGATTACGTACTTTGATTTAAGATTTCCTGCGCTGGTATAAACTGCTTTTCCTGTAGGTATGGGGCCTTGATTTCTGATTATCATGTTGCTTTCTGCCTGAATTATGTCCCCACCCCTTCTAACAATTGCAAGGGCCACGCCTCCTCCATGTTGTAGGTATTTATTTGCTGCGTTTACTATTGCGTCAGTGTTTCTCAAAGTAATATCACCTTTTACAATTTCTAAAATTTTATCCTTTATTTCGAAACTGATATCAAGCATTCTTCCTCCCAGGAACTATCATTTAAAATTAGTTTTAGGTATTAAAAAAGCAATATAAACATTATAGTATAATATGATATTCAGTTCTTGCTGGATTTCAATATTTTGGAGGTGTGATTGATGAACGATTTCTTTGCTTTATGGCAAAATGTAATAAAGCAAGATAAAGAGGATATGGTTTTTAAGCTTGACAAAGGCCTTGAGGCCAGGGAGTATCTCTGGAAAAACAAGCTTGATGTAGAAGGGGATCTGGCTGCTGCTATTAAGTCTGTCGATAAAAAGTTTTTGATTATGGCTCCATATATCGTATCGTTTGTAGGAAAGGAATACTTTTCAAAGTATAATAAAAAGCCTATTTTTATGTGGTGGTATCATGCAGATGCTATTAGTGATGGTAAGCTTACCGTAGACATAGAAAACAGAATCTGTGAATATAGCGAACAGGGAATGGAGAGCGAGTGTTCTATAGAACAGATGAAGGAAGAAGGATTTTTGTTTGAATTAGGAGAGATTTCAAGACACCACCATCATAGATAAGAAGCAAAAAGCGATTTGAAACTCTTAGAAAGATTAAATCTTCTAAAGGGAACTTCATGTGAAGAACAAGTTAAACAAAGAATTTCTCAGTTTAGAGAAATTGGTTCTGGAAGTGAAGAAAGAATTTTTCAGGAGCTTTGTTTTTGCGTTCTTACTGCCAATTATTCTGCTAAGGGTGGCATATTCATTCAGAACAGGATTAAAGAGGGTTTTTTGTATATGAACGAAGATGAATTAAAGTCTTCTCTAAGGGATTTGGGCTATAGGTTCTGGAATCCGCGTTATAGGTTTATTGTGGAAAATAGAAGGCTTTTAGGATCTTTAAAGGATTTTTTGGAATCAAAAGTTAATTCTTTTGAGAAGAGAAGTTTTTTAGTAAAGGAAGTAAAGGGTTTTGGGATGAAAGAAGCCAGTCACTTCCTTAGAAATGTTGGAATCTTTAATGTGGCGATCCTTGATAGACACATATTAAGAGTTATGAAGGAATATGGTTATCTTGATGATATTCCAAAAACAATTACTGAAAAAACATATATTAATCTCGAGAAAGTTTTTTTTCAAATCGCAGATGATTTTGGGAAGCCGCCTGGGGTTTTGGACCTCTATATATGGTATATGGAAAAAGGATGTGTGGACAAATGAGGTTTGGGCTCTTCCAGATGGACATATTGAGAGATTTTGATCAAAATTTTGAAAAGGCTAAGCGCGCTATCTTAGAAGCAAACAAAAACGACTTGAAACTTTTAGTTTTTCCCGAGACCTTTATTTCTGGATATTATAAGAGTTCGATTAAAAAAGTGAGCGATAGGCTTTCATATTATTTCGATCAGCTATGTTTTATGTCGAGAGAATACAAAATAGATATATATGGCACTTTCCCATTGAAAGAGAACGCCAATATTTACAATTGTGGCTTTTATTTTAGTGAAGGCTCTTGTATAGCCAGGTACAAGAAGATTCACCTGATTGAAGTTATGGGAGAGAAAGACATCTTCTCAGAGGGGAAAGAAGCCGTCGTGGCAGAGT